>JBIIXY010000175.1:0-3334 GCA_044347105.1 Prochlorococcaceae cyanobacterium
AGGTCTGATCCACTAGCGACAGCCCATAGATCTTGCGCACGTGCATCCCCACCTGCACGGTGAGCGGAGGGGCGGCCACGGCGGGCCCCAGAGGCAACAGGGTGAGCAGCAGCCCGAGGGCCAGCGAAAGCAGGGGTGTCGCCGCGAAGCTGCGACGCCAGGGAGATCTGCCTTGTGCCACTGGCTCAGAGACGGGCTGCTGCCGCCCAGCCCTGGCGCGGATCGACGCTGCGCGCCTGGCGCAGATCCTCCAGCAGCTGCCGCTCACGATCACTGAGGGTTTCGGGCAGCTGCAGGGTTGGGGTGAGCAGCAGGTCGCCGCGGCCGGCGGTGGACGGCCAGCCCTTGCCGCGCAGGCGCAGGCTGCGGCCCACTTTCATCCCGGGGGGCACCTGCACCTTGGCCTCGCCGTCGGGGGTGGCAACCACCACTTCCCCGCCGAGGGCCAGCTCATCGAGGCTGAGCGGCAGGTCGGCACGCAGCTGGTCGCCGTCCAGGCGCCACACCGGATGGGGCTGGAGTTTGAGGTTGAGGTAGAGGTCGCCGCGGCGGCCCGTGCCGGGCTGGAGGTTGCCCTTGCCCTTGAGACGCAGGCGGCTGCCGTCCTTCACGCCGGCGGGGATGCGCACCTGCACCCGCTCCTCATTCACCGCCAGGGTGCGCTCGCAGCCGCGAAAGGCTTCGGAGAGGCTGAGGGAGAGGGTGGCTTCGGCATCCAGGTTCACGGCCCCGGCACGCCCGCCCCCAGGTCCGCCAAAGCCGCCCGGGAAGCCGCTGCCGAAGCCGCCGAAACCGCCGGCACCAGGGCCGGCGCCCCCACCGAAACGGCCGAGCAGGTCGTTGATGAAGTCGTCGAAGTTGCCGTAGCGGCCGAAGTCCACATCCATGCCGCCGCCAGCGGCGGCACCGGCCTGGCTCCAGTACTGGCCGAACTGCTCGTAACGGCGCCGCTTGTCGGGATCGGAGAGCACCTCATAGGCCTCGCTGATCTCCTTGAAGCGGGCTTCGGCGGCCTTGTCGCCGGGGTTCACATCGGGGTGGTACTGGCGGGCCAGTTTGCGGAAGGCCCGCTTGATGGCGTCGGCATCAGCGCCCCGGTCCACACCCAGCACCTTGAAGTAGTCGCGGTAGCCGTTGGCGCTCATCAGCGGGGGTGAACGGGCGAAGGGTGAATGGACGGAGCGGCCCATCCGGCCTGTCATTCTCTCAGTCCGCTCCCGCTGCCGGCGGACACGGGCCCTTCTAGCGTCGGATTCGGATCAGCCGCTCCCGTTGTTCGTGATGTTCCCTCTCCGATCGCGGCGTACCACCCTGCTGATCGCCTGCAGCCTGGGCCTGCTGGGGCTGGCGGCCACGGCCAGCGCCCAGACCGGCGAGCGGGCGCTGCCCCAGCTGGCCCAGGCCCGGGCGGCGCTGACGGCATCCAACGCCAGGCAGCAGGCGATCGCCAACCACCTCAAGGGCCGGGGCGCCCAGTTCTACGGGGCCTGGTGGTGTCCGGCCTGCACGCAGCAGAAGGCCCTGTTCGGCAAGGAGGCCGGGGCGCGACTGCCCTACGTGGAGTGCACGGACGCCAAAGCCAGCGCCCGCTGCTCCGCCGCGGGCGTGCGCGCTTTCCCCACCTGGGACATGCCCGGCAAGCCGCGGCTGGTGGGGGTGCAGAGCGTGGAGGAGCTGGCCCGCTGGAGCGGCTTCCAGCCCTGAAATCGACAGCCATGGGGGTTACTTCCGCGGCCGCTTCTGCCTGAACCTGCTCTACGGCCTGGCCCTGCGGGGACTCCCTGGCGATCAGGTGCCACCGCCTGAGATTCAGGCCGGACTGAAGCAGCACCGCATCAGCTGGGTCAGCATTCCCGCTGATGCAGCACCAGTGCCGGAGCGCCAGAATTAAAGGCCCCTTCCAGGGCCCATGGGTCATTTGGGTGATAAGGCTGACCTCACCCCATCTCCCTTAGAGATGTCAGGCGGCCACGGGGGCGGCTTGACGGGAGAAACGAACGATGTTGTTCGCTGTTACGGGTTTGCTCTCACCGAGCAGGCTTCAGTCACCCTCCTCATGCCCCGTCGAAACCATTGCAGCCCCGTGATGGGTACCCGGGGAGGCCGGGCGCCGGGGGAATGGAGCTGAGCGGAATCGAACCGCTGTCCGAAACACTGGTGTGAGCCACCTAGTCGGCCCGAGAGCCGACCCATGAAGTATGGCACCGGCAGCCAGTGGCGCTCGGCTTTCGCTTGGGTGGGCATCTCCGAACCGATCAACACCCTGATCCATGCGCACCAAGCTCGCCATCGAGGACGACCTGCTGGCGGCGGACAAGCAGCTGGCGCGCGCCCCTCACCACAGGCTCTGACCATGGGGATAGTCCCTGATGTTGCGATCGGCGCTGATGAGGGGCACCGCCAGCTCGCGGGCCTGGGCTACCAGAAAGCGATCGGCTGGATCGGCATGAAACGGCTCCGGCAGCCGCGTGGCCGCCACCGCCACGGCGGGCTCCAAGGGCAGGAGGCGGATGGCCGGGATGGCAGCCACGGTGGCGAGCCAGCGCTCCACCTCCAGACGGAGCGCCAGACGTCCTCGCTGGACGAGCATCGCCACCTCCCAGCAGCTGATCGCTGACACCAGCAGCCCGGGGGCAGAGCCAGGCCTGGCCGCCTGCTCCATTTCCGCCTTGATGGCGGCCAGGGCCGGAGGAGACAAGCGCTGCAGCTCGCCATTGGCCCACCAGATGAGGGCATGGGTGTCGAGCAGGATCACGCCAGCGCCCCCCAGTCGCCCTCCGCAACCGGCTCGAAGGGCTCGTCGTAGTGCAGCACCGAGCCACGCAGCAGCTCCAGCGGGTCGGCTGCGGTGGACTCGACGGGGCGATAGGGGCGCACCTCCAGGGTGGGCCGGCCGTGATCGGTGACCACCAGGCTCTCGCCGCTGGCCTCCACCTGGCGGAAAAGCTCCAGGGCATGGGCCTTGAACTGGGACTTGGACACCCGTCGCGACTGGGCAGGGCCCGGCATCGCCCGGGGGGAGGAGGAGTCCATGCCGCAGCTCAATGACCAGTCCAATGAGACTAGGGTCATTTTCGTCCTGCGGGCACAGCGACCCATCAGGCAAGAGCGCGTTCGCCAGCCTGGAAACCAATCTGCGCAACCAACCCACCACCACAATCCGCCTCGCCACCGCAGGCACACCAGGGCCGATGCCCACGGCAACAGGCTGGCTAACTTGAAATGCACATCCGGGCAGAGCCATGCGGCCATCGTCAGGCGAGCGCTCTGCGGGCCTCAGCGATCTGCAGGCGATCGCCACCCGGGATGGCGGCCTGGCAGAGGTGGCCTGGGC
>JBIIXY010000198.1:0-10819 GCA_044347105.1 Prochlorococcaceae cyanobacterium
GGGCCACGGTGGTGGCCTGGAACCGCGACGTGGAGCCCTTCGGCCGCGAGCGCGACCGGCGGGTGGCGCGGGCCCTGCAGGCCGATGGGCGCAAGGTGCTGGCCGGCTGGGACCAGCTGCTGGTGGAGCCGGAGGCGCTCAGCACCGGCGCCGGCGATCCCTACCGGGTCTACGGGCCCTACTGGCGCAGCTGGCGCAAACGGGTGGAGCAGCTGGAGGCCCTTGATTCGGCCGCCTCGGGTGGCCTGGCGCCCCTGCCGGCCCCGAGCTCCCTGCTCGACTGCGATCCCGCCGCACTTGTCCCCCTACCCGTGGTGAGCCTGGAGCCGGCAACCACGCCGCCCTGGCCTCCCCACCGCTTCGATGGCGCCGACCTCTGCCCCTGCCGCCCCGGGGAAGCGGCGGCCCAGCAGCAACTGGCGGCCTTCTGCGCGGGGCTGGGCGAAGCAGGCCGCGCCGACAGCGGCCGCTCTGCCCCGCTGCTGGCCTACGACGAGGGCCGCAACATCCCCGGCGAGGCCGGCACCTCGGCCCTGAGCGCAGCCCTGAAGTTCGGCACCCTCAGCCCCCGCCAGGCCTGGGCGGCGGCCCAGCAGGCCCGCGACACCGTGGCGGCCCTGGGGGGGGCTGAAGAAGCACTGGCCTCGATCCAGGTGTGGGAGCAGGAGCTGGCCTGGCGCGAGTTCTACCAGCAGGCCCTGTTCCATTTCCCCGAGCTGGCCGAAGGCCCCTACCGCCCCCAGTGGCGCGCCTTCCCGTGGGAGAACGACCCCGAGCGCTTTGCGGCCTGGCGAGAGGGGCTCACCGGCATGCCGATCATCGACGCGGCCATGCGCCAGCTGAATCAAAGCGGCTGGATGCACAACCGCTGCCGCATGATCGTGGCCTCCTTCCTGGTGAAGGACCTGATCTGCGACTGGCGCTGGGGCGAGGCGGCCTTCATGGCCCGGCTGGTGGATGGCGATCTGGCGGCCAACAACGGCGGCTGGCAGTGGAGCGCCAGCAGCGGCATGGATCCCAAGCCGCTGCGCATCTTCAACCCGGCCACCCAGGCCTCGAAATTCGATCCCGAAGCCCGCTACATCCGCCACTGGCTGCCTGAGCTGAAGCACGTGAGCACCAGGGATCTGCTCAGCGGTGAGATCACCCCCCTGGAGCGCCGCGGCTACCCGGCGCCCGTGGTGAATCACAAGCTTCAGCAAGCCCGCTTCAAGCGGCTCTACGCCACGATCAGGACCTAGGCGGCCACAGGCGCAGCGGTCTGAGCCAGGGTACGTAGCACCTCCACCACGCGCTGCTGCTGGACTGCGCTCAGCTCGGGGAAGATGGGCAGGCTGAGCACCTCCGTGCACAGCCGCTCGGTGACCGGCAGGGAACCCGGGCCGTAGCCAAGGTCGGCATAGGCCGGCTGGCGATGGATCGGAATCGGGTAATAGATGATCGTGCTCACACCGGCGTCCTGGAGCTGTCGCTGCAGCCAGTCGCGGCAGCAGCCCTCGGGCAACCTGAACGCCGCACTGTCGGCGGAGGGGGTGCAGCCGGCCACAGATCCAGCACAGGCCCGGGCACTGGCGCTGCAGAGGGGCACCCGCACCACGAACTGGTTCCAGCTGTGGCCCTGGGGGCCGGCGCCGGGCAGGTGCAGCAGAGGCAGGCCCGCCAGCTGCTGGCGGTAACGGGAGGCGATGGCCCGTCGCTGCTCCAGCCAGCGGGGCAGGTGGGGCAACTTCACCGCCAGCACGGCGGCCTGGATGGCATCGAGGCGGCTGTTGTAGCCGAGCTGGGTGTGCAGGTAGCGCCGCGGCATGCCATGGACAGCCAGCTGGCGAATCGCCTGGGCCAGCCGGGGATCGCGACAGGTCACGGCGCCGCCATCGCCGGCGCCACCGAGATTCTTGGTGGGAAAGAAGCTGAAACAGCCCACATCACCCCAGCTGCCCACGGGGCGGCCAGCCCAGCTGGCACCAGTGGCCTGGGCACAGTCCTCCACCACCTTGAGGCCGTGGCGTGCGGCGATGGCGCACACCCGCTCCATGTCCACCGGCCGGCCGAACAGATGCACCGGCAGCAACACCCGGGTGGCCGGGGTGATCGCCGCCTCCAGTTGATCAAGATCGATCAGGTAACTGTGCGGGTCCACATCCACGAACACCGGCGTGGCACCCACGGCGCTGATGGCTTCGGCGGTGGCAAAGAAACTGAAGGCGGTGGTGATCACCTCGTGACCGGGGCCAATGCCAAGGCCGCGCAGGGCAAGTACCAGGGCATCGGTGCCGCTGTTGCAGCCCACGGCATGGGCCACCCCCATCGCTGCCGCAAAGGCCTGTTCAAAGCCACTGATCACCGAGCCCCCGATGTACTGGCCGCTGCGCAGCACCTGCAACACGGCCTGATCAAGTTCGTCCCCGAGCGCATTGAGCTGCTCGTTGAGACTGAAGGGGGGCACTTGCATGGCGGCAACACTAAGCAGCCCTGCGCCGATCGATCAGCGGGCTCATTCCGGTTCGTCACCCGGTCGCCACTTGATGTTGCAGCCGATCGCCGGGCGCTGTTCGGCGGGAACCGGCTGACCGGCCAGCACGGCGGCGATGGCGGCGCGGATGTCGGCGCCATCGCAGGGCAGGGCATTGCCGGGACGGCTGGCATCGAACTGGCCCCGATACACCAGGCGATGGTGCTGCGCGGCTTCATCCCAGGAATACAGGAAGGGATCGGGGGTGCAGGCGGCGCTGAACGCCCGGGCCAGCTGCTGGTCGGCGTCGAACAGATAGGGAAACCCCCAGCCCTGGGCCCGGGCCTGGGCGCGCAGGCCATCGGGCCCGTCCTGGGGATGGGTGAGGGTGCTGTTGCTGGCGATGGCCAGCATCTGCAAGGCGGGGAAATCGTTCTCCAGCCGGCCGATCTCGGCCTCCACGTGCTTCACGAAGGGGCAGTGGGCGCAGATGAACAGCACCAGCAGCGGCCCTGGCTCCAGGGCCGGCAGCGGATCGCCGCACACCGTCACAGCCGTACCTTGCTGCAAGGCCTCCAGCAGAACGTGTCTGGGCAGGGCTGTGCCCAACGGCACCATCTGGGATGGGGTGAGGGCCATGGCTTCCGAACAGCTGGAGCGAGTGTGGCGCCCTGGTGCCCGGCACTGCACAGCGGCGACAGCGTTTCCTGCAACATCGGGAGCGTTGCAGGCCCGCTCTTGATCCCTCCCCTCCGCCCCCTCCGGCGCCTCACGCTGGCGAGCCTGACTGTGCTGGGCCTGGTGATCAGCGGCTGCACCCCCGCCCACCAGCGGGCCAGCTGGGCGATGTACCCCCTCCAGCGACAGCAGCCCCACGACGGCGTGGCTGTGGTGAACCAGCCGGACGGTTTCGGGCTGCACATCTGGATCGATGCCGACCTCAGCGAGAGCGGCATCTGCCAGCCCCGCTGGCGGCCGGATGCCGCCCGGCTGTTCAACGGCAACGGTTCGGCGCCGTTCAGCTCCGGCCTGGCCACGCGGGAGGAGTTCTTCCAGGTGGTGGCCCGCCGCGACGTGCGCCGACTGCTGCGGCGCGAGAGCGAGGCGCTCTGCAAGGGGCGGGCAGCCCAGCGCCGCTTCCGCTGGCAGGAGCCGCCGCGGCAGCCGAATGAGGTGCGGGAGGAGTCCTTCCCCCTGCTCCAGGAGCACGAGCTGCTGAGTGACCCCAAGGCGATCAAGAAGCTGGAAGATCAGCTGCTCAAGCCGCCAGCACCGGCGAAGCCCCCCCAGACCAAGGGCTCAGCCACCCGCCAGTAGCGGGGAAAGCGGCGGCGTCAGCGCACCTCCACAAGTGGTGGCAGCGACCAGGAGCCATCGAGCACCCCAGGCCGGGGGCCGTAGAGCCGTGCCACGAAGAAAAAGGGCCCGGCCGGGGCCGGCAACCAGTTTGCCGCCTTGGCGGGGCCGGGGTTCTCGGCCTGCAGGTAGATCTCCAGGGAACCATCGGCGCCGTAGCGGAGGCCTGGCGTCCGATCGCCTATCGAGTAACGGTTGATCGGATTTGGGCTGAGCAGACGCTGGGGCAGGGTGTACATCGTGATCGACCAGAACTCGCTCACCGGCGGCAGCTGACTGGCCGGGAAGCGGAGAACCCAGCGGCGGCGGCCATCGAGCACCTTGCCATCCGGCCCCGTCTGTTGGGAGGCATAGATGGCTTCGGCATCGCTGTTGCCGTAGATCCCCAGCATCGCCCCCAGCGAGCGGTAGGTGAGGTAGTCGGGCCCCAGTTCCTCCCGGGTGCCGAAGAAGCCGCGGGAGCTTGTCTGAGCCAGGGCCTTGGCCTTGAGCTCCTGGGCAGCCTCCGCCACGCCGGCCTCGATCGCGACCCGGGTGGCGGGATCAAGGCGGGCTGGATCGAAGGGGCGGCCGGCACCAATGCCAATCCGCGCGAAGCGTGCCCGCATCGCCTGCTCGGAAGGAACCGTTGGCATGAACGGCAGCAGGGCATTGAGGTATGAAATGAAGCCGATCCCCTCGGCTGCCTTGGCATCCCATGCAGGCCACGCCACCGCCGGCGCAGCGGGCGGTGGCGTGGTGCGTCTAAAGGCAGAGAGAGGAATCAACCTGTACTGAGCCTGGATCGCCTGCAGGGCGGCGATGTCATCAGGCCCGTTCAGCTGGGTGCGGGTGAGCGTGCCCACGAAATCCGTTTCCGCGCGGAACACCCGGGTGATGCCCGGCGGCACCACACCTCGCCAGCTGGGGCCCACAAAGAGATAGCGGCCAGCCTGACGGCCGGTGGTCCGAACGCCCGTGTAGGCAAAGTTGTGGGTATAGAGGTCAAACCACTGGTTGACGGTGTAACGGGGCGCCTCCACGGCGGGCAACTCCAGCACCACTGGCTCGGCTCGCAGATCCAACCAGGCCCAGGAATAGGGCGTGTCGTTGTTGGGGGTGACGATGTCGGTGTCAGCCGGAGTATTGAGGCGGCTGTAGTGGCGGAAGCGGTTGAAACCGCCCACGTAGCCAGGGAATGCGGAGTTCTGCGTCTGGTTCCAGAACGTCTGGTAACCCTGCAGTGGGGCGTACGCATACAGCCAGGCCTCCCTGGCGATGGCCCTGGCCTCAGCGGGCGACGGGGCCTGGAGGTTCCGCAGGTCGGGGGCTGCCACTGCAGGGATAGCCGGTGGCAGCGCGGCCCCGGACGGAGCCGGAGCTGGAGTCGCCTGGACAGACGGCATCGCCTGGAGAACGGGGGGCAGGAGCAGCGCACTGCCCAGCGCCGCAGCCAGCAGGCCCCCCCAGGCCGGGAGGCGATCCGGCATGGAGCGGGATTGAGTGCCGAATGGCGCCATAGATCACACGAAACAGTTTGCGGATTGATGCCCCCAGCCCTGGAGGCAGGGGCTGAACTCGGGCCTCAGCGCGGTGCTGGCTTCAGCGGCTCGATGTCGTTGAGCTGCCAGGTCTTGGCGAAGTAGGGCTCGGTGGGGCCGTAGAAGCGGAAGTAGGCGAACCAGCCCTTGCCCGGAGTCGTCTGGATCCAGTTCTTGGCCCCGGGCGAGCGGACCGGTCCGAAATCGACATCCACCGAGCCATCGGCGTTGGTGATCAGATCGGGTTTGCGGGAGCTGAGATCGGCGGCGCCCTGGGGGGTGATCAGCGGGCCGCGGCTGAGGTTGTCGTAGAGGGTGATCGACCAGAACTGCTTCACGGGCGCGTTGGCCGGCACGCGCATGCGGTAGGTGCGGCCACCGTCGAGCCACTGGCCCCGGGAATCCTTGGAGGTCTCCAGGTACACCTGCCCGAAGCCGAGCACCCGGCCCTGCATGCCCACCGACATGCCGATCGCCTCGTAGAACCAGGAGCTGCGCTCGTCGAACTGCACGCGCCGTTTGTCGGGCGATTCCTGATCGAGATCGAACAGGACGGCGTACTCCCAGTGCTTGCCCAGGTACACCGTGGCGCCGGGGGTGCGCTTGTCGTAGGCGATGGTGCGGGCCATCAGGTCGCCCAACTGGGCCGCCTCGCCGAGGATCCGCGCCTGCCGGGCATCGGGCTTGAAGGGCTGGCCAGGGCTGATCCCCAGTGGCGTCAGCATGCCGAACATCATCCGGTCGCGCGGTGCTACCGGCTCGTTGGCGTAGAGATCACTCAGCAGCCGCCAGTAGGAGAGATCCGCGGGCTGGGCCGACTGCCAGGGGCGCCCCCCCACCTCCTCGTAGCGGGACACCGGCGGGTTGGCGCGCTGGTTCCAGCCGTAGAGGCGGTGCTGGCGCACGGTGGCCTCGGCCACAGCCTTGTCGGGCGCCAGACCGCGGGTGCCGAACCAGACCTGGTTGCTGGAGGCCCGGAAGATGCGGTAGCCGGGGGCCTCCACCTCCGCCGCGCCGGGGGGAAGGATCAGATACTTGCCGCCGGCACCCTTGTCGGGCCCGGTCTGGCCCAGGTCGGTGATCGGCTGCTGCCAGATGTCGAGCACGCCGCCGGCGGTGAGACCCGCCGGCACCTCCACCACCAGCGGACCCTGCCTGGCCAGATCCCAGAAGCTGAAGGCGTAGAGGGTTGTGATGTTGGGCGTGAGCATCCCCGCCTTGTCCTGCAGCGTGCGGTAGAGCAGCACGTCGCCGTTGCGGACGCCCATGGTTTTTGCCTGGGCGTCGTAGAGGGCCTTGAAGCCCACCGCCGGCAGGGCCCACAGGTAGCCCTGGGTGGCGCGTTGCAGGTCGAGTTCGTCGTAGAGCTTGCTGGCGGTGGCGGCGGTGGGGTAGCCGTTCACGAACTGCAGTGGGCCCAGACGGGAGGGCACCACCTGGGAGAGCAGCGGCCCGGCCTGGGCACAGGGCAGGGACGCCAGGGCGCTCAGCGCGAGAACGAAACCCTGAAGCTGGAAGCGGAGTGAGGGCAAGCAATCATGGCGACAATGCAGGCTAGGCAGGATGCTGGGAACTGCCCACGGCCCACACCAGCGGCTCGGCCCGGCGCCAGTAGCGCGAGAAGCGGCGTAGATCCGGCGCGCCCGGGCCGGTGTGGGGCAGATCCACAAAGGGCTCCGGGTCCAGCACCTGCAGCGGCAGGGCCGCCGCCAGGCGGTTGGCGATGGCGCTGAAGCGGGGGTCCACCGCCCGGCTGGTGACGATGCCATCGGCACCGCAGGCGCTGGCGGCCGCCAGCAGTTCCACCGCCACGTCGCCCTGCGTCACCGCCACGGGCAGCTCGGCCAGGCACTCTCGCAGGAAGCGCAGCCGCCCTGCCGCCAGTGGTGCGCCGCCGGTGGTGGCGGTGCGGCCCTGGATCAGTGGCTCGTCAAACACGAACAGAGCAGGGGCGCCGGGGTGGGCCCGCAGGGCGGGATTGGCCGGTCCCAGGGCCTCGCCATGCACCCAGAGCAGCGGCCGGCGTGGCGGCGCCGGTGCAGGCAGGGGAAATGGCGGCGGCTGGGGTTCGACAGCCTGGGCGGCATGGGCCGGCCTGGTGTCGGCGTGGGAAACCAGCGGTGTGAACAAGCGGGCCTGCAATGCCTCGTAGCTGGCGTCAAAGGGACAGCCCCCACGGGCCAGCGGACAATCGCCGCAGTACAGGCCGGAGCTGAAGCGCTCCAGGTTGGCCCGGTTGAAGATGTAGGGCTTGTGGCTGAAGCTGCTGGCCACCCACTGCCAGCTGAGGTTGTTGCTGGCCGGGTCGCCGTCGAGCAGGTGCTGCAGAAACCAGCGGGCACCGGCCTGCCAGCGCACCCGCCGCCAGTGCACCACGTAGGCCGCCAGCCACATGCGCGCGTGGTTGTGCAGCCGGCCCGTGCCGCTGAGCTCGGCGGCGAAGCCGTCGATGCAGGCCAGGCCCGTGGCTCCGGCGGCGATCTCGGCCGGCAGCTCCGGCGCATAGGCCTCGGGTGGGTGGCCGGTCTTGAGCGGTTCCCGGTCGACCCAGATGCCATCGCCCAGCTGATGCCAGAGCCGTTGCCAGTAGTCGCGCCAGCCCAGCTCGTTGATCAGCTTCTCGCCGGCGCGGCGCTGGACCGGGCTGCAGTGCCGGCCAGCGGGGACGCTGGCGAACAGCTCGGTCTGCAGCGTCGATTCGAACTCGCCCCTGGCCAGCAGGCGCTCGAACACCGCCTCACGCACCTCGGCGAGGGTGAGCACCCCGTGGCGGATATAGGGGGAAAGGCCGGTCACGGCCCCATCCAGGTGATTGCGGGTGGCGCCGTAGCGGGCCGGATCGATGGCCGCCAGGCGCTGCTCCGCCGCGCGGCGGCCGCCCTTGGCAGCGGGGAGCATGGGCTCAGTCATCACTCCGCAGCGATTCGACTCAATCGATCAACAGCCAGCGCCAGAGGATCAACAGTGACACTCTCGACAGACTTCGCCTGCCCCAAGGCAAACGGATTGTCCAGATCGCCGATCAACATCAGTAACTTGAGCAGCAGAAGCGTGATGGCACCGATGAAGTAAAGACCTTCTCCAAATGGTTCAATCTCAGCAAACAAAAGGCCGCCAATCAGTAGAACCGCACCCACATAAGTCATGCCATAAACAGTAGGGATAAATGCGGTCTCGCGAATGACCTCGATGCGATAAATCTGCCGGCGCAGTCCCGCCAGTTCAACCAGCAGCCGCGCCTGAAGTGGTGCGGCATTGCAGAGTCCCAGTCGCTCGATCGAACGCTGCAGGTCATCAAGCTGGCTCAACAGAGGGCTCAACGCCCCCGCATCTCGGATCCAGGCCAGGAGATCATGGGCGAAGCCCACCAGCAGAGCCAAAGCACCGCTCACATCAGCCTGTACATCAGCCTGTGCATGCCGTTCCCTGACACTGCGCGCCTCCGAGGCAAGACACTCCAGTGCCGCCGCGAGCTCCCCGGGAATCTTCTCACTCTCCTTGTAATCCATCATCACCCCATTGAGTAGGAATCCCATCAAGAACACCTCGGAAGCCACCAACGCCGGGAAGAGGGGATTGGGAGCCAATAATTCCCAGTGCTGTCGGTGCATCAGGATCTTGATGGCCAGGATCACAAGCAGCAGCAGGCTGACGCGGCAGAAAAACCTGAGCCGCCGCCGCCATGGACTGATCTGAACCGGGACCTGTCGGGCGGGATGGGTCATCCTGTCGCCATGCCAACGGAGTGAGGAGCGCCTGTCTGAACCACGGGTCAACCAGGATCCAGCTGGTCATTGCCGATCGGTGTTTCGGGCAACGGTGGCTGGCTCGGTGGGGGCAAGACTTCCAGCTCGGGAGGGTTGGGCGCCGTCTCCGGGCCGATCAGGTCCACGGCGGTGCGCTGCACCACCAGGCGGAAGCGCAGGGGCGCCTGACTGCGGTTGATGAAGGCCTGCACATCAGCCACCTGTCTTGAAGTGGGCAAAGCCGGATCGGTCACGCGCACCCGGGCCCTGATCACTGGGGGATTCTTGTTCCAATCGATGGAGAGCCCCACCAGATCGATGGCGGGGTCACTGCCAAGGGTGATCGTGCTGCTGCGCAGCTGTTGTTCGATGGCACCCTCGAGCTGCTGGGCCTTGGCCTCCTGGCGTGATTGGAGCAGCAGACGATAGAAGCTGCTGCCCAGAGGAATCACCAACAGGGCCGTGAGGGCCACGCTGGTGAGGCCGAGCCGGCTGTGAACCAGGCGGCTGCGATACCCCTTCTCCAGAGTTCCCAGGGCCGCCATCGCGCCCACCATGATCCCCAGGAGGTTGGTGATGAACAGCAGCAGGGCGCCATAGGCCTGCCCCCATAAGGAAGAGGAGAGCAGGATCCCCACCACGCACATCGGTGGAACCAGAGCCACAGCGATCGCCAGGCCAGCCAGGGCCGAGATCGCATCTTTCCTCAATTTGGCGTACATCGCCACGGCACCGGCCACCAGGGCCACCCCCAAGTCGAGCAGGTTGGGGCTGGTGCGGTTGATCACTTCGCTGCCGAAGCTGGGCAACGCCACCAGATACCCCACGGCCATCGCCAGCGACAGGCAGATCAGCACACCGAGCAGCAGGGTTCGCAGGGCCCGCAGAAACATCGACAGCCGCCCCTGCAGGATCTCGAAGGCCATCGCCTGCAGCGGCAGAATCCAGGGGGCCACCACCATGGCGCCGATCACCACACCGGGGCTGTTGGCCAGCAAGCCGAGGCTGGCGATCAGCGTGGCCCCCACGGTGAGCACCACAAACACCTGGCTGAAACTGCCCTCATGCTCGAATTCCCGGCGCAGGGCGTCGAGCCGGGCTGGATCGGATGGGAGCGTGCCACTGAACATCCGTTCACCCGGCCGGCCGGGATCTGATCCATGCCTCAAAAGGCTAGATGGGCTGCCGCAAGCGCGCCGCTGGCGCTGGCCAGGAGGCAACCTGCTGCCGCTGGGGGAGAATCCCCCCAATCAACCGGCTCCCCATGCTCCTCGATCTGCGCGGCAAGAAGGCCCTGGTCACCGGCATCGCCAACAACAAGTCGATCGCCTGGGGCATCGCCCAGCAGCTGCATGCGGCCGGCGCCGAGCTGGGGGTCACCTACCTGCCCGATGAGAAGGGCCGCTTCGAGGGCAAGGTGCGCGAGCTCACCGCCCCCCTAGCCCCCACCCTGTTCGAGCCCCTCAACGTGCAGGACCCAGCCCAGATCGAGGCGGTGTTCCAAAAAGTTCAGCAGCAGTGGGGCTCGATCGACGTGCTGGTGCACTGCCTGGCCTTCGCCGGCAAGGACGAGCTGATCGGCGACTACTCCGCCATCTCCCCGGAGGGCTTCGCCCGGGCCCTGGAGGTGAGCGCCTACTCCCTGGCGCCGCTGTGTCGCTGGGCCAAGCCCCTGTTCAACCCCGGTGGCAGCGTGATCACCCTCAGCTACCTGGGCGCTGAGCGCGCCATCCCCAACTACAACG
>JBIIXY010000083.1:0-10420 GCA_044347105.1 Prochlorococcaceae cyanobacterium
CGGAATCCCGTCGCTCGCAACTGTAACGGAAGATTGCGGGGTTTGTGAAGGGGGATGTCGAAGCGGGCTGGCAGGGACGGGTGAGCATTGGCCCACCACGCCTCGCCAGAGTCCAATTCGCTCGGCAGGCTCGGGATGTTCCCTTCATGTCCTGACCATGGTGTTGCTGCGCTGGGATCTCAACGGCGAGCGCTTCGAGGAACGGATTCCTGTGCAGTGGGCCCGCCGCCGCCGTCAGGAACTCGAGCGGCTGGGAGCGGTTGTGTACTGGAGTGAGCGGCTGGCCGCTGCCGCCTGAGACTGCTAGACGTTCTCCAGCACCTCAGCTGAGCCCGTATGGCCCTGCCCTGCCCTGCCCCGGCGCATCACCGGGCCACCCTGCTGCTCGGCGGCGTCGGCTGCTGTGTGGCCTTGCTGCTCGGCGGGTGTAATCCCAAAAAGGATCAGCCTTCGGCAGCCGTGCTGGACCTGCAGCAGCGTCAGGAGCAGCTCGACCTCAAGCTCCAGCAACTGGAGAAGCGGCTCAACGCAATTCCCGCCCGCAATGGCGCGGATCCGTCCGGCAAGCCTCCCGCCGGACCGGTGAAGTCCCTCACCCTGCGCACGGGCACCGAGGACGACCGGCTGCGCATCTACTGGGGCGACGGCAGCAGCAGCGACCTGCCCTGCACCCAAGAGCAGAACACCCTGGTGTGCGGTTGACCGTGGCTTGACAGCTCCGGAGGGATGGGATCTGCTGATGGGCAGTTCCGCTCAGGCGATGTTCCATCCGCCTTATTCATCACCGGCTCGGCCCCCGGCTCGATCCCCTGCTCGGCGCATCGCTGCACTGCTGATCACCCCTGCGCTGCTGACGCTGGCAGCCCAAACGGGCCATGCCCAGACCCCCACGGGCCCGACCGCCCCGCGCACAGCAGGCGCGATGGAGCGCATTGACGCGATCCTTGCCGACTCCCAGGGGCTGCAAAGGGGCCTCAACCTCGCCCGGGATGCCGCCATCCGCCTGAATGGAGGCTTGACGGCCTACCGCCCCGCCAGCTGCATGTATGCCGGCATCAGCGACAACCCCTGCCTGCAGAAGCGGCAGGACAACGGCTTCGTGTTCCGCTTCCAGGGAGGCCCCCCGGGCTGGGAGCAACTGCAGCTGCCCGCCAGCACCGAGACGGAAATCCTGGTGTCGAAGGATGGGCGGTCGGTGCTGGAGGTGATCTACAACGGTCCTCCGCGCCCCTGACCCTCGGCCAGACGCAGCCTGGTGGCCACGGAGATCAGGGCCTCAGCCCAGCTGGCCTCGCACGGCAACACCTCGCGCTGGGTGAGGCTGAGGGCGATTCCCTTCTCGCCATAAGCCGCTTCGTTGATGAACACCGGCACCACCTCCCCGCGGGCAGCCGCCGCCTCAAGGTCGGCGGTCGGCCTGTAGGGGATCACCTCGCCTCCCGGCTGTTCAAACAGCGGATCGCCGGCACGGATCGGTCGCCAGTCGCGATGCTGACGCTGGGGATGGATGCAGGCCAGGGGGGTGCCGTCACCGGCACGGGGCAGGTCGAGGCTGCCCAGATGGCGATGCACCACAAGCCTGGGCAACAGGCGCACGCGGCGTTGACGGGCGTCGGCGAGCACCGCCAGGGCCGCCTCCAGGGCCAACTGGGTGTGGCGGCAGATCGGTGCCTGGATCACCCCCTGGGGCACGGGGCCCACCTCGATCACCAGGCCACAGGTCCAGCGCTCTACCAGGAAACCGCTCTGGCTGGAGTCGCCCTCATGCAGGTAGATCGGCAACCCCAACCGGCCCTGCAGGGCGGCGGCCAGGGCCAGATCGGCGGGACGGCGGCCGTAGAGCACCAGGGAATTCCCCATGGCACTGGTGGTGCTGTGCAGGTCAAAGACCACGGAGCAGGGGCGCTCGCCCGCAGGACCGTGCAGGGCCAGCAGCTGCCGCGCCCGCTGCAGGTCCGGGCCCTGGGCCTGGGGATCAGCCAGCAGATCGGGGCGGAAGCTGCGGTTGAGATCCCGCTCCATGTAGCGCTGATTGGCCGCAAAGGCCGCGGGGTTGCCCAGCGCCAGCTCCAGTTGCAGCCCTGCGCTGGCCAGGTTCTCGGGCTGGTGCTGCCAATGCTGCAGCAGCCAGGGGGCATTGCGCTCGTTGCCATGGGTGCCGGCCACCACAAGCACGGCAGCGGCCAGAGGCTGTGGATCCAAGGCCCGGATACGGCGGCCCTGGATTGTCAACCGGATCTGGCCCAGATTGACGCGATCACTCCCGGTGCGTGCTCTGGCTCCTCCTCCCTGGCTGGTGCGCGGTGTGCGGGAGGCCTGGCACTGGCAGTGGCTGCGGTTGATGGCGGGCCTGGGCCCCGCCGATGCCGCAGGGCATTACCGCCGTCCGGAGGCCGGCTTCACGAGCCTGCCGCCCCTGCCGGCGGATGCGGCCAGCCCCGGCGCCCACGTGCTGATCGTGGGGCGCAGCTGCCCCTGGGCCCACCGGGCCTGGCTGGTGTGGAGCCTGCGGGAGCTGGGCTCCACGATCGAGCTGGTGGTGGTGGAGCCCGACCCGCAAGCAGGCCGCTGGCGATTCGAGCCGCCGTTCGAGGGCTGCGCCAGCCTGCTGGAGCTCTACCGCCGCTGCGGCGCCAGCCCGGGTGTGCGGGCCACGGTGCCCGTGCTCTACTCGCGCAGCCAGGGCCAAGTGCTGGTGGGCGAGAGTGCCCGGCTGATCGAGCTGCTCAACCAGTGGCCCGCAGGCCCCGGATCGGTCGATCTCGATCCGCCGGAGCAGCGGCAGCACACAGCCACCTGGCGGCAGCGGCTGCAACACAGCGTGAACGACGGAGTCTATCGCTGCGGCTTTGCCCGCACCCAGGCGGCCTACGACGAGGCGGAGGCGGAGCTGTTCGCCACGCTCCAGGCCGCGGAAGCGACCCTGGTCTCCAGCCCCTGGCTGAGCGGCGCCAAACCCAGCCTGGCCGACGTGCAGCTGTTCCCCACCCTGATCCGCCTGGAACTGGTCTACGCCCCCCTGTTCGGCGTAAGCCGCATGCCGCTCTGGCAACTGCCGGCGCTGTGGCAATGGCGCAGCCGCTTTCACGCCCTGCCGGGGGTGGCCGCCAGCTGCTGGCCGGAGGCCTGGCGCCGCGACTACTTCGGGGCCCTCTTTCCCCTGCACCCTTCAGGGATCATCCCGGCTGGACCGGAGCTGGCCACACTGGTGGATGCCTGCCCCTCTGCTGCCCGCCATGGATCTGCCCACTGAGCAGCAAAGCGACGCGCTGTTCGAGGGGGTGTACGGCCCGTTCCGGATCACCCAGCGCGACCGGCGCGAGGTGCTGGCCTACCGGCTCAGCCTGCTGATGGCGGCCATCGCCCAGGCCGCCCTGCTGCTGCAGTGGCAGCTGTGGGGGGGCCTGCTGGTGTGGCCCTGGCTGCTGCCGCTGGCGGCGGGGATCGGCCTGGCCCTGCGCTGGATTCACATCTATCTGCGGCCGCTGCACCAGGCCCTGCAGCTGTTCTGGCTGCTCGGCTGTGGGGGGCTGGCCCTGCTGGCCTGGCGGGTGGGCCCGGCGGCCATGGCAGCCACGCTGGCGGCGGACGGCCGCTGGATCTGGGCGGTGGGACCCCTGGCCGCCGCACTGTCCGGCATCGGCTTCAAGGAGTTCTTCTGCTTCCGGCGGCCCGAAGCGATCGGGGTGACCCTGCTGCTGCCCCTGGCCCTGCTCGGCCAGCTCAGCGGGCTGCTGCCCCCGCTGGCGGTGGGGCGGCTGCTGGGGGTGGAGGCTGCCCTGCTGGTGGTGCTCTGCCTGCGCAAGTTCCCGATGGCCGCCGCGGCCGATGTGGGTGACAAGAGCGTGTTTGCTTTTCTGGAGGAGCAGCGCCGAACCACAACCGCGTGAGCCTGATCAGCCTGGTGGGGGTCCGCAAGGACTTCGGCATCCGCACCCTCTTTGAGAACCTCAGCCTGCATGTGGAGCCCGGCGACCGGCTGGGGCTGATCGGCCCCAACGGAGCCGGCAAGAGCACCCTGCTGCGGGTGCTGGCCGGGGAGGAGCCGGTGGGGGCCGGGGAGCGGCGCACCCAGCCCCAGGCCCGGGTGGTGCTGGTGAGCCAGGAGCCCGAGCTCGATCCCGGGCGCACCGTGCTGGAGCAGGTGTTCGCCGGCAGTGGCGAGAAGATGGCCCTGCTGGCTCGCTACACAGCGGTGAGCGACGCCCTGGCCCATGCCGCCGGCAGCGGTGGTGAGCAGCAGGCCCTGCTGGCCGAGCTGGGCCAGCTCAATGCCCGCATGGACCAGACCCAGGCCTGGGCGCTGGAGCAGCAGGTGCGGGAGGTGCTGGATCGGCTGGGCGTGCGCGATGGGAACCGCCGGGTGGGCGAGCTCTCGGGGGGCTACCGCAAGCGTCTGGCCCTGGCGGCCGCCCTGGTGGCCGAGCCCGATGTGCTGCTGCTGGATGAGCCCACCAACCACCTCGACGCCGATGGCGTGCAGTGGCTGCAGGGATTCCTGGGGCGATTCCCAGGGGCCCTGGTGCTGGTGACCCACGACCGCTACGTGCTCGACCGCGTGACCAACCGGATCGTGGCGGTGGACCGGGGGGAGGCGCGCCACTACGCGGGCAACTACGCCACCTATCTCGCCCGCCAGGCGGAGGAGGAAGCCGCCGCCGAAGCCAGCGAGGCCAAGCTGCGCGGCGTGCTGCGGCGGGAACTGGAGTGGCTGCGCCGGGGCCCCAAGGCCCGCAGCACCAAACAGAAGGCCCGCATCCAGCGGATCGAGGCCCTGCAGGACAGCCCGAAACGGCAGGCCCGGGGGGAACTCAGCCTGGCCAGCAACCAGCGCCGCCTGGGCAAGCGGGCGATCGAAGCCGAGGACCTGTGCATCTGGGCCAGTGCGGAAGCCCGCACCGGCGGCCAGCCGCCCCTGCTGAAGGGCTTCAGCTACAGCTTCAGTCCGGAAGACCGGGTGGGCATCATCGGCCCCAATGGCTCAGGCAAGAGCAGCCTGCTCAACCGGATCGCGGCCGTGGCGGCTGGACAGGCTGGGGCCGATGGCCAGAGCTGCCACAGCGGCCTGCTGGAGCTGGGCAGCACCGTGAAGCTGGCCTACTTCGACCAGCACAGCGATGTGCTGGTGGAGGACCTCGACGCGGCGGGCCGGCCGCGCAAGGTGATCGACGTGGTGAAGGAGGCCGCCAGCAGCGTGGTGGTGGACGGCAGCAGCCTGAGTGCCAGCCAGCTGCTGGAGCGCTTCCTGTTCCCGCCAGCCCAGCAGCACCAGCCGGTGAGCAAGCTCTCCGGCGGCGAGCGGCGGCGGCTGCACCTGTGCCGCCTGCTGATCGAAGCCCCGAACGTGCTGCTGCTCGATGAGCCCACCAACGACCTGGACGTGCAGACCCTGGCGGTCCTGGAGGACTTTCTTGAGGACTTCCGCGGCTGTGTGGTGGTGGTGTCCCACGACCGCTGGTTCCTCGACCGGACCGTGGACCGCCTGTTTGCTTTCCATAACAGAGAACTGGAGCGATTCGAAGGCAACTACAGCGCCTATCTGGAGCAGGCGCAGGCCAACCGGGCCGCCACCCCGCTGCCCGGTGAACCAGCCACCCCTTCAACCAACGCCAAACCAACCGATCGCCGGGGCGAGACGGAGCCCAGGCGCAGGAGCTACAAGGAGAGGCGTGAACTGGCCCAGATCGAGGAAGATCTGCCGCGCTGGGAAGCCGAGCGCCGCCAGCTGGAAGAGGAGCTGGCCGCCAGCAGCGGTGACTACACCCGTCTGGAGCCCCTCACCCAGGCCCTGGCCGACCTGAGCAACCGGCTGCATGCGGCCGAGGAGCGCTGGCTGGAGCTGAGTGAACTGGCCGAGTAGCGCCCTGATGGTGGGGGTTTGCACACAAAAGCGCGTCCGGCCGGCCTGCCGGATCATCAGCCGCACAAAAAGGATTCCATCCAGCCAGGGATGGCCCGTATGGTGGGCCCGATCCGTTCCGGGCCCCGTGGGCCGGTACCTCATGAGCACCATCGACGAGCACATCCAGAAGGACAAGAGCGAGATCGAGGCCGCCCGGGCCGCCGGCGATGACGCCAAGGTGCGCCACCTGGAGGGCGAACTGAAGGGTCTCGAGGAGTACAAGGCTCACCACCCCGAAGACAGCCACGACCCCACCCCCCTTGAGGTGTTCTGCGACATGAACCCCGAGGCCCCCGAGTGCCTCGTCTACGACGACTGACGCTCTGCTTCCCTCAGCCCTGAATGCCCAGCTGCTGCCACACCGCCGCCAGCAGCTGGTTCAGGTTTGTTGATGTGGCCGCGGAAATGGCCAGCACCTGTTGTTGATTCAGCTCGGCCTGAGACACCTGAGACAATCGTTCATTCAGGTGACGATTCAGCTGCTCCAGCAAAACCTCCAGCTCCTCCGCGGGCACCAGTTCAATCTTGTTGAGCGCCAGCAGGCGTGGGCGCTGAGCCAGCCCATGGCCATAGGCCTGCAGCTCCCGCTCCACCACCTGCACCTCCTCCAGCACGGAAGCGGAGGAGGCATCCACCAGATGCAGCAGGAGCCGGGTGCGCTCGATGTGACGCAAAAAGTCGTGCCCCAGGCCTGCCCCCTGGGCTGCACCGGCGATCAGCCCAGGGATGTCGGCGAACACGGTGCCATCACCGCTGGGACGGCGCACCACCCCCAGGTTGGGCACCAGGGTGGTGAAGGGGTAGTCGGCGATCTTGGGCCGGGCAGCCGAGAGCACGGAAATCAGGGTGCTCTTGCCGGCGTTGGGCAGGCCGATGATGCCCACCTCTGCCAGCAGCTTGAGTTCGAGCTGCAGCAGCCACTCCTCGCCGTCCTTGCCCTCGGTGCACTTTTCCGGAGCCCGGTTGCGGTTGCTCAGGTAATGGGCATTGCCAAGGCCGCCACGGCCGCCCACCGCCACCAGCAGCTCATCGCCAGGGGCGGTGAGATCGCCGAGCAGGATGCCGGTGCGGGCGTCACTCACCTGGGTGCCGCAGGGCACCTTGATCGTGAGGTGCTCGCCGCTGGCGCCGGTGCAGCGGTTGGGGCCGCCGCGCCGGCCGTCGTCGGCGGCGAACAGCCGCTTGTATTTGAAATCGAGCAGGGTCTGCAGATTGGCGTCGGCCCGCAGCAGCACATCGCCGCCGCGGCCGCCGTCGCCTCCCGAGGGCCCGCCGGCGGGCACATATTTCTCGCGGCGGAACGCCACGATCCCATCGCCGCCGCGGCCGGCCTTCACCGCAATGCGGGCCTGATCGATGAATTGCATTGCGTCAAACCTAGGATCGCGCCATATGCAGGGCCCGAGGCAGCACAAGAGATTGGCTGACGTTCGCTTTCAGCAGGTCTGCAAGACCTACCCAGGCCGCCGCGGCGGTGACCCGGTGCCGGTGCTGCGCCAGCTCGACCTGCACGTGCGCGACGGTGAGTTTCTGGTGCTGGTGGGACCATCCGGCTGCGGCAAGAGCACCTTGTTGCGGCTGCTGGCGGGCCTGGAGCAACCCAGCAGCGGCGAGATCCTGGTGGGGGGACAGCCCGTCACCGACCTGCGGCCGGCCCAGCGCAACGTGGCGATGGTGTTCCAGAGCTACGCCCTCTATCCCCACCTCAGCGTGGCTGGCAACATCGGCTTCGGGCTGCGCCGCAGCCAGCCGCGCACGCCGCTGCAGCAGCTGCGCGATGGCCTGCATCAGGCCACCCGACCGCTGCCCGCTGCCCTGCGGCTGAGCTCGCCCCGGGAAACGCGCATCGAGCGTCGGATCGCCGACGTGGCCAGCACCCTGGAACTGGAGCGCCTGCTCGATCGCCTGCCCAAGGAACTCTCCGGCGGCCAGAAGCAGCGGGTGGCCCTGGGGCGGGCGATCGCCCGGGAACCGGCGGTGTTCCTGATGGATGAACCGCTCAGCAATCTCGATGCCAAGCTGCGCACCGGCACCCGCACCCAGATCGTGGAGCTGCAGCGGCGCCTGGGCACCACCACCCTCTACGTGACCCACGACCAGGTGGAGGCGATGACGATGGGCCACCGCATCGCCGTGCTGCACGCCGGAGCGCTGCAGCAACTGGGCACGCCGATGGAGCTCTACCACTGGCCCTCGAATCTGTTCGTGGCCCAGTTCATCGGCAGCCCGCCGATGAACCTGCTGCCGGTGCAGATTCCGGCGGCCGGTCAGCTGCTGCTGGGCTCGCGCCGCTTCGCGCTGGAGGAGCCGCTGGCTGGCGCCAGTACGCCCTGGGCAGGCCAGAGCCTCACAGCCGGCCTGCGGCCCGAGCATCTGCGCCTGGCCCCGGCCACCAACCGCAACCTGGCGGCGGAGGTGTGCCACAGCGAGGCCCTGGGCAACGAGCAGCTGCTCACCTGCCGGCTGGCGGAGTGCGACCACCTGGTGCAGGTGCGGGCCGATCCCGACCGCCAGCTGGTGCCAGGCGAAACCGTGCACCTCGATGTGGATCCCGCCGGCTGGCGCCTGTTTGACGGCGATGGCAACGCCCTGGCCCTGCCGAGCCCGCCGGCCCAAGCAACGGCCAAGGCCGAACCCCAGCTGCCGGTGCTGGGCAGAGGCTGAGGCTGAGCCGGCCTAGCCTGAAAGGGTGGCAAGCTTTTCACCCAACCACGGGCAACAGTGCCTGCTTGGTCCGGGGCTGGAGGCTGCCGAGATCGGCGCAGCACTGGCGCAGCTGGGCCACGACCCTGAGATCGCCAAGCTGGTGCTGTTCGGCTCCCGCGCCCGTGGCAACACCACGATCAGCAATTTCTCCGCCCCCGTTCCAGGTCCGCTGCCCCTGCTCGGGGTGGGAGCGGCCTTTGGCTACAGCCGCCGCCTGCGTCGCCGCACCACCCTGGCCAATGGGCCTGTGAGCTCCGCTTCCGGAAGCAGCACTCAGCTGTAATTCATCCCCACAGCGTTCTCCAGCCCTGCCCTGGCAGGGCTTTTTTGTGTTCAGCCTCCCCAGCTAACAGCCCCATGACAACGCCATGCCCGCACCATCCCAGCAGATCCAGCTGCTGCACCCCAGGATCCCTCTGCTGGCCAGGGCCACCGGCCTCACTCTTGTGGTGGTGTTTGCCCTGCTCGTGCTTGCAGCCGCGCTGCCCTTCAACCCCCGCTCCATCGCCTGGGCCGCCCAGCTGGCCAGCCGCATCGTCGATGCCACCTCCCTGGGGTTTGTGGGGGTCGCCCTGCTGCGCTTCAGCACCCTGCTCGAACCCGAGCCCGACCTGCAGGACGGCCGGCGGGAGGCTCTGCGCTGGGCGCGCCGCCGCGACCAGACCCTGGGGCTGGCCCCTGCTGGCCATCGGCCAGATCCCCCTGTTCATGGTGAGCGTCAACGACCTCGAGCGACAGGCCAGTGTCCGCTCATCCCAGCTCAGCCAACGCCTCGCCCAGACCGAACAGCTGATCCGCCAGGCGCCGGTTGGGCAGATCCAGAAGCAGTGGCAGCTGGAGAATCCGGCCGCCGCCCCCGAGCTCAGCGATCCCCAGGCTCAGCGACAGGCTCTGCTCAAGCACCTGCTCTGCGCTGGGCCAGCGCAGCACCGACCCAGGTTGCAATGACTCCGGCATGGAGAAGCGCCTGCTCACTCTGCAGTCTGCCGAAATGCTCGCCCGGCGTGCCTTCGGGATAGCTGTCGGGATAGCGGGTGGGAATATAAAAACCATCCAGCAGGCGCAGACGGTCCTCAAGATCCTCAGGGGGCGCTGGAGTCCAGTTCTGCGCCGGCAGAGCAGCCCAGAGGCGGGTGAGCGTGCGCCCCCAGGCCTGCTGCTCCAGCGCCAGATTCAGCCCTTTGAGGGCCTTGTCTGCAGCTTGATGCGCGGCAAAGCAGGCCCACTCATGCCGGCCGGCCTCCATCGATTGCTCAGCCTGCTCCAGGTCCCGCCTGGCCTGCTCCAACCAGTCAGATGATCGATCCGCCACACCTGCCAAGCGGCTCCATCTCAATCTATGGCGCAGGCCAGCGGCTCACGGCAGAGCTGCAACCTCAGGCCGCCCGCCTCATTTCAGCCACACCACGCTGCAGCCGGGGCCGCCATCACCCTGCTCAGCGTCGCTCACCCGCTCCACCCAGGGCACGGTGGCCAGCCAGTCGCGCAGGCCGCGCTTGAGTTTGCCGGTGCCGATGCCGTGGATCACCCACACCGGCCCGTTGGAGCCGCGCAGGGTCTCCTCCACCGCCGCCTCGGCCTCATGTACCCGCAGGCCACGCACATCCACCGTGTTGCGCTCGGTGCGCACCTGGGGGCCACGGCCGGCGCCGGTGCCGCGGCCGCGCAGCTGCACTTGGACCCGCGGTTCGGGGGGCACGGGCTTTTCGCCGTGCAGGCCTTCGATGGCCTCGAGCGCCACCGTGCTGCGCAGTACGCCACAGCGCACGCTGAGCTCGCGGCTGTCGTCGCTGATCGCCAGCACCTCCGCCG
>JBIIXY010000077.1:0-10769 GCA_044347105.1 Prochlorococcaceae cyanobacterium
CTGCCGCTCCACCAGCTCGCTGTCCACCGGAAAGCGCACCAGCATCGTGCGCGGGATCGGCAGGTTGATCTGGGCCAGCAGCTGCTGGCTGTAGAGCTTGTCCTTCACCGCCTCGATCGCCCGGCTTGAGTTGATCACCGGCACGCCGAGATGCTCGAACTGGCGCAGGATCGCCAGGCTGAAGTAGCTCGTGCCGCTGCCGGTGCGGGCCAGCAGGGCATCGGGCAGTTCCACCTCCTCGCCGCGCAGGCGGATCGAGCGGCGGCCGCCGCGGGTCACGATCAGGTCGATCTCATCGGGCGACACCACCTCCAGGGCGATGCCGAGGATGCGGGCCTCCTCGCGGAAGCGCAGCTCCTCATAGGCCGGACCGGCCGCGGCCGCCTTCTGCAGGATCCAGAGCTTCATCGCGGGCAGGCGCTCGGCCGGGGCAGCCTCCACGCTGGCCACGGCCGGTGGCTGGCGGCGGTCGCCGGCGTCACACGCAGCAGATCCTCAGCCCGCCTGCCGCCACAGGCGCAACAGTTCCTCCAGTTCAGCGCGGCAACCTCTCTGGTGCGCCGTGAGTCGCTGGCACGCGTCCAGCAGCCTGCCCACCTCGAACCCCTCGATACGGCCCTCGACCAGATTGAACAGCTGTTGGATGACGGCCAGCGGTGAGGGGTCAGCACAGAATCCTGAGCCCCGCTCGTCTGCGGTCCCGCCGCCGCTTCCTGCGGATCGGCCTTGGAGTGTCGGCCACCATGGCATTCGCGGCGGCCGTTCTCAGCAGCTCTTCCCGCCGCCGATCCCTGGCTTCACCTGGCTCCCGCTCCGTTCGCACGATGCAGTCCGCTGCCCCAGCCCAGCCCGGCGAGCACAACGGCGTGCTGCTGCAGGCCTTCCACTGGTACACCCCTGCCGATGGCGGCCACTGGCGGCGCCTGGAGCGCCAGGCCCGGGATCTCGCTGCGGCCGGAATCACCGCCCTCTGGCTGCCGCCGGCGGGCAAGGGCCAGGCCGGCGGCAACGACGTGGGCTACGGCATCTACGACCCCTACGACCTGGGCGAGTTCGATCAGAAGGGCAGCGTGGCCACCAAGTACGGCACCCGGGCTGCGTACCTGGCGGCCGTGGCTGCCTGCCGCGCGGCGGGCCTGCAGATCTATGCCGATGCGGTGTTCAACCACCTGATGGGGGCCGACGCCGAGGAGGAGTTCAACGCCACCCCCCACGACCCCCAGAACCGCCTTCAGCCCCTCGGCGACCAGCGACCCATTCGCGCCTGGACCCACTTCAGCTATCCCGCCCGCGGCGGCGCCCACTCCGCCATGCAGTGGCACTGGTGGCATTTCGACGCCGTGGACTACAACAGCCGCGAGCCCGATTTTCAGGCGGTGTGGCGGATCGAGGGCAAGGCCTTCGACGACGACGTGGATCTGGAGCGCGGCAACGACGACTACCTGATGGGCTGCGATCTGGATATCGACCACCCCGAGGTGCGCGCCGCCCTCAAGCACTGGGGCACCTGGATGCTCGACACGGTGGGGGTGGACGGTTTCCGGCTCGATGCGATCAAGCACATCAGCGTTGATTTCTTTCCCGACTGGCTCAGCCATGTGGAGGCCCATGCCGGCCGCGACCTGTTCGTGGTGGGCGAGTACTGGACCACCAACCTCGACACCCTGCGCTGGTATGCCTCCCGCAGCGGTGGCCAGATCCACCTGTTCGACGCGCCGCTGCACCACAACTTCCATGTGGCCAGCCGCCAGGGCTCGGGCTACGACCTGCGCCGCCTGCTGGACGGCACCCTGATGCGCGAGCTGCCCCAGCTGGCCGTGACCCTGGTGGAGAACCACGACACCCAGCCCCTGCAGTCCCTGGAGTCGGTGGTGGAACCCTGGTTCAAGCCGCTGGCCTATGCCTTCATCCTGCTGCGGCGCGAGGGCTACCCCTGCCTGTTCCTGCCCGACTACGAGGGTGCCCGCTACCGCGACCGCGGCCGCGACGGCCAGCAGCACGATGTGGAGCTGGTGAGCCACCGCTGGATCCTGGATCGCCTGCTGGCCGCCCGCCGCGACCACGCCTACGGCGAGCAGCGCGACTGGCTCGATCATCCCAATTGCATCGGCTGGACCCGCGCCGGCACCCCCGACCATCCCCGCGGTCTGGCGGTGCTGCTCAGCAACGGCGACGAGGGCTGGAAGTGGATGGCCACCGGCCGGCCCAACGCCAGCTATGTGGACATCACGGAGCACCGGCGCGAGCCGATCCGCACCAATGCCGATGGCTGGGCGGAGTTCCGCTGTCCGCCGCGGTCCCTGTCGGTGTGGGTGGAGAGCAGGGCCTGATCAGACGTGCCGGTTCAGGCTGCCGGAAGGGGGCTGGGGGCCCTGCCTACGCTGCCCCCATTGCTCCGCCGGTGAGGCCGGCCTGCTGCGTGAACGTGCCGGACGCCCGCCCCGAGGTGGAGAGCCTGCAGGCCTACAGCGCTCCCCTGGAGGGCCGGCGGGGCCTGTTGCGCCTGGATTTCAACGAGAACACCGTGGGGCCCAGCCCGCAGGTGGTGGCGGCCTTGCGGGCGATTCCGGCTGAGCAGATCGCCATCTATCCGGAATACGACGGCCTGCGCGAGGCGTTCATCGCCAACCTCTCAGCCCCGCACTCCTCGGGCCCGTCCGTCCTGGCCCGGCCCCTGCAGCCCGAGCAGATCGGCCTGTTCAACGGCGTCGATGCCGCCATCCACGCCATCTTTCATGCCTACGGCGATCGGGGCGACACCCTGCTCACCACCAGCCCCACCTTCGGCTACTACAGCC
The DNA here is from genome assembly GCA_044347105.1 of Prochlorococcaceae cyanobacterium. GTDB lineage: Bacteria > Cyanobacteriota > Cyanobacteriia > PCC-6307 > Cyanobiaceae > NIES-981. The sequence goes on from JBIIXY010000077.1 coordinate 2,799, forward strand.
CCTGCGCACAGATGCAGGGGATGGCGATTGAGGTCATCCCCTACCGGCTGCCCGATTTCGCCTTCCCGCTCGAGCAGGTCCGCGCCGCCCTCTTGGAGCCCGGCGGCAGCACCACCGCCCAGCGCCCGCCCCGCCTGCTGCTGATCTGCAACCCCAACAACCCCACCGGCACGCGGCTGGCGCCGGAGCCGATCCTGGAGCTGGCGGCCCTCGCCCCCCAGACGCTGGTGGTGGTGGATGAGCTCTATGAGGCGTTCACCGGCGACAGCGTGCTGCCGCTGGCCGACTTCACCGCCACCCCCAACCTGGTGGTGCTGCGCTCCCTGGCCAAGACCGCCGGCCTGGCGGGCCTGCGCATGGGTTTCGCCATCGGCGCGGCGCCGCTGATCGATCGCATCAGCCGGGTCACCGGCCCCTACGACATCAACAGTTTCGCCGTGACCGCGGCCTTTGCCGCCCTTGCCGACCAGGCCTTCACCGATGCCTACGTGGCCGAGGTGAGGCGCGCCCGCGCCTGGTTGCTGGAGCAGCTGCAGGCGGCCGGCGTGCGTCACCACGCCGCCGGTGGCAACTACCTGCTCATCTGGCCCGGCCGGCCCGCTGACGCTGTGGAGCAGGGTCTGCGCCAAGTGGGCATCCTGGTGCGCTCGATGGCGGGCAAGCCCCTGATCGAGGGCTCCCTGCGGGTGAGCATCGGCACCCAGGGGCAGATGGAGCGCTTCTGGCAGGCCTACCGAGGGTTGCCTTAGAACGCTGACCCTCAGCGCATCACCTTGATCACCGGGCCTTCGCTGAGGCTGCCGGGCAGGTTGATGCGGCTGCCGGTGCGCTGCACCGGGGTGCCGGCCATGGCCTCCAGGAAGGGCTGCACGCTGCCCTGGTCGCAGTTGGCCGGAGGCTTGCCGCTCACATACTGCACCGGGATCACCACCCGCGGCTGCAGCTCGCGCACCAGCTCGGCCGCCTCGCGGCCGTCATACACCTTGGCGCCGCCGCCCACGCCGATGATCAGCACGTCCGGGCGACCAAGCAGCACCTTGTCGGCCGGGCTGATCGGCGCGGCGGTGCCGCCCAGGTGGGCGAAGTTCAGGCCTCCCTGGCGCCAGCGCCAGATGGTGGCCTGGCCGAAGCGGCGGCCGCCCACCCGGTCGTGGGGGCCGCCGATGCCCTCAAAGCTCAGGCCACCCACCTTGTAGGTGCCTGGATCCACCAGAAAGCGGCCGCTGGCCACGCCGGGGGCCCCCTCGTCCAGCAGGCGGCTGCTGGCCAGGATGGCCGTGGCGCCCACCCGAGGTTCCGCCAGGCCGGTGGCGCAGCCCACGGCCCGGAAGGGGTTGACCAGCACGCTCTGGCCCCCTCCCTGAATCAGCAGAGCGCTGTGGCCGTAGCTGGTGATCGACACCCCGCCTGCGGCCAGGGCTGGAGCGGTGGCCGTCAGGCTGGTGCTGAGGGCCGTACTGAGGGCGGCGCTCAGGGCAACACCCAGGCCGGGCAAGGGCAGGAGGCGCATGACTGAGCTGGGCGGGACCAGGACGCTAGCTGGAGGCCTGGCGCAGGAAGTTGGCCAGCAGACGGTGGCCGTCCTGGGTGAGCACGCTCTCGGGATGGAACTGCACCCCTTCGATCAACGGGTGATCGCGATGGCGCAGGCCCATGATCGTGCCGTCCTCGAGCCAGGCGGTGATCTCCAGGCAGTCGGGTAAGGATTCGCGCTCGGCGATCAGGCTGTGGTAGCGGGTGGCGGTGAGTGGGCTGGGCAGCCCGGCGAACACGCCGGCGCCGCCGTGAAACACCGGGGAGGTCTTGCCGTGCATCAGCTCCCTGGCGCGCACCACCCTGCCGCCGAACACCTGGGCGATCGACTGGTGCCCCAGGCATACGCCCAGGGTGGGCACCGTGGGGCTGAGCTCGCGCAGCACCTCCAGGCACACCCCCGATTGGTCGGGGTCGCCGGGCCCCGGCGAGATCAGGATCGCCGCCGGTGCCAGCTCGCGGATCTGCTCCAGATTGAGGGCGTCATTGCGCTCCACCCGCAGCTCGGCGGCCAGCGGGTGCTCGGCGGCCAGCTCCCCCAGGTACTGCACCAGGTTGAAGGTGAAGCTGTCGTAGTTGTCGAGAACGAGCAGCATCGGCGGGAGGGAAACGCCTCAGCGGCGTTGTGGTGACAGCCCCATTCAAGGCCCCGGCCCGGCTCAGAGGCCGAGCCGTTCCAGCAGTGGCGGCACCAGCAGCAGCAGGGCGATCAGCACCGAGGCCGCCGCCGCCACCAGCACGGCGGCGGCGGCGCAGTCCTTGGCGATCCGGGCCAGGGGGTGGAACTTGCGGCCGATGGCCAGATCCACCACCGCTTCCGTAGCGGTGTTGATCAGCTCCAGCACCAGCACAGCAGCCACGGTGAGCACCAGCACCGCCAGCTGCTCCGGCGGCAGGCCCAGCCCCAGACCCATCAGGAACACCGTCAGGCCGGTGAACACATGGATGCGGAAGTTGCGCTGGCTGCTGAAGCCGTAGGCCAGGCCCTGGGCGGCGTAGCGGAAGCTGGCGGGCAGATCGCCGGCCACGGTCCAGGCCCCCAGGCGGTGGGAGCGGCCGCGCCCGGCCGCCACGGCCGGCAGGCTGGACAGCGGTTCGGAGTCGGCTTCAGGTCGCGGCAGCGGCAGCACGATCCACGGGGCAACAGGGGCACCCTACCGCCGTTCTCATGGCAGAACAGCGCTTTGCAGCAGCCTGTGCTGGCGCGCCAGCATTGCCGCCAGGCTGGCGTCGTCCGGATGGTCCCAGCCCAGCAGGTGCAGCAGGCCGTGGCTGGCCAGGAACAGCAGCTCCCGCTCCAGGCTGTGGCCGTGCTCGGGGGCCTGGCGGGCGGCGGTGTCCACCGCGATCACGATGTCGCCGAGCTCCAGGGGTTCAGCGCCATGGATCTCAGCTTCGTCGTCCAGAAGGGCTGGCGGCAGGGGCAGCGGCGGGGCCCCGTCGAGGTCGTCGTCCTGGGCGGCGAAGGCCAGCACGTCGGTGGGGCCCTGCTTCTGGCGCCAGTCGCCGTTGAGGGCGGCGATCTCGGCGTCGCCCACCAGGCTGAGGCCGAGGCTGTAGGCCGGGGCCTGCAGCTCCGCTGGGAGCTCGGCGGCCAGCTGGCTCAGCCAGGTGCCCAGGAGCGCGTGCCAGGGATCCGCTCCATCCAGGGGATCGAGCCAGGCGCCGCCGGCCTGCAGCAACTCGGGCGCCAGCCCCGCATCGGCTGCGAAGGCCAGGTCGAGGTCGACCGGGGCGGCCTGGTGCACGGGCGTGGGGCTGGAGTCAGCCACGTCTGCCTCAGCCACCGGGCAGCTGGGGCCGGCCCAGCCAGGCGATCAGGGTGATGAAGCCCACAAAGCCCACCGCCGTGAGGCCGAAGTGGAACAGGCTCTGGCGGCCCTTGCGCACCATGTTGCGCATCGCCAGCTTCACGAAGCTGGGGTTCTCGCCGGCTGCCTGGGGCGCGGGATCGGGCTGGGGTTCAGTCATCGCCTGTGCCTCCGCCCACCTCCACGCCGGCATGCAGCAGGCTCTGGATGAAGGGATCCAGGTCGCCGTCCATCACGCCCTGCACGTCAGTGGTCTCGTGCTGGGTGCGCAGGTCTTTCACCATCTGGTACGGGTGGAACACATAGTTGCGGATCTGGTTGCCCCAGGCCGCTTCCACGATGTCGCCGCGGATGTCGGCAATCTCGGCGGCGCGCTGCTCCTGGGCGATCACCAGCAGCTTGGCCATCAGCAGGGCCATCGCCTTTTCCTTGTTTTGCAGCTGGGAGCGCTCCTGGGTGCAGCGCACGAACAGGCCGGTGGGGATGTGCAGGATGCGCACGGCCGTTTCCACCTTGTTCACGTTCTGGCCGCCGGCGCCGCCCGAGCGCGACGTGGTGATCTCCAGGTCTTTGTCGGGGATGTCGAGCTTGACCTCCTCCTCGATCTTCGGCATCACCTCAACGCCGGCAAAGCTGGTCTGGCGCTTGTCGTTGGCGTTGAACGGGCTGATGCGAACCAGGCGGTGGGTGCCCTTCTCGTTGCGCAGGTAGCCGTAGGCGTAGCGGCCCTCGATCTCGATCGTGCAGCTCTTGATGCCGGCTTCCTCCCCTTCGCTGAGTTCATCCACGGTCACCTTCATGCCGTGGTCTTCGGCCCAGCGGGTGTACATCCGCATCAGCATCAGGGCCCAGTCCTGGGCGTCGGTGCCGCCGGCGCCGGCGTTGATCGAGATCACGGCACCCTCCTTGTCGTAGGGGCCGCTCAGCAGGCGCTCCAGCTCCCAGCGATCCAGGTCGGCGCGCAGCTTCTGCAGGGCCCCGTTGGACTCCGCCAGCAGCTCGTCGTCGGGCTCAAGGCCGTAGAGCTCCACGGTGGCCTCGGCATCGGCCACGGCCGCCTGCCACTGGGCCAGCTGCTCCAGCTGGCCCTTCACCTCATCGAGCTGGCGCATCTTGGCCTGGGCCTGCTTCTGGTCGTCCCAGAAGTCGGGCTGGGAGGCCAGCTGCTCCAGATCCTGCTGCCGGGCTTTTAAGGCAGCTTCGTCAAAGACAGTCCTGGGCTTGGCCCAGGCGGTCGGTGAGCTCGGAGAGGTCGCGCTTGAAGTCGGTGAGGTCGAGCGGCACGGCAGCGGGAGTGCTGGCGGGGCCGCTGGTGGTGGCGGTCACGGCGAGGCGACGGGCAGGGCTGGCTTGACCGTACTCAATAGCGACCCACTTCTAGGATCCGCCCACCGGCTACGAGGTCCCGCATGGCGGCGAAGGTTGAGATCTACACCTGGCGCTTCTGCCCGTTCTGCATCCGGGCCAAGGCGCTGCTCGACCGCAAGGGTGTGGCTTACACCGAGTACGCCATCGACGGCGATCAGCAGGCCCGTGCCGCCATGACCGAGCGGGCCGACGGCCGCAGCAGCCTGCCCCAGATCTTCATCAACGACGCCGGTATCGGCGGCTGCGACGAGCTGCACGCCCTGGAGCGCGGCGGCCGGCTCGACCCCCTGCTGGCGGCCTGAGTGATGGCCACCCCTGCGCTGGGCGCTGGAGCCCAGCTGTTCGTGATCGATCCGATCGCGCGGCTCAATCCGGCCAAGGACTCCAGCGTGGCCCTGATGCAGGCGGCCGAACGGGCCGGCCGGTCGGTGTGGGTGTGCACCCCGGCTGATCTCAGCGCCGCCGAGGGTCCCGATGCAGCGGCGGGTCATGGCGCCTGGGCGCTGGCCACCCCCGTGACCTGCGAGCCCTGGTACAGCCTCGGAGAGCCCCAGCGGTTGCCCCTGCAGGCCTTCAGCCACGTGTGGATGCGCAAGGACCCGCCGGTGGATGAGGCCTACCTCTATGCCACCCATCTGCTGGAGCTGGCCGAGCGGCACGGCGTGACGGTGATCAACCGGCCGGCGGCGCTGCGGGCCTGGAACGAGAAGCTCAGCGCCCTGCGCTGGAGCCACCTGATGGCCCCCACCCTGGTGGCCAGCCGGGTGGAGGAACTGGCCGCCTTCACCGCCGCGCACGGCGAGGTGGTGCTCAAGCCCCTGGGCGGGCGGGCCGGCCAGGGGGTGGTATTCGCCGCCGCCGGCACGCCTGGCCTGCGCGCCCTGCTGGAGCTGGTGACGGGCATGGAGACCCTGCCGGTGATGGTGCAGGCCTTTCTGCCCGGGGTGGCCGCCGGCGACAAGCGCATCCTGCTGGTGAACGGCGAGCCCCTGGGGGCCGTGAACCGGGTGCCGAGCGGTGGCGAATTTCGCAGCAACCTGGCGGTGGGCGGCCAGCCCCAGGCCACCGACCTGAGCGCGGCTGAGCGGGCGATCTGCGCGGAGCTGGCGCCGGCGCTGCGCGCCGAGGGGCTGTTCTTTGTGGGCATCGATGTGATCGACGGCCGCCTCAGCGAGATCAACGTCACCAGCCCCACCGGTATCCGCGAGGTGGAACGGCTGGGCGGCATCCCCCTGGCGGATCAGACGCTGGCGCTGCTGCCCTGATCGGCGGTGGCCAGGCGGCCGCCACAGCGGTGGCAGTGCCGGGCCCGGGCCAGGTGATCGCGTTCGCCGCACCCGGGCAGTCCTGCCGGTTGGAGGGCTGCTGGCTGGAGCGGGCGGCCTGGCGATCAGGGCCGCTTTGAGCAGGGCCGCCTCCCGCAGATAGAGGCCCAGCTTCAGGATCCGGAACACCCGCAGCAGCCGCAGGATGCGGATCACGGCCAGGTAGCGCCCCCGGCTGGCCCCCAGTCCCACCAGCGGCGGGATGCTGGAGAGGAAGTCCACGATGCCGAAGAAACTGCGGGCGTAGCGCAGCGGTTGATCGGCGCAGAGCAGCCGCAGCAGGTATTCCAGGGTGAACAGCAGGGCGAAGCCCAGCTCCAGCGGTTCAAACAGCTCGCTGTGGCGCCACTGCAGCCGCGGATCGCTCTCCAGCACCACCAGCACCACGCTGAGCACGATGGCGATCAGCAGGCCCAGGTCGAAGTTGCGGCCAGCGGGCGTGTCGGCCTCGAAGATGATGCGCGCCAGCCGGTGCCGGCCCACGACCTGGCGAATCGCCAGGGCCACAGCCAACATCCCTGCCAGCTGCAGGGCAATGGTCAGCTCGGCCATGGCCCAGGGGCCTGACCGGCCGGCAGGTTGAGCTGCTGCTGCAGCACCCCCAGCTTCAGCTGCACCTCCCGCAGTTCCCGCTCCACCGCCGAGCCCTGCACCAGGCCAGCCCCGGCGGTGAGTTCCAGCTGGGCACCGCGCAGGGTGCCGCTGCGGATCGCCACGCGCAGGTCGGCGTCGCCGGCGCTGTCGATCCAGCCGATCGGTGCTGCGTAGTGGCCGCGCTCGAACGGCTCCAGGCTGCGCAGCCAGCCCATCGCCTCCCGGCGGGGCAGACCGGCCACGGCCGGCGTGGGGTGGAGCGCTGCAGCCACGCTGAGCGGCTCCTGCTGCCCAAGGGGTGCGGTGATCGGCGTGTGCAGGTGCACCAGCTGGCCGTGGCGGGCCAGCTGGGGCCGGCGCGGCCGGCGGGGCCGCAGGCCGGCCCGGGCCAGTCCCGCCAGGATCGTTTCCACCACCAGCTCGTGCTCCAGCCGGTCCTTGGCCGAGGCCAGCAGCGCCCCGCCATCGCCACTGGGGGCGGTGCCCGCCAGGGCATCGCTGCGCAGCTGGCCCTGGCGCACGGTGAGCAGCCGCTCCGGCGAGGCCCCCAGCAGGGCTGCACCGTGCTGGCGCTGCCAGAGGAAGCGGCAGCTGCCGCTCTGGTGCCGCCGCAGGGGGGGCAGCAGGGCCAGGGGGTCTGGCGTGCCGCTCAACTGCAGCTGCTGACGCACCGCCAGCACCAGCTTCTGGAGCTTGGCCTCCTCCACCAGGGCCAGGGCCTGGCTGGCGGCCAGGCGGTAGCGCTCCTGCCAGGCGGAGCGCTCCAGCACCGCCAGCGGAGCCGCTGCCCAGGGGGCGGGCTCAGCGGCCAGCCTCTCCAGGGCGCGGGCCTTCTCCCACAGCTCTTCCGCCAGACCACGGGCACTGACGCTGCCCCCCAGGGGCCGCTGCAGCCGCAGCCAGCAGTGCTGGCCATGACGGCTCAGCTGCCAGCGGGGCAGCACCACCTGCACTCCCGGCACCGCCTGCGGGTGGGCCTCCAGCGGGGCGTCGAAGAACCCGAAGGCCAGCAGCACCCGCGGCCGGGCCAGGCGGGGGGTGGGCCGGGCCGGGGCCTGGCCGAGCCGGGCCAGACACAGGCGCGAGAAGCGCTGGGCCAGCTCAAAGCGGCGTGGGCCGCTGAGTTCGAGGCTGTGGGCCCGGCCACTGGCGGCGATGCACAGCCCGGGGGCTCCATCCCAGAGAAAGCGGAAGCCGTCGCCGCCATCCGCGCCCTCCAGGTGGGGCAGCAGCCGCAGGGGATCGCTGGCGTGCAGGGGAATCGCCAGGCTGAGCAGCCCGTCCTCCTCCAGCTGGTGGGCGCAGCGGTCGGCTTCGGCCAGCAGCTCCGTGAAGCCCGA
>JBIIXY010000079.1:0-10728 GCA_044347105.1 Prochlorococcaceae cyanobacterium
CGCTCTCGCTGTAGTACTTGCGGGGCTCGCTGTGGCCCACGATGGCGTGGCTGACGCCATGCTCCAGCAGCATCGGCGCCGAGATCATGCCGGTGTAGGCGCCCTGGTCCTCCCAATGCACGTTCTGCCCGGCAATCGCCACGCCAGCACCCTCCAGGTGGCGGCAGAGGGTGGGGATGGAGGTGAAAGGCGGGGCGATCACCACCTGGCGACCGGCGGGCAGGTCGGCGATCAGGGGCCGGAAGGCGGCGGCGAAGGCCCGCGTCTCAGCGCAGGTCATGTGCATCTTCCAGTTGCCGGCGATCACGGTCTGACGGTCGGCCTTGCGCGCCATTGCGAACCCATTGGAGATGGGCAAACGCTAATGCGCCGGCGGACCGGAACCTCAGCCTGGCCGCTGCAGCGGCACCACCACCAACTCCCGGCCATCGATTCTGACCGCATCCCCCACCGCCAGCTGCCGGCCGCGGCGGGTCTCGATCAGGCCGTTCACCCGCACATCGCCGCGCTGGATGCGCAGCTTGGCCTCACCACCGGTAGCCACCAGACCCTGAAATTTGAGGTACTGATCCAGCTTCCAGGCCATGGGGGAGTGGGGGCGGGCGTGAGCCCTAGCGTGCGCCCATGTCCCCATCCTCCCAGCCAGCTCCCAGCCTGGGAAGCTCTGCGGCCCGGCTCTGGCCCCTGCTGCGCCCCCACCGGCGCCGGCTGCTGGCGGGCGGGGCCTGCGTGGTCGTCACTGTGGCCTGCTGGCCGCTGCTGGCCCTGCTGGCCGGCCAGCTGATTCCCGCCATCGGCGCCGGCAATCTGGCCAGCAGCGGCCGCACGGTGCTGCTGGCCCTGCTGGTGTTCCTGGTGCAGAAACTGGCCCAGTTCGGCCAGGACAGTCTGCTGGCGGATCCGGCGCTGCGGGTGAGCCAGGGCCTGCGCCAGCAGTTGTTCGCCCGGCTTCAGCAGCTGCGTTTCAGCGCCCTCGACAAGCTCTCCGCCGGAGACCTCACCTACCGCCTCACCGAGGACGCTGACCGGGTGGGCGAAGTGATCTACAAAACGATCCACGACACCCTGCCCAGCGCCCTGCAGCTGCTGGCGGTGCTGGCCACGATGCTCTGGCTCGACTGGCCCCTGGCCCTGGCCACCCTGCTGCTGGCCCCCCTGATCGCCCTGCTGGTGAGCGGGTTCGGCGCCCGGGTGATGGCGGCTGCAGAACGCAGCCAGCGCCAGGTGAGCGAGCTGGCCGGTCTGCTCGCCGAGGCCATCGCCGGGCTGCCCCTGGTGCGCGCCTATGCCGCCGAGCCCTGGTTGCAGCAGCGCTTCAACCTGGAGGTTGAGCAACACCGCAGCGCCCGCTACCGCACGCTGCGCCTGCTCGCCTTGCAACATCCGGTGGTGGGCTTCCTGGAGGCTCTGGGCATCCTCACCGTGTTGCTGATCGGCGCCTGGCGGATCCAGAACGGCCAGCTCAACGGCCAGGGCCTGAGCAGTTACGTGGCGGCACTGCTGATGCTGATCGACCCGATCGCCCACCTCACCACCAACTTCAACGAGTTCCAGCAGGGGCAGGCCTCCCTGCAGCGGCTAAGGGCGATCGAGGCCGAACCGGTGGAGGCACCGGACCGCAGCGACGCCCATGCCCTGGGGGCGGTGCATGGCCAGCTGCAGCTCCAGGGTGTGAGCTTCGACTACGACGGCAGCTCCCCTGTTCTGCAGAACCTCAACCTGGAGGTGGAGCCGGGCCAGCTGGTGGCCCTGGTGGGTCCCTCCGGGGCCGGCAAGTCCACCCTGTTTTCACTGTTGCTGCGCTTCAACGCCCCCCAGCAGGGACGGGTGCTGCTGGACGGTCACGACCTGGCCGATCTGCGAGCCCATGAGCTGCGCAGGCGGATCGCGCTGGTACCCCAGCAGAGCCCGGTGTTCTCGGGCACGATCGAGGAGGCCATCCGCTTCGGCCGGCCCGCCAGCCGCGACCAGGTGCGGGCCGCCGCCCGCCTGGCCAACGCCGATGGCTTCATCGAAGCCCTGGCCGAGGGCTATGGCAGCCGGCTGGAGGAGCGCGGCCGCAACCTCTCCGGTGGCCAGCTGCAACGGCTGGCCATCGCCCGGGCGGTGCTCGGCGACCCGGCCCTGCTGCTGCTCGACGAGGCCACCAGCGCCCTGGATGCCGAGGCGGAGGAGGCGGTTCAACGGGGCCTGGAGCAGGCGATGGCCGGCCGCACGGTGCTGGTAATCGCCCACCGTCTGGCCACCGTGCAGCGAGCGGATCGGATCGTGGTGCTCGAACACGGACGGATCGTGGAGCAGGGCAGCCACAATCAGTTGCTGGCTGGCGGCGGTCGCTACCGCGATCTCTGCCGCCGCCAGTTCATCGATCTCAACCCCTGAACGCAGCGCCGATGGCCTGGGAGTACCGGGTGATCCACATCAACGTGGAGAGTGGCAACCCGCCTGAACCGCCCTCCCCCAAGGCGGACAGCGAGCGGCTGGGCGGTGCCCTGAGCCCGGAATACCTGCGCCGGGAATTCCCCCAGCAGTACAGCGGCGGTGTCGCCCAGCCCCGCCACCCCGCCGAACAGCTGCAGTTCTTTCTCAATGCCCTGGGGCGGGACAACTGGGAGATGGTGGAGGCGGCCCAGGTGGGTCCGTTGCTGATGTTCTTCTTCAAGCGACCGATCGGTGCTGCTTCCGAGCCGGAGAAGGAGCCTGGCGGCAGCGGATCCCTATCCTGAGGCCGCCCACTTCAGCAGTCCTCGTGGATCCCATCGCGCAGCAGCAACAACCCCCTGTGCTCACCTTCGAGGGCAAGCGCTACGACCTGAACTCCTTGCCCGATGACGTCAAGGAGCTGGTGCGGGGCATGCAGGTGGCTGACGCCCAGCTGCGCATGCACGAGGACACCCTCAAGGTGCTGGCCGTGGGCCGCCAGTCGATGGCCATGCAGCTGAACCAGAAGCTCCAGCAGATCGCTCCCCTGCCCTGAGAACTGCAAGGGTGTCAGAGCTGTCTGGCGCCCTTCAGCGCTGAGAAGGAAGGGCCGCCTGCTGCTCAGCCTCCTGGAAGGTGTAGGCACGGGTGAGCCGGAACACGGTGCCCGAGAGCAGCAGCAGGCCGATCAGGTTGGGAATCGCCATCAGGCCGTTGAGGATGTCGGCGACCGTCCAGATCACCCCTCCCGTGGCCACCGCACCGATCACCACTACCGCCACCCAGAGCAGCCGGAAAGGCTTGATCGCCCGCGTTCCCGCCAGGAACTCCAGGCAGCGTTCGCTGTAGTAGCCCCAGCCCAGGATCGTGGTGCCGGTGAAGAACACGGTGCCGAAGGTCACCAGCCAGGCGGCACCGGGCAGACCCTTGTCGAAGGCGGCCATGGTGAGTGCCACACCGCTCTGATCGCCGGTGTAGAGCCCGCTGATCACGATCACCAGGGCCGTCATCGTGCAGACGATGATCGTGTCGATGAAGGTGCCGAGCATGGCCACCGTACCCTGCAGCACGGGATCGCCTGGCTTGGCGGCCGCCTGGGCGATCGGCGCCGTACCCAGGCCCGCCTCGTTGGAGAACACGCCGCGGGAGATGCCCTTCTGAATCACGGTGCCCAGGGCACCGCCGGCCACGGCCTGGCCGGTGAAGGCGTCGTTGAAAATCACCCCCAGGGCGGCTGGGATCTCGCCGATATGCACCAGCAGGATCACCAGGGCGCCGGCCACGTACACGATCGCCATGAACGGCACCACCACTTCGGTGACCTTGCCGATGCGTTCAATGCCGCCGATCAGCACCAGGAAGGTGATCACCGCCATCACCACGCCGGTGAGCAGTTCGGGCACGCCCAGGGAGGTCTTGAGGGCCAGGGCCATCTCATGGGCCTGCACACCGTTGCCGATGCCGAAGCCGGCGAGCGTGCCGAACAGGGCGAACAGGGTGGCCAGCCAGCCCCAACCGGGCCCGAGGCCATTGCGGATGAAATACATCGGGCCGCCCACGTGCTCGCCGAGCTCATCCACCTCGCGGTAGTGCACCGCCAGCAGCGACTCGGCGTACTTGGTGGCCATGCCCACGAAGGCGATCAGCCACATCCAGAACACCGCGCCGGGGCCACCGGTGGCGATCGCGCCCGCCACCCCGGCCACGTTGCCCGTGCCGATCGTGGCCGCCAGGGCGGTGGTGAGCCCTGCGAAGGCGCTCACATCACCCTCCCCCTTGCTGCCACGGATCGAGCCAAGGGCCTGGCGGAAGCCGAAGCCGATGCGCCGCAGGGGCATGAAGCGCAGACCCACCATCAGGTAAAGCCCGGTGAGGCCGATCAACCAGAGGGTGATCGGGCCTCACACCACATTGTTGAGCGCGTCAAGGAAAGGCAACACATCCGCCGCAAGGTTGGGGCGATGGTGCCACCAAAACGCCGCTCAGACCAGGGGTTCCAGGGCTTCGAAACGGAAAAGCTGACGCCCTGCAGGGGTGTCGCCGAAGGCCTCGGTCTCCACCAGCCGCTCGCTCAGCACCCAGGGGCCGCCCTCCACCAGGGGCACGAAGGTGTCCGTGAAGCGGCTCAGGCCTCCCTTCGGCTCGCCGCTGGCCGGATCGGCATAGCGGCTGGTGTAGCTGCGGCTGAGATAGCCGCTACCGGTGTCGGTGACGCTTTCGGTGAAGATCGTCACCACCGTGCCGTGGATGTGACGGTGCACCATGGTCACCACGTTGTTGTGGATGCGGTAGCGGTCGCCGCTGTTCTTTCCGCCCACGATCACCTCGGTTCCCACAGCGTCGGTGTCGCCGGCGGTGAAGGTGTTCTCGCCGTGGGTCTGCTCGAAGCTGCGGCGCACCCGGTGGATCGCCACTTCCCAGAGCTGGGAGGCGACCGCCTTGTGCACCGTCTCGTCGGCAACGCCCTCCACCTGGGCCTTGAGGTCCGCCCCCACCACGAAGGTGCCCTCCACGCGCTGGTCGGGTTCCCCGTTCACGCCGGGCTGCTCCCACACGCAACGGCCGCGGTAGCCGCCGAAGCCAGGCTCCCAGGTGTAGCGGTTCTGGTAGGCGGAGCGGAAAGCGGTGGTGGCGTCACTGCCGGGGGCGAGGGCAGTGGGGCTGGGGGCGACCGTCAAAGGAGGCTTGGGGAACAGGGAAATCACCCTACGGGGTCTGGCCCGCGCCTGAGCCAGTGGCGGCGCGACCCTGGTGGATGTCCTGGAGGGCGCTGATCTCCAGGTGCTGCTGCTGCAGAGCGGCGATCGCTTCCACAGCGGCGCGAGCGCCGGCCAGGGTGGTCACCGTGGGCACGGCGTAGTCGAGGGCGGCGCGACGCAGGTACTTGTCGTCGTGGGCGGCCTGGCGGCCGATCGGCGTGTTGATGATCAGCTGAATGCTGCCCGAGCGGATGGCGTCCTCAATGTTGGGGCGTCCCTCATGCACCTTCAGCACAGGCTCCACGGTGAGGCCGGCGGCGGCCAGCACGCTGGCGGTGCCACCGGTGGCGGTGAGGCTGAAGCCCTCGTCGGCCAGGCGGCGGGCCACCGGCACCAGGGCCTGCTTGTCGCGGTCGTGGGTGGAGAGAAACACGGTGCCGCCGGTGGGCAGGGCCTCATTGGCCGCGAGCTCCGCCTTGGCAAAGGCCATACCGAACCCCCGGGCAATGCCCATCACTTCACCGGTGCTGCGCATCTCCGGGCCCAGCAGGGTGTCGGAGCCGGGGAAGCGCTTGAAGGGCAGCACCGCCTCCTTCACCGTCTGCAGCGGCGGGGTGGGTTCGGCGGTGAGACCCAGCTCGGCCAGGCTCTGGCCGGCCATCACCCGGCTGGCCAGCTTGGCCAGGGGCACACCGGTGGCCTTGGCCACGAACGGCACCGTGCGCGAGGCGCGCGGGTTGGCCTCGATGATGAACACCCGCTCGCCCTCCTCCGGGTGGCGCTGCACGGCGAACTGCAGGTTGATCAGGCCGCGCACCTCCAGGGCCAGGGCCAGATCCTTGCTCCACTGGCGGATCGTGGCCAGGGCCGCCTCGCTCAGGCTCACGCTGGGCAGGCAGCAGGCCGAATCGCCCGAGTGGATGCCCGCCGGCTCGATGTGCTCCATCACCCCGCCGATCACCACCGTGCCGGTGGCGTCGCAGAGGGCATCCACATCCACCTCCACGGCGTTCTCCAGGTACTGGTCGATCAGCACCGGGTGATCGGGCTCCACATTCACGGCCTCGGCCATGTAGCGGTTGAGCTCGGTCTCATCGAACACCACCTCCATGGCGCGGCCGCCCAGCACGTAGCTGGGGCGCACCACCACGGGGTAGCCCACCCGCTCGGCCACGGCGCGGGCTTCGGCCTCGCTGCGGGCCAGGCCGTTGCGGGGCTGGCGGATGTCGAGTCGCCGCAGGATCGCCTCAAACTGCTCCCGGTCTTCGGCGGTGTCGATCGACTCGGGCGAGGTGCCCCAGATGCGGGTGCCGGTGGCCAGACCCTCGGGGCTGGCCAACCAATGCAGCAGCGGAATCGCCAGCTTCAGCGGCGTCTGGCCGCCGAATTGCACGATCACCCCCTCGGGGCGCTCGGCCTCGATCACATTGAGCACGTCTTCGAGGGTGAGCGGTTCGAAGTAGAGGCGGTCGGAGGTGTCGTAATCGGTCGACACCGTTTCCGGGTTGCTGTTCACCATCACGGTGGCGAAGCCCGCCTCGCGCAGGGCGAAGGAGGCGTGCACGCAGCAGTAGTCGAATTCGATGCCCTGGCCGATGCGGTTGGGGCCGCCGCCCAGGATCATCACCTTGCGGCGGGATTCGGGCTGCACCTCGTCTTCCGGCGGCACCGGCTCCAGCTCGCCGGCGGCGTTGATGCGCTCCAGCGGGCGCTCGTAGGTGGAGTAGTGATACGGCGTGCGTGAGGCGAATTCGGCCGCACAGGTGTCCACGGTCTTGAACACCGCCCGGATGCCCAGGCTCTGGCGATAGCGCCGCACGGCCAGCTCGTCGCTGCCGCTGGCCCAGGCGATCTGACGGTCGGAGAAGCCCAGCTGCTTGAGCTCCAGCAGCGCCGCCGCATCGAGATCCGCCAGGGCGCGGCCCCGCAGCAGGCGCGTCTCGGCAGCGAGGATCCCGCGCAGCTTGGCCAGAAACCAGGGATCAATGGCGCTGCGCTCATGGATCTCGCCATCGCTGCGGCCGGCCACCATCGCCTCGCGCACGGCAAAGATCCGATCGGGGGTGGGTGTGCGCAGGGCCCGGTCGAGATCGGTGGTGGCAATGGAACCATCGGCACGGTCGCAGCCCCAGCCGGCATGGCCGGTTTCCAGCGAGCGCAGCGCTTTCTGGAACGACTCCTCAAAGCAGCGGCCCATGGCCATCGCCTCACCCACCGACTTCATCGAGGTGGTGAGCACCGCCGGGCTGCCCTGGAACTTCTCGAAGGCGAAGCGCGGAATCTTCGTGACCACGTAGTCGATCGTGGGCTCAAAACACGCCGGCGTGGCGCCGGTGATGTCGTTGACGATCTCGTCGAGCGTGTAGCCCACCGCCAGGCGCGCAGCGATCTTGGCGATCGGAAAGCCGGTGGCCTTCGACGCCAGCGCCGAGCTGCGGCTCACCCGCGGGTTCATCTCGATCACGATCACGTCGCCGTTGGCCGGGTTGATCGCGAACTGAATGTTGCTGCCGCCGGTGTCGACGCCGATCTCGCGAATGATCGCGATCGCCTGGTCGCGCAGGCGCTGGTATTCGCGGTCGGTGAGGGTCTGGGCCGGTGCCACGGTGATCGAGTCGCCGGTGTGCACCCCCATCGGGTCGAGGTTCTCGATCGAGCACACGATCACCACATTGTCGGCGGTGTCGCGCATCACCTCCAGCTCGAATTCCTTCCAGCCGATCAGCGACTGTTCGATCAGGATCTGGCTCACCGGGCTGGCCTCCAGGCCGCTCTTGCAGATCGCCTCGAACTCCTCGGGGTTGTAGGCGATGCCGCCACCGCTGCCGCCCAGGGTGAAGGCGGGCCGGATGATGCGGGGGTAGCTGGCGATGGCATCGCCAACAGCCATGGCCTCGTCCATGGAGTTGGCAATGCCGGACGGGCACACGGCCACGCCGATGCGTGCCATCGCCTCCTTGAACAGGAGGCGGTCTTCGGCTTTCTTGATCGCCGCCAGGTCAGCGCCGATCAGCTCCACCCCGTGCTTCGCCAGGGTTCCGTTCTCGGCCAGGGCCACCGCCAGATTGAGGGCGGTCTGACCGCCCATGGTGGGCAGCAGGGCATCGGGCTGCTCGATCTCGATCACCCGCGCCACCACCTCGGGGGTGAGCGGCTCGATGTAGGTGCGATCCGCCATGTCCGGATCGGTCATGATCGAGGCGGGGTTGCTGTTCACCAGCACCACCTCGTAGCCCTCGGCCCGCAGCGCCTTGCAGGCCTGGGTGCCGGAGTAGTCGAATTCACAGGCCTGGCCGATCACGATCGGTCCGGAACCCAGCAGCAGGATGCGACGGAGGTCCGTGCGGCGGGGCATGGGCGAGGGCGGCAGGCCAAACCCGTCAAGCCTCTCACGGGGCATGGCTAACCTGTGCCTTGACGTCCATGCCCGTTCCATGAGTGAACTCCAGCGCCTCAAGGGGCTGCTGCCACCGGAAATGCAGAGCTGGGTGTTCGTGGAAGCCGCAGCCTCAATCGACCCACCCCTGATCGCCATTGAGGAGATCGGCAGGGATGAGATCGAGATCCAGGTGGATCTGGAGAAGTGGGATGCCCTGGCGATCGATCACCGCAACCTGCTCTTCTGGCACGAGGTGGGCCGGATTCAGAACGACGCCGTGCCCCGCGACGGCTGGGAGATGGCGGCGCTGGCGATTGGCCTGGGCGGCGCCATCGGCGAGCTGTGGGTGCAGGACGGCCTGCTGTTGCTGATGGCCCTGGGACTCTCCGGTTTTGCCGGTTACCGCCTCTATCTCAAGAACAACAGCGAGAAGCGCTTGGCCGATGCCATCGCCGCCGACGAGCGGGCCATCGACCTGGCCTGCCGCTTCGGCTACACCCTGCCCAACGCCTACAAGAGCCTGGGCGGGGCCCTCAAGGACCTGGCGGAGCAGACGCGCAAGAAGAAGAAACGTTCCTTCTACGACGATCGCCTGGAGGCCCTGCGCAAAAGTGCAGGCAAGGCCCGGGCGGAAATGGCCCAGCAACAGGGCTCCCGCCAGTCCGTCACCAGTGAGAACGTCTATGGCTGAGGCCCCTCTGGGTACCACCGCTGCCAGCACACCCGCAGCCACGCCCATCCACAGCCAGCCGGTCTCCCGCGCCGCCGACCCGGAAACCGAGGCGATGGCCAGGCTGGCCGCCGAAGCCTGTGACGATCGCAAGGCTGTGGACATCCGCCTGATCCGGGTGGATGAGGTGAGCTCTCTTGCCGACTGGTTCGTGATCTGCAGCGGCCTCTCGGACGTGCAGGTGCGGGCCATCGCCCGCTCGGTGGAGGACAGGCTGGAGGAGGATCTGGGCCGCCTGCCACTGCGCCGCGAGGGGCAGAGTGCCGGCAGCTGGCTGCTGCTCGACTACGGCGAGGTGATCGTGCACGTGCTCACGCCCAGCGAGAGGGAGTACTACGACCTGGAGTCGTTCTGGGGCCACGGGGAGCAGGTTCGCTACCTAAGCTCGAGCTCCGCCAGCAACACTTGAGGCCATGGGGGACGCCCGCGGCGCCACGGGTGACCCTCCGGGCCGCTCCAACCCTGGCCAGGCTCTGGGGGTCTGCCCCGTGCCCGCTGAGCAGAGGCCCCTGCAGCAATACGAAGAACTGCGCGATTCCTGGTTCTTCGCCTGGCCCAGCCATGGCAATCAGGGACTGACAACGGCGTTGTTGGCGAGCTGGTTGCTGGCGTTTCCCCCCAGCCTGCTGGTGGCCAGCGGCAGCTGGGTGCTGCGCCACCACCCCCTGGAACTGGTGCTGGCGGGTGCCGTGGCGGCGATCCTGCTGCCCCTGCTGCTGCTGCTGCGCCAATGGCTGGGCTGGCGAACGATCCACCGCAGGCTGGTGAGTGAACGGGTGGAATACGAAGAGTCCGGCTGGTACGACGGCCAGGTGTGGGAGAAACCCCTCAGCTGGCGCCAGCAGGATCTGCTGGTGGCGCAGCACCAAGTGCGACCAGTGCTCAGCCGCCTGGAGCGGGCGCTGGCCATCTGCGCAGCGCTGATGCTGGCGGGCACCGGGCTCTGTCAGGCTTTCTGAACCGTCACCGGCCTATTCAGCGCATTGCCTTCATGAGCCTTCCCCCGAGTTTCGGCGCACCGGCCCGCACCGGCATCCCGCCGCTGGAGGTGCGGCTGCTGCGCAACGGCATCGCCGAATCTAGACACCGGGTGCATGCCGTGGTGTGCGACGCCCGTGGCAGGGTGCTGATGCGCGCCGGCGATCCCCAGCAGTTGAGCTTCATCCGCTCAGCCCACAAACCGTTCCAGGCCACCGTGTTCGTGGCCAGCGGCAGCGCTGACCAATCGGGCAGTGGCGACCGGGGTCTGGCCATCGCCTGCGCCTCCCACGCCGGCACGGCCACCCACGCCCGCGAGGCGTTCCGCCTGCTCTGGGGGGCTGAGCTGGAGACCGATCAGCTGCAGTGCCCGGTGCCGGCGGGCCGCACCAGTCCGCTGGAGCACAACTGCTCCGGCAAGCACGCCGCGTTTCTGGCCACCTGCCGGCGCATGGGCTGGGCCACCGAGAGCTACCTGCAGAACGATCACCCCCTGCAGCGGGAGGTGCTCAAGCGCACCG
>JBIIXY010000078.1:0-10728 GCA_044347105.1 Prochlorococcaceae cyanobacterium
GGTCGGGCTCCACAACGAAGCGCACCGAACCGGCCAGGCGAATTGCCGGCGCACGAGCTGACCGGACCCAACCAAGACACCACGCCGCCCCGTTGATTGTGAGTGGCGGTTGTTACCGATTGGCCAAGGCCTGGCGCAGGCGCTCGCCGCTGCGGGCGGCCAGCAGGCCGCGGGCCTGGTTGAGGGCTGCTTCGAGTGTGTCGATCTGATCGGCCAGCCAGAGGTAGGCCCCCAGGTTCCAGAGCAGGGCTGTCGCCAGGGGCCCATCGCCGGCCAGGGCAGCCAGGGCCTGCTGTTGCCAGATCTCCAGGCTCTCCCAGGCCACCTCCTCAGCGTGCAGGCCGTGGTCGCGCGGGTGCAGCAGCAGCCGTTCCACCGCCCCCCGGCGCAGGCGGGCAGTGATGCCAGCGCGGCTGGAGGGCAGGTCGGTGGAGCCCTCCAGCCCCTTCACGGTGAGCACTTCGCTTTCCCCCGCGGCCGCGAGGGCTTCCCAGGCGCGCTTCTCGGTGGGCGGATGCACGAAGCCGCTCACCAGCAGGTGGTCGCCCTGGTGGGGCGTCCAGAGCAGCTCCAGGCTGGCCACCGGCGGCCGTTTGCCGATCGCGTCGCGGGCGGGCAGCAGGCGGTCGGCCGCGGTGAAATGGTCGGGCTGGTGGCTCAGTGCCAGGTTGTGGTGATCGAGGCGCTCCTGCACGCCTGCCAGCGGCAGGCCGCGCCACTCGATGCCCAGGGCGGCGAACAGCTCCGCCAGGGTGACGCCGTATTTCACCGGCATGGGCGCACCGCCGTGCAGCACCACGGGCATGCCCGCGCTGGCCAGCACCAGGGCGAGCAAGGGCAGCAGCGGTGCGGTGCGGCTGCGGCCGTCGTAGGGAACGCCGAAGCTGAGGGCCCGCCTGCCCGGGGTGCGCAGCACCGGCCCGTGCTCGCGGTAGCTGTCGAGCATGCCGGCCAGCTCGATCGGCAGGGGCCGGCGGATGCGGTGGGCGATCAGAAAGGCGCCCAGCTGGGCTTCGCTCACCAGGCCCTGGAGCATCAGGTCCATGGCCGTGCGAGCCTCCTCACGGTTGAGGCCGGTGCTGGTGTGCTCGCCACTGCCCACCTTGCCGATCAGGTCGCGGAAGCGGGCCCGCTCCGGGCCGAGGGCCTGCAGCTGCTGGTCCCGTCTCAGGGCGATCGTTGGTAGCGGTTGCGACACGGACACCGGGCGCCTCGGCGCACAATCTGAGGGCTCTCCTGAGGGGAGATCATCCAGCACGGAAGTCAGCGCCGCTGCCATGGGCGCCACTCCCGCGATTTCGTTTCCGGCGGCGTAGCTCTCATCGGCGCTCGCTCGGACCCCAGCACCCCGCGCCGCACCGGCCTGGCTGGGCACTCCGACGTTCCTTTACGCCCCTGGCTGCCGCCGATGTCCACTGCCCCTGCGTCCTCCCCGTCCACCCTCAGCAAGGTGGAGCAGGCCAAGGCCGAGCTCTGTGGCCTGGAGCTGGCGCCACGGCTGGAGGACCTGGGCCGCCAGGGCTGGGAGGCCCTCGATGAGGCCACCCTCACCATCCGGCTGAAGTGGCTGGGGATCTTTTTCCGCCCGGTCACGCCCGGGCGCTTCATGCTGCGGCTGCGCCTGCCCAACGGCGTGATCACCGCCGAGCAGCTGGCGGTGCTGGCCGAGGCGGTCGACCGTTGCGGCGAGCACGGCAGCGCCGACATCACCACCCGCCAGAACATCCAGCTGCGGGGCCTGCTGCTCGAAGACATGGCACCGCTGCTGGCGGAGCTCGAGCGGGTGGGCCTCACCAGCCGCCAGTCGGGCCACGACAACCCCCGCAACATCACCGGGAATCCCCTGGCCGGCATCGATCCCGAGGAACTCATCGACACCCGGCCGCTGGTGGCGTCCATCCAGACGGCCCTGCTCGGCCCGGCCGGCCCCCGCAACCTGCCGCGCAAGTTCAACGTGGCCGTGGGCGGCGCCCCCGACAGCTTCCTGCTGCACAACGACCTGGCCTTTCTGCCGGCCCACCACAACGGTGAACTGGGCTTCACGGTGATGGTGGGAGGCTTCTTCTCGGCCCAGCGCAACGCGCTGGCGATCCCCCTGGGGCTATGGCTGCCGGCCGCCCAGCTGCCCGGCTTCACCCTGGCGGTGCTGCGCCACTTCGAGCGCGCAGGCAACCGCCAGCAGCGCAACAAGAGCCGGCTGATGTATCTGGTCGACCAGCTGGGCCTGGAGGACTACCGCCAGGCGGTGCTCGCCACCTGGGCTGAGCTGGCGGCTGAGCTGGGTTGCGAGCAGGCGGGCGACCCGGCCACGGCCGCGGCCCACGACGGCAGCCATCTGGTGAACCGGGCACCCCGCGACGGCCTGGGGGTGCAGCCCCAGATGCAGGCAGGCCAGTCCTGGGTGGGGCTGCATGTGCCGATGGGGCGCCTGGATGCCGAGGGGATGGCCGAGCTGGCCCGCCTGGCGCGCACCTACGGCTCCGGCGAGCTGCGGCTCACCGAGGCCCAGAACGCCCTGATCGTGAACGTGCCCACTGAGCATCTGGAGGCTTTGCTGGCCGAGCCGCTGCTGCAGCGTTTCCGACCCGATCCCTCGCCGCTCCAGGCCGAGGCGGTGAGCTGCACCGGCAACGCCTACTGCAGCTTCGCCCTGATGCCGACCAAGGGCACCGCCCAGGCGGTGCTGGAGGAGCTGGAGCGTCGCGTTGAGCTGCCCCATGCGGTGCGCATGCACTGGACCGGCTGCCCCAACGCCTGCGGCCAGCCCTACATGGGCCAGATCGGCCTGATGGGGGCGAAGGCCCGCAAGGATGGCGAGATGGTGGAGGCCGCCAAGATCTTCCTCGGCGGTGCCATGGACGCCGAGCCGAAGCTGGCCGAGCTGCACCACAAGGGCGTGCCCCTCAGCGACCTGGCGGATGTGCTGGAGCAGCTGCTGGTGGAGCGCTTCGGCGCCCGCCGGCGGCCGTCCCCTAGCGTTTTTTGAGTCGTTGGCCTCCCTCCACCAGCGCTCTGCTGCCCATCGCCCCCCACCCCGTTCCCGTGGCGTGATTCCCCTGGCTGAAGCTCCGCCCGGTCCTGCCGAACTGCCCAGCGGGGGTGACCCCGGCCGCTGGCCGTTTCTGCAGCGGCTGCGCCGGCTCCCCCACCTGGATCCGGAACCCTGGTTGCGGGCGATTGAGAGCGGTGCCCTCCAGCCCGAGGCCGATCTGCTCGCCGTCCTGGCTGAGCACTGGTCTGCGGATGCGCCCCTGCGGCTGTTGCGCTGGTGGGCGGCCCAGCCTGCGCCGGATCCCCAGCTGCCGCTGCTGGTGGGCATCCGCCGCAACCCGGCCCTGGCGGACTGGTTGCTGGCCCAGTTGCCGGCTGATCCGCTGCAGCAGCTGGGCCGCCCGCCGGAGTTGCTGGCGGCCCAGCTCAGCCTGCTCGGCCACCAGCGCGATGCCCGCGCCTGGCCCCTGCTGCGCACCTGGGTGCAGGCGCCGATCCCCGCGTCGTTGCGGCGGGCGGCTCTGGAAGGCCTGGCGCTGGGGCTGCCGGTGTGGCCCCGCGCCGCCCTGCGCCGCTGCCTGCGGATGCTGGCGGCCGATCTCGATCCCCAGCTGGCCGCCACGGCCGTGGATCTGCTGACCCGCCTGCCGGGCTGCCGCCGCCAGCTGGTGCCCCTCAGCCGCCGCGCTCTTGAACCCGCCGTGGCCGGGCGGTTGCAGCGCCGCCTGGCGGCGACGCCGGTGCAACCGCTGCTGCTGGTGGTGCATGGCCGCAGCGGCGGCGAGCTGCCGAGCGAACTGCTGAGCCTGGCGGTGGAGCTCGAGCAGCGGCGCGGGGCGCCGGTGCGCCTGCAGGCGCTCAGCGCCAGCGCCCCCCCTGACGGGGAGCCGCTGCTGGCGGCGGGCCTGCCCCTCACCCTGGTGCCGCTGCTGGTGTTGCCCGGGGGCCATGTGCGGCAGGACGTGCCCGCCATCGCAGCGCACTGGCGCCGCCGCACCCGGGTGCAGCGCCAGCCTTTCCTCGGGGCCTGGCCCTGCTGGCAACAGGCCCTGCGCAGCGAACTCCAGACGCTGGCGGGCGCCGCAGAACCGGGCCAGGGGCCGCCTCTGCTGTTGCACCATCCGCTCGCCGGTGCCCTGGCCCAGCGCTACCTGGCCTTGCTGGAGCAGGTCACCGGTGGCCGCACCCTGGCCACTCCATACAGTGCGCCTGACTGCGACGGCCCAACCCTGAGCTTCACCGCCCCGGCCCTGCCCCTGGTGCTCGCTGCCAACCGCCTCACCGACCGGCTCGCCGGCACGGTTCCCGGCGGCACGGTTGGCGTGCCCCTGCTGCAGCGGCCGGCCCTGCGGGCCGTGCTGCTCGACGCGCTGGAGGCCCTGCCGTGAGCGAGCAGGCTGCCCCGTTCGGCACGGTGTATCTGGTGGGGGCCGGCCCCGGCGATCCCGACCTGCTCACCGTCAAGGCCCACCGCCTGCTGCAGCGGTGCGATGCCCTCGTGTACGACTCCCTGGTGCCCAAGGCGCTGCTGGATCTGGTGCCGGAGGGCTGTGAGCGCCACTTCGTGGGCAAGCGCCGCGGCCACCACTCCGTGCCCCAGCCCAGCACCAATGCCGTGCTGGTGGAGCTGGCCGGCCGCTGCCGCCTGATCGTGCGCCTCAAGGGCGGCGATCCCTTTCTGTTCGGCCGCGGCGGTGAGGAGGCGGCCCATCTGGCGGCGCGGGGCATCCCGGTGCAGGTGGTGCCCGGTGTCACCGCCGGCATCGCCGCGCCGGCCTACGCCGGCATCCCGGTGACCCACCGCAAGGCGGGCTCCAGCGTCACCTTCGTGACCGGCCACGAGGAGATCGACAAGCAGCGCCCCGGGGTTGACTGGCGCGGGCTGGCCCGCAGCAGCGATGGGCTCGTGATCTACATGGGTCTGCACAACCTGCGCCGCATCGCCGAAGAGCTGCTCGCCGGCGGCCTGGCGGCCGACACCCCGGCGGCGGTGATCCAGCAGGGCACGGTGGAGGGCCAGCGCCTGCTGCTCAGCCCCCTGGCGGAGCTGGCCGATCGCGCTACTGCCGAGCAGTTCGCCTCGCCCTCGATCGTGCTGGTGGGCCAGGTGGTGGCCCAGCGGGTGGCGGCCTGCAGCCCCGAGCCGGCGGCGGTGGAGATGCCGATCCCGTTCTGAGCCCCGCTGCAACCGGTCACCCCGTTCTGCACAGGATTCAGGTCAGTCCTGGAACTGACCAGTGCTGCCCGGGTTTGTGTAGTGGTTGCCACCGTTGGCGGGTGGGTGGGTTCGGTTCACTGATCCATCCCCCAGCCCCCTCCCCCCGCAGGCCGATGACAGCCTTCATGCCGAAGCCGGCACCGATGTTCGAGTTGATCCCCTACGAGAAGTTCCGGGATACGCCCGCGGTGCGTTTCTTCGACATCACTGTTGCTGCATCGAATGCCCGGGACCTGGTGATCCATTCCGGCCCGGCCGTGAGCCCTCCCGATGAGGAGAAAACCGGCGCCTGGCAGTTCTATCTGCATCCCCACCAGGAAGACAATCTGCTGGCCCTGCATGGCGGCCGCACCTTCTATCTGGTGAACTTCGGCTGGAATTATCCGTATCACATTGTTCGTCTGGAGGCCGGCGGCGACATCCTGCGCATTCCGCCCGGCACCTTTCACCGCTCCGTGTCCGATCCCGATGGGTCGGTGGTGCTCAACCAGGCCGTTCGCGACGAGGGTGCGAGCGTGGTGCGGGAGTTCCGGGTGTACAACAGCCGCCGCATTCCCCGGCTGTTCGCCGTCACCTTCAAGACAGCCCCCCTGCCCAAACTGCACGGGCTCAACTGGTAGGCAGCTGTGGTTTGGATTGCGACCCGCGCAGCCTGCCGCTCAGCCGGTTCACCTGGCGGATCAGCAGATTGTTGATCGCCGAGCCGGCTCCTGCCCGGGACACTGCCAGGTTGACGGTGCGCAGCCCGTCGAGGGCACCCCCAGCACCGGCCAGTAGGCGATGGTGAACACCACCCCCGGCCGTAGCTGTCCTCCTGCCGGGCGTGGCCATTGCAGCGGCGCAGGCCGACGCACAGCCACACCATCTCCAGAGTGAAGATCACGATCGCCATGGTGCGCCAGAGCAACAGCGCCAGGATCGGCGGCACCGAGCCCAGCAGCAGGTGAATGCCGAAAAAGAGCGGCACTGGCAGGCTGTTCAGCAGGATTGCTGCTCCGCTCAGCAGCCCCAACCAGGCCAGCTCCCGCAGGCCCAGTCGTGGGGCTCCGGCTGCCGGTTCGGGCCGGTTCCCCGCGATCGGTCATCCCCCTCTGTGTTCTCCAGCTCTGACAGGCCCGCGAACCCCACTTAGGTTCAGGCAAATTGCCCGTCGCCATCCCCTTGCTCCGGTCGGGTCTGCTGCCATCCGCACTGTTCTTCAGCATCGGCGCCCTGGCCCTCGGCGGCTGCAAGCCCGCTCCCGAAGCGATCACGGTGCCGGTGTCCAGCTGGCCCGGCTACGAGTACGTCCACCTGGCCGCCCACAGCGGCCTGGGCGCCGCCCAGGGGCTCGACATCACCGTCACCGAGTACCCCGACCCCCAGGCCATCGTGCATGCCTATCTGCGCGCTGAGCTGGACCTGGCCCAGCTCACCACCGTGGAGGCGGTGGACATCTGTTCCCGGGCCCCGGATCGCTGTCCGGTGGTGGTGCTGGTGCTGGACGAGTCGCGTGGCGGCGACCAGCTTGCCGCCCGCCTGGGCATCGATTCGATCGCCGAGCTGCGCGGGCAGCGGGTGGGCGTGACCCATTCGACCCTGGGGCCCTATGTGCTGAGCCGGGCCCTGGAGCGGGCCGGCCTCTCGCTGGCTGACGTGCAGGTGCGCAACATGGCGCTCGCCGCCATGCCCGACGCCCTCGCCCAGGGCAAGGTGGACGCGGTGGCCTTTTTCCCGCCCTACAGCGACTATGCGGCCAGGCAGGGCAAGTCCCGCCCCCTGTTCGACAGCCGGGCGATACCCGGGGAGATCTTCGATGTGCTGGTGGTGAGTCCCGCCGCTCTTGAGGCCC
Organism: Prochlorococcaceae cyanobacterium; assembly: GCA_044347105.1. Taxonomy (GTDB): domain Bacteria; phylum Cyanobacteriota; class Cyanobacteriia; order PCC-6307; family Cyanobiaceae; genus NIES-981. The sequence continues at coordinate 7,041 of JBIIXY010000078.1, forward strand.
GAGGCCCGGCCCTGGTGCGCCTGTTGCGGGCCTGGCAGGCAGCCCACGACCTGGCCCGCTCCCAGCCCGCCGAGGCCCGGGCGGTGATGGCGCGGCGCGAGGGGCTCAGCCCGGAGGAATTCGCCGCCGCTGAGCGCGGGCTGGTGTATTTCAGCCTGCGCGAGCAGCTGCCGATGCTGGCGCCGGGGGGAACGCTGGCCCGCAACCTGGAGGCCGTGCAGAACGTGCAGCAGCAGTTGCGCCTCGTGAACCCAGGCAGCCCCCTGCCCCGGGTGAGCGATGGCCTGCTGCGCGAAGCCCTGCGCTGAGGAGCCCCTCACGGCCATGAATCCCAGCCCCACCCCCCCGCGATCCTCCTGGCGCTCCGCTCCGGAGAAGGGCGGTGGCTGGTCGTGGCTTGGTGTGTTGCTGCTGGGCGCCGGCGGCCTGCTCGCCCTGCTGGCCTGGCTGCTGTTCGGGCAGTCGCGCAAGGTGCTGGTGGCGATCACCAGCTGGCCAGGCTACGAGTACTTCTATCTGGCCGAGCAAAAGCAACTGGCCCGGCCCCACGGGCTGGAGCTGGTGGTGAAGCAGTACAGCTCCCTGGCCGATCAGCGCGCCGCCTACGTGCAGGGGGAGCTCAACGTGATGGCCACCACCCTGCCCGAGGCGATCGCCGTCTGCCAGGAGCGGCCCCAGCGCTGTCCCTTGTTGGTGCTGGTGCTGGATGAATCGCTGGGGGCTGATCGGCTCATGGCCCGCCGGGAGCTCACCAGTCCGGCCCAGTTGCGGGGCATGCGGGTGGGCCTGGAGCGCACCGTGCTGGCCGAATACCTGCTGCTGCGCAGCTTTGAGGGGCTGCCAAACCTGGGGCTCGAGCAGCTCGATCTGCGCTTCGACGGGCCGGTGGCCCTGGTGCGCGGCCTCCAGGCCGGGGACCTCGATGCCATCGTCACCTATGCCCCGCACGACATCCCCCTGGCCGCTGATGGGCGCTTTGCCGAGCTGTTCAGCAGTCGGCGCCTCCCCGGGGAGATCGTGGACGTGCTGGCGGTGTCACCGGAATTTGCCCGCAGCCGGGCCGGGGATGTTCGAGCCCTGGTGCGCACCTGGTGGGCCGCCCAGGATTTCGCCCGCCGTCTGCCCACCGAGGCGGTGGCCGAAATGGCTCAGCGCCAGCAGATCACGCCGGAGCAGTTCCGCCAGTCGGAGCAGGGGCTGCGCTATCCCGATTCCGCCAAACAGCTTGACCTGCTCAGGGCCAAGGGGCCGGTGGAGCGGGCCCTGGCCGGCATGGCCGCCCAGATGCGCCAGGCGGGGCGGATCGAGGCGGCAGCCCCTCTGCCCCGCACCAGCACGGGGTTCTTGGTGACGCCATGATCCGCCGTGTGTTCCGCAGCACCGACAACAGCGTCCTCCTGGGCAGCTGGGTGAACCGCCAGCTCTGGCTGGAGATGCTGTTCGCCGCGGCGGGTGCCTCCGCCCTGATGGCCCTGGTGGCCGGCCTGCTGGTGCTCTCCCGCACGGCCCGCGACCTGCGTGCCCATGCTGCTCATCTCCAGAACCATCTGAGCGTGGGTCTCACCAGTTACCAACCGCTCTACAACCTGCAGCGCCAGCTGCAGCAGGCCGCATCCAGCCAGGAGGTGACGATGGCCCTGGTGGTGGATCAGCGGGGGCTGGTGCTGGCGGCCACCAACAACGCCCTGGTGGGCCGGACCCTGCCCCAGGTGCTGCAGCAACCCAACCAGAGGCCCCTGCGGGAGCTGTTCGACGAATGTCCCTCCACCTCCTCGCTGCTCAGCTGTCTCACTCGTGACGAGGTGCTGTTCCACGGACCAGTGCCCTGGATCGGCGGGGATGTGCTGATCAGCATGCGCCCGTACCCCCTGGCTCTTGAGGGGGTCCAGCAGTTCACCGCGCGGGCCACCCTGATCACGGTCACCGATGTGCGTGGCGAACGGCTGGAGGTTCTGTCGTTCGTGCTGCAGGTGTTCGTCGCCGGCCTGCTGCCCCTGCTGGCGGGCTGCCTGGGCATGCTCGCCCTGTTGCGTCGCGAGCTGATTCCGGAGTTGCTCAGGCTGGCCCAGATCGATGCCCTCTCCGGGATCTACAACCGCCGGGCCTTCCTTGAGGCTGCCGAGGAACTGCTAGGGCGCGCGCGCGCGGCCGGTCTGCCGGTGACCCTGGCCCTGATCGATGTGGACCACTTCAAGCTGATCAACGACAGCCATGGCCATGACGCCGGGGATGCGGTGGTTCGGGAGGTGTCCGAACTGCTGCGGCAGGCGGTGCGCAGCGGTGACCTGGTGGGCCGGCTGGGGGGCGATGAGTTCGCCATCCTGGTGCAGCTGCCGGCCCCAGCCGCCGGCGCCATGCTGGAGCGCACCCGCACCCGGATTCAGCACACGGCCATCACCACCGCAGCCGGCGAGCCGGTGCAGGTGGACCTCTCGATCGGCCTGGCCAGCAGCGACGGCCCCTCCGGCCATGGCCTGGCCGAACTCACCACCGCCGCCGATGCCGCCCTCTATGTCGCCAAGGGCCGTGGGCGCGCTCAGGTGGTCAACCTGGAGGAGGAATCCCGCGCTTCCCCTTCCTCACGCCCAGGGGGGCAGGGTTCGGCGAGTGGCAGGTCGGCGGAATCTGAGCCGTGGATGGAGCTGGATCGAGCACGTCCGCCTCGATCGCCCAGCTGAATTCGCTGCTCACCCCAGGGGGACCGGAGAAGCTGCCGGTGATCGCCGCCGTGAGTTCCGGTTTGGAGGAGGTGGCCAGGGTGATGTAACGGTCGTCGATCGCGCCGATGCCGCTGGGGTCGAAGCCCCGCCAGCCGGCGCCAGGCAGGTACACCTCGGCCCAAGCGTGCAGGTCGTAGCGCTTGGGCTTCGGTTCCACCAGGTGGTAGCCGCTCACGAAGCGGGCCGGCAGCCCCACACAGCGGCACGATTCCACCATCAGCATCGCCAGGTCTCGGCACGAGCCCACCCGCTCCTTGAGGGTGCGGCCGGCGGGCCAGGCCGGACCCACGTGCCGCTGGGTGTACTTCACCCGGTCCTGAATGATCTCCACCAGCTGCTGCAGGAACATCAGCGCCCGCTGGTCGCTGCCCATCAGCGCCTCCTGGGCCAGGTCCACGGCCGCTGGGTCGTGCTGGCCGTTGGGCAGCCAGCCCTCCAGAGAGCCCATCAGGTCGCCGTTGAGGTGGCCCACCGGGTAGGGCAGCTGCGGTTCGTTCTCCTCCAGGCAGGCCTGCAGCAGGGGCGCCGTTTCCGTTTCCACCTCGCTGATGGCCCGCACCTGGAAGTGGTCGCTGCTGCCCTGGAAGCGGGCGCGCAGGATCTCATCACCACTGGCGGCCACCAGCGGATAAAGGCGGCTGGGCTCGGGGCTGATCTCCAGGCGGAAATCCAGCAGCCGCTGGAAGCCGTGGCCGCGCGGCTTGAGCCCGAAGCGGTGGGGACCGAGCAGCACCGGGGCGTCGTAGGTGTAATCGAAGGTGTGAATTACGCGAGCACGCATGCCGGGTCGGCGTTGGTGGGGTTGTGGGTGGTGGCGGTGAAGAAGCGCTGCTCAATCAGTTCATGCATGCTGTTGAGATCGCTCTGCAGGGCATCGATCGCCTCATGCAGTCCGCCGGCGATCAGGTCTTCGATGCTGGTGTAACTCCAGCGGGCCAGAGTGAGGCCGCTGAGACACTCCAGGGCAT
>JBIIXY010000080.1:0-10700 GCA_044347105.1 Prochlorococcaceae cyanobacterium
AATCGGCTGCTGCTGCGGGTGATCGAAGCCCAGCCCTACGGCGAGTTGGCAAACAGGGCTAAGGAGTTGCGGGGCAGCTTCGCCGCCCGCGATCTGGGCGCCGATCAGCCAGAAGGGTTGCGGCAGGTCGCGTTCAGCTACTGCCTCCAGGCCCTGCAGCTGTTCGAGGGGATGGACCAGCAGCGTTTCATTGCCGTGCTCAGCGAGGTGGCGGCCGTGGGCCAGGGCGGGCTGCAGATCAATGAACCCGGCACCGCCCGCAGCCTCAAGAACCTGCCCGGCAGCTGGTGCGACCTCGCCCTGGCCTGCCTGATCCATGTGGGCATGAAGCGGCTGACGCCGGATCAGGACTCAGGGCTGGGGATCGAGGCGGAGTACCAGGAGGCGGTGAGGTTGTTTCAGGCGTAAGCGGAAGCGCATTCCGTATCTATGCACTAACTGCATAAATACCCCACGTGGAGATGGAAATCTCCCTGCGTTTTGGGCAATCCGACTGTTCAACGACGCAGACTGATGCAGAACGGCGCGCCACCTGCTCTGCTTCCCTGGCCCCAGCGTCCCCATCCCGACCAGATGCCCAGCCGCGAAGACCTCACTGACGCCCTGATCGCCCTGATCCCGGAGGACGGCAGCCGCATCACGAACGACCAGATCCGCACGGCCCTGGAGCAGGAGGCGGGTGAACCGATCAGCGACGCTGAGCTGAAGGAAATCAAGAGCCTGGTGGTGGCGATGGGTGCCGCCGAGGGAGTGAAGGGCCCCGGCGGTGGATTGAAAGCCCCCGGAGTCGCCCCACCAACTCGCGCCACCCCTGCAGACCGCTCCAGCCGCAACGGCAATGGCAATGGTTCAGGGGGCCGCCAGACCATCGAAGCCGCAGCACCTGCCAGCCCTCCACCGGACCCTGGCGACCCCAGCCGCGGCTTCATGGGCTGGGTGGCGCCGCCCGAGCGCGACCTGGGCAAGGCGGCGATGGAGAAGAACCTCTGGGACGCGGCCGATCAGTTCCGTGCCAACTCCGGCCTCAAGGCTCAGGAGTACTCCGGCCCGATCCTCGGCCTGATCTTCCTGCGCTTTGCCGATGCGCGCTTTATGCCCCGTTGGCGTGAGCTCAAGGCCGCCGGTGGCAGCGAACGGCGCGGCAGCCGGGAGGAAGACCCCAACGCCTACCAGAGCGAGGGGCTGCTCTACCTGCCCCCCGGCTCCCGCTACCAGGAGCTGCTCGACCTGCCCGAGGGTGCCGACATCGGCGCCCGGCTGAACGAGGCCATGGGGCTGATCGAGCAGCACAACAGCAAGCTCGCCGGCGTGCTGCCCCGCAGCTACAACCTGTTCACGCCGCAGCTTCTCTCTGAGCTGCTGAAACGCATCTCCGAGATCCCCACCTCTCTGGAGTTCGACGCCTTCGGGCGGATCTACGAATACTTCCTGCGCGAGTTCGCCCGCAGCGAAGGCCAGAAGGGCGGCGAATACTTCACGCCCACCTCCCTGGTGGTGCTGATCACCGAGATCGTGGAGCCCTTCGCCGGGCGGCTGCTGGATCCAGCCTCAGGTTCGGGCGGCATGTATGTGCAGAGCGCGCGCTTCGTGAAGGCGCACCGCGGCAACCCAGCCGGCGACCTGGCGATCTGCGGTGTGGAGAAGACCGATGAAACCGGCCGCCTGTGCCGCATGAACCTGGCGATCCATGGCCTGGAGGGCCGCATTTTCCACGGCGGCGACAGCAACAGCTACTACCTCGATCCCCACGATGCGGTGGGCGCCTTCGACTATGTGATGGCCAATCCGCCGTTCAACGTGAATGCGGTGGACATGGCCCGGCTGAGCGGTGCGGTCGGCCCCGGCCGGCGCTTTCCGTTCGGTACGCCGAGCGTGGACAACGCCAACTACCTCTGGATCCAGCTCTTCTACTCCTCGCTGAACGAGAAAGGCCGCTCCGGCTTCGTGATGGCCAATTCCGCCTCCGATGCCCGCGGTTCGGAGCAGGCGATCCGCCAGAAGCTGATCGAGGCGAAGGCGGTGGATGTGATGGTGGCTGTGGGGCCGAACATGTTCTATACGGTGACCTTGCCCTGCACGTTGTGGTTCTTCGACCGCGGCAAGAAGGGCACTGCGCGGGAAGACACGGTGCTGTTCGTGGATGCTCGGCATCTCTACCGCCAGATCGACCGCGCCCATCGCGACTGGAGCGAAGCTCAGATCGGCTTCCTGGCCAACATCGTGCGCCTCTATCGCGGCGAGGCGGTGGATGTCACCCTCGGCGGCGAAGAGGCCCAGCGCTGGATCGAGGCCTACTTCGGCGGCGAGGACTCAGCCGAGCCCCAGTACCGCGACATCGCGGGGCTGTGCAAGGCGGCCACTATTGAGGCGATCGAAGCCCAGGGGTGGAGCCTCAACCCAGGCCGTTATGTCGGCGTGGCGGCAGGTGAAGACCTGAGCGATGAAGATTTCAAGGAGGCGTTGGAGACGCTGAATGAGGAGTTGGTGGGGTTGAACACCCAGGCGCGGGAACTGGAGGCCAGGATTGCCCAGAATGTGGCGGGGATCCTGGACGCATGAGCCAAGCCGCCGCACTCGCCGATTGGACCACCGCCCAGCCCTTTTCCCTGCCGGAGCTGGGACCTGGGGTGGAGGGAGCGCTGCGGGCCCAGCTGGAGGCGGCACTGCGCCGCATCGCCGCCGACCCCTCCGTCAAGGCGCTGGTGCTGTTCGGCTCCCGCGCCACGGGCACCGCCCGCGCCGAATCCGATCTCGATCTGCTGGTGGTGGAGCGCACCCCCCAGCTGGAGCCTGAGGCCAAGGTGGCCAGCTGGTGGCGTCACTTCCAGCCGCTGCAATCCCTGCCCCTGCCGGTGGACCTGATCGTGAGCGGTAGCGCCGATGCCGAGCGCCTGGCCGGCTCCCGCTGGCATGTGATCAGCGAGGCGGCGCGCCAGGGCCGGGTGCTGGTGGTGCAGCCATGACGCCGCAGGAGGATGCGAGGGTGCTGCTGGCGCTGGTGGATCGCCACCTGCGCGCCCTGCGCTGCAATCTTGATCCGGCCTATCCGGATGAGGAGTGTGGCTTCACAGCCCAGCAGGCGGTGGAGAAGCTGCTCAAGATCCAGATCGTGCTGCGGGACGAACGGCCGCCGTTCACGCACCTGTTGAACGTCCTGGCCCAGCTGGCCGGGGTGGAGCTGGATCCTCGGTTGTTGGCGCTGCAGCCCTATGCGGTGGAGGCGCGCTGTGAGGAAGGCCCGTTTCCTCTATCGGCCAGCCGAGAAGCCATCCTGGAGGCGTTGGAGGAGCTACGCCATGAGGCGGTGATATTACTGGGGGAGGGGTGAGATGGTGGCTGTGTTTAAGGAGCTCAATTTGGAGCTGGATGAGCTGAATGAGAAGGCGCGGCAGCTGGAACAGACCATCGCCACGAATGTTGCGGGTATTTTGGAGGCGTGAGCATGGCGAGTTACCCCAGGCTCCTCTTGCGAGACATCTGCGATGCGGTTGAATACGGCTACACGGCAAGCTCTTCAACAGCGCCTATCGGTCCGCGCTTCCTGCGCATTACAGACATTGTCCCAGACCGACTCGACTGGGATGGCGTGCCGTTCTGCGCGATTGACCAGAAAAAACTCGCCAAGCACCGTTTACGCAACGGCGACATCGTTATCGCACGAACTGGAGCGACAACAGGATGGGCGAAATACATTGCGAATCCACCTGAGGCAGTTTTCGCATCATACTTGGTCCGTATTCAGCCAAGCGAGTCAGTTGATTCGCGATATGTCGGCTTTGTTGTCGAGTCTCAGGTCTACAAAGATTTTATCCAACAGCACATGGGCGGTGCTGCACAGCCGAATGCGAACGCGCAAGTGTTAACCAGTTTCGAGCTGCCTCTCCCCCCTCTCCCCATCCAACGCCGCATCGCCGGCATCCTCTCCGCTTACGACGACCTGATCGAGAATAGCCAGCGGCGCATCAAGATCCTGGAGGAGATGGCCCGCCGGCTCTACCGCGAGTGGTTCGTCCACTTCCATTTCCCAGGCCATGAGGACTGCACCTTTGTGGAGTCGCCGCTGGGGGAGATTCCGGAGGGGTGGCGAATCGAGCCTCTTGGAGACATTGCTCAAATCACCATGGGGCTCTCGCCAAAAGGCGACAGCTACAACGAAGAAGCGATGGGGACGCCGCTAATCAATGGCCCAGTGGAGTATGGCGAGAGATTCCCAAAAAGAGTAAAATGGACAACATCACCCACGAAGACATGCAGTAAGGGATCCTTGATCATTTGCGTTAGGGGATCGACGACCGGCAAATATGTGAAGAGTGATGGCGAATACTGCCTCGGCCGTGGAGTCTGCAGCCTATCCAGTGGCTTCCAGGGATTTGTGGATCAGCTCTTTATCTCTGAACTTCCAGTCCTTCTTCGGCAAGCCGGCGGCTCTACCTTCCCGAGCTGGACCAGTAATCAGCTTCTAAATCACCAAGTAGTCTCGCCTTCTCTTGCCATATTGACTCGATTCGAAGAAGTATCAAAGCCAATCAACGAGCAGATCTCTGTCATCGATAAGCAAATCCAGAACCTCCGCTGCACCCGTGACCTGCTTCTCCCCCGCCTGCTCTCTGGCCAGATCGATGTGGAGGCTCTGCCGGCGCCGAGGCTGACGGAACCATGACCAACCCACCACCCCTCAGCAAGCTCGAACGCGTGTCTCTCCGGCAGGCCTGGAAGCATGAAGCCAATGACTTCACCCCCTGGCTGGCGGAAGACGACAACCTCGAGGCCCTGGCTGATGCCCTGGGCATCAGCGAGCTCGAACTCGTCGCCACAGAGCACTGGGTCGGCGACTTCAAGCTCGACATCCTCTGCACCGATGGCGACGAGCAGGTGGTGATCGAGAACCAGCTGGAGGAGACCAACCACAAGCATCTCGGCCAGATCCTCGCCTATGCGGCAGGGGTCGATGCGCGCAAGGTGATCTGGATCGCGGAGTCCTTCCGCCCGGAGCATCTCGCGGCGTTGCAATTCCTGAATGTCAACACCAACGACGAACTCAGCTTCTTCGGGGTGCAGATCGAGCTGTGGCGGATCGGCGACTCACCCTTCGCGCCCAAGTTTGAAGTTGTCGTGAAGCCCAACAACTGGGCCCGTGCCGGCCGGGAGCAGGCCCGTGCCGTTTCTGCGGCGACACCGCTCAAGCAACTGCAGCTCAAGTTCTGGACAGCCCTGGTGGAGCGGCTTGGCAAGGAGGCCCCCCAGATCCGGCCTGCCAAGCCTGGCCCCTACCACTGGCTGAACACCTCCATCGGCCGCTCCGGCTTTGGACTCAATATCACCGCCAACACCAGGGATGAGCGGTTAGGTGTAGAGCTCTACCTCTCGGGCACAGAGGCGAAACGACATTTCTCGAATCTGCTGCTGAAGAAAGATGAGATTGAGGCCGAGCTCGGATACCTATTGGATTGGCAGGAGCTCCCCAATAAAACAGCGAGTCGGGTCGCGGCCTGGCGCAGCGAGGCCTCCATTGAAGATGAAAGCCGCTGGGATGAGTATCAGGCCTGGATCACCGAACAGCTGGTGGCGATGGAGCGGGTGCTGCGCCCGGTGGTGAAGTCCCTGCCATGACCGACATCATCCCGCTGCCTTCGGATTACGGCCCCTGGCTCGCGGAGCTGAAAACCCGCATCCACCTGGCGCAGCAACGGGCGGCCCGCAGCGTCAACCGCGAACTGGTGCTGCTCTACTGGCAGATCGGCCGCGACATCCTCGAGCGCCAGGGGCGCGAGGGCTGGGGAGCCAAGGTGATTGAGCGGCTCTCTGTGGATCTGCGCAATGCCTTTCCCGAGATGAAGGGCTTCTCCAGAGCCAACCTGCTCTACATGCGCGCCTTTGCGGAGGCGTGGCCTGATCCGCAGATTGTCCAACAGGCTGTTGGACAATTGCCCTGGGGGCACAATCTGGTGCTGCTCAGCAAGCTCAAGACGACCGACCTGCGGCTGGCCTATGCCACCAGGGCGGCGGAGATGGGCTGGTCGCGCGCCGTGCTGGTGCACCACATCGAACGACGGCTGCTGGAGCGGGAAGGGCAAGCCACCACCAACTTCGATCTCCGCCTGCCTCCTCCCAGCTCCGATCTCGCTCGCGAATCGCTCAAGGATCCCTATCTCTTCGATTTCCTTGGTGTTGGTGATGAAGCGAGTGAACGCGCCATCGAGACGGCTCTGGTGGATCACATCACCCGCTTCCTGCTGGAGCTGGGCGCAGGCTTTGCCTACGTGGGCCGCCAGGTGCCGCTGGAAGTAGGCGGCGAAGACTTCTTCATTGACCTGCTCTTTTATCACCTGAAGCTGCGCTGTTATGTGGTGATCGAACTCAAGGCCACCGCCTTCAAGCCGGAGCATACCGGTCAGCTCAGCTTCTACCTCTCAGCCGTCGACGCGCAGATGAAGGGCGAACACGATGCGCCCACGATCGGCATGTTGCTGTGCAAGAGCAAAAACAAGGTTGTGGCCGAATACGCCCTACGCAACATCCATCAACCGATCGGGGTCGCTGAATATCAGCTCACCGAGTCCCTACCTCCCGACCTGCAGACCAGCCTTCCCAGCATCGAGGCCATCGAGCAGGCCCTCACCGATCCCGCCGGAGGCGCTCCGATGCCATGACCCCCAACCCCTACAGCGAAGACCTCCTGGTCGAGCAGCCCGCCCTGGCCCTGCTGGCGGAACTGGGTTGGCAGACCGCCTGCGGGCTGGAGGAAACTTTCGCCCCAGAGGGCGGCAGCCTGGGGCGCCGGGATCGCCGCGAGGTGGTGCTGCTGCCGCGCCTGCGGGCGGCTCTGCAGCGTCTCAATCCGGGCCAGCCACCGGAAGCGATCAGCGCCGCCATCGAGGAGCTCAGTCGGAATCGCTCGGCCATGGGCCTGGTGGCGGCGAACCGCGAGGTCTACCAGCTGCTCAAAGACGGGGTGCTGGTGTCGGTGCCAGACCTCGAACGGGGCGGCCTGAGCAAGGTGCGGCTGCGGGTGATCGACTGGGACCGGCCCGCAGAGAACACCTGGCTCGCGGTCAACCAGATCAAAATCGAAGGAGATCTGTACAACGGCATTCCCGATCTGGTGGGCTTCGTGAACGGCCTGCCGCTGGTGGTGATGGAGTTCAAGAAGCCCGGTGTCTCGGCCCGCGAGGCCTTCACCGGCAACCTCACCCACTACAAGGACGCCATCCCCCAGCTGTTCTGGAGCAATGCCTTCCTGATCGCCTCCAATGGCACCGCCAGCCGCATCGGTTCCCTCAGCGCCGACTGGGAGCGGTTTTTCGAGTGGAAGCGGATCGCCCGCGAAGACGAACCCCGCCGGGTGTCGCTGGAGGTGCTGCTGCGCGGCACCTGCCAGCCGCAGCGCCTCCTCGATTACGTCGAGAACTTCACCCTGTTCACAGACAGCAAGAGCGGGCTGGTGAAGATCATTGCCCAGAACCATCAGGTGATCGGCGTCAACAACGCCATCGCTGCCACCCTGGAGGCCCGCCGCCGGGGGCACGGCCGGGCGGGGGTGTTCTGGCAGACCCAGGGCAGCGGCAAGAGCTATTCGATGGGCTTCTACAGCCAGAAGATCCAGCGCAAGGTGCCCGGCGACTGGACCTTCGTGATCGTCACCGACCGCACCGACCTCGACGTGCAGATCGCTGACACCTTCAAGGCCGCCGGGATCGTGTCCCAGGCCGAGGGGGATCAGTGCCATGCCGGCAGCGGCGCCCAGCTGGCCGCGCTGCTGCGCGGCAACCACCGCTACGTGTTCACCCTCATCCAGAAGTTCCGCGTCCCCGAGCTGCTCTGTGATCGCAGCGATGTGGTGGTGATCACTGATGAGGCCCATCGCAGCCAGTACGACACCCTGGCCCTGAACATGCGCACGGCCCTGCCCAAAGCGTTGTTCACCGCCTTCACCGGCACGCCGCTGATCGATGGCGAGGAGCGCACCCGTGAGGTGTTCGGCGACTACGTCTCGATCTACGACTTCCAGCAGGCGGTGGAAGATGGCGCCACCGTGCCGCTGTTCTACGAGAACCGCACGCCCGAGCTGCAGCTGGTCAATCCCGATCTCAACGACGACATCTACGCGGTGATCGAAGCCGCCGATCTTGATGGGGAAGAGGAGCAGAAGCTCGAACGGGAACTGGGCCGGCAGTACCACATCATCACCAGGGACGACCGGCTGGAGACGATCGCCCGCGACATCGTGCGCCACTTCCTCGGCCGCGGATTCATGGGCAAGGCGATCGCCATCTCGATCGACAAGGCCACCACCCTGCGCATGTACGACAAGGTGCAGCGCTACTGGCAAGAGGAGACCGAGCGGGTGCGTGCCCTGGTGGAGCAGCTGCCGCCAGATCCCACAGAAGAGGGGGAGGAGCTGCGCCAGCGCCTGCACATCCTCACCACCACCGATATGGCGGTGATCGTGTCGGCCGCCCAGAACGAGATCGCCGACATGGCGGCCCTGGGCCTGGACATCGAACCGCATCGCCGCCGCCTCACCACATCCGACCCCCCACTGGATCAGCGCTTCAAGGATCCGGGCGATCCGCTGCGGCTGGTGTTCGTGTGCGCCATGTGGCTCACCGGCTTCGATGCACCGAGCTGCTCGACGCTCTATCTCGACAAGCCGATGCGCAACCACACTCTGATGCAGACGATCGCCAGGGCCAACCGCGTCTTCCCCGGCAAGCACAGCGGCCTGATCGTCGACTACGCCAATGTGTTCGCTTCGCTGGAAAAGGCGCTGGCCCTCTACGGCGGGCGCAGCGGTGGCGGCGCCAAACCCACCCAGGACAAATCGGTGCTGGTGGACCAGCTGCGGCAGGTGCTCAACGATGCCATTGAGTTCTGCGCGGAGCATCAGGTGGATATCCCGGCGTTGGCAGCAATACCCGCCATGCAGCGGCTACAGGCGATCAAAGATGCTGTGGAGGCACTGATTGCGCCGGAATCGCTGCGGCAGCGCTTCCAGGAGCAGCAGCGCCTCGTACAACTCCTGCACGCTGCTATCAAGCCCGATCCCGCCGCCCAGGAGTTCGCCCCATCCGTTGGTGCGTTGAACACGATCGCCGCCGAAATCCGCCTGAGTCTCAATCCCAATCCGCCCGACATCAGCGCCGTGATGGGCCAGATCGGCCAGGTCTTGGATCAGTCGATCACCGGCATCGCCATCCGCGATCAGGGCCCGCCCAGCATCGATCTCTCCAAGATCGATTTCCAGGCTCTGGCGGACAAGTTCAAGCAGAACAAGCACAAGAAGACGGAGCTGGAAGAGCTCAAGGCCCTCATCGCGGCCCACCTCGCCCGGATGGTGCAGCTCAACCCCACCCGCGCTGATTTCCGCGAGAAGTTTGAAGCGCTGATCGACAGCTACAACGCCGGCAGCCGCAGCGTGGAGGAGATCTACAAGCAGTTGCTGACCCTCAGCCTGCAGCTCAGCCAGGAGCAGCAGCGCCATATCCGCGAGAACCTCAGCGAGGAGGAACTGGCGATGTTCGACATCCTGCTCCAGTCCGCACCGGATCTCTCAGACAGCGACCGCGCCAAGGTCAAACAGTCGGCCCGGGAGCTGGTGGAGAAGTTCAAAAAGCTCCTGGTGCTCAACTGGCAGCAGAAGTCCGAGGCCCGAGCCAAGCTGAAGCTGCTGATCCAGGATGCGCTCGATATCGGCCTGCCGCGCGCTTACACACCGGAGCTGTACCAGCAGAAATGTGAGGCCGTCTTTGCTCACATTGAACAGGCCTACCCCGAGCGCGACCAGAGCGTGTACTCCCTGACAAGCAGCCAAGCCGACCTCTGAAGCCGTGCCAGCCTCAGGGTTGATGCACGGGGTGCATGAATTGGGCCGACACCGACACGGCTCTCGAGTCGTTCCTGCCCGACTGGATCGAGACCGCCGCGGAAGAAGCCCGCAGCGTGGCGCTGGGGATGCTGCGCGAACGGGGCCGCGGTGCGGTGCTGGTGGGTGTCGCCCGGCTCGATACGGCTCTTGATGTGCTGCTTAAGGCGGCCCTGGCGCCGCCGCGGGGTAGCGAAACCCTGCTCCATGCCGATCGACCACTGGGCTCCCTCGGCGCCAAGATCGCGCTGGCGGCCCGACTTGGGCTGATCGATCCAGCGGTGGAGCAATCGCTGCACAACCTGCGCCGCGTGCGCAATGGTTTTGCCCACTCCACAGCGCCGGTGAGGCTCGCCGATCCGCCTTACCGCGACCGGCTGCGCGACAGCGTCGCCCAGGCGTGCCGCAACCCCCTGTGGCAGCCGATGCAGACCATCCTCGAGCAGCACATGGCGGAGCAGACAGGCTGCCCTGATGCGGAGCACGACCCTGGGCTGCAATCGTTCGTGCTGCTGATCACGATCCTGGTGGCGTTTCTGGAAACCGCTGCACGCCTCCTGAGCCCGATCAGACCGAGCTTGAGCCTGACCTTTGAAGAGGGAATCAGCCGATCGATCAACGCCACTCAATAGAGCAGCCGATTGCCCTCGTAGCGGGCCTGCAGCAGCTCCAGCCGGTGGATCAGCTTCTGTTGGCGGGCCTCTTGCCGCACGCGGGTGCTGGGGCTGCCCTCGAAGTGGGTGAGTTCGTTGCGCAGCAGGTAGTCCACAAAGTCCTTCGGTTCGCAGGGGCGGTTGCCCATCCACTTGTGGAAGTTGCGGTGCAGGGCTGAGCTGAT
>JBIIXY010000176.1:0-3279 GCA_044347105.1 Prochlorococcaceae cyanobacterium
GCCACGGCAGCCCGGAGGTGCCGGGCTGATGGACGTCTTCTCGTTCCGCGACCGGGTGGTGGAGGACTACGGCCAGTTCAGCCGCAGCTTCACCACGATCAAGCCAGACGACATCCGCGACTTCGTGGATGGCCGCTATGGCGATGAGGAATATTGGCCCTCGCCACTGATCCAGCTCAACCCCAGCTTCGTGGGCGGGGGACGTATCGGCGAGCTGGTGGAGCAGGGCCTGCTGCACCCGGAGTGCCAACAGATCTTCCGCTGGGGCAAGGAGGAGGGCGAGGGCCAGGAGCTGCAGCTGCACCTCCATCAGCTCGAGGCGCTCAGAATTGTGCTCGCCGGTGGCTGCGTGGTGATCACCACCGGCACCAGCTCAGGCAAATCGATCGGCTACATCCTGCCGATGGTGCAGCGCATCATCGAAGCCAAGGAAGCGGGAGACAGCCGCAAGCGCATTCGGGCGATCGTGATCTACCCGATGAACGCGCTCTGCAACAGCCAGTACAAGGAACTGGGGAAGTATCTCTGCCTGGGCTATGCCAAGGGGTCGGAACGGGTGACCTTTGCCCGCTACACCGGCCAAGAATCCAAAGAAGAACGGGAGGCGATCCAGACCAATCCCCCCGACATCCTGCTCACGAACTACGTGATGCTGGAGTACATCCTCACCCGCCAGAATCCGCTGGATCAGCAGGTGATCAAGGCGGCCCAGGGGCTGGAGTTTCTGGTGCTCGATGAGCTGCACACCTACCGGGGCCGGCAGGGCGCCGATGTGGCGATGTTGGTGCGCCGGGTGCGCCAACGCCTTTCACCCAACAACGACCTGATCTGCATCGGCACCTCGGCCACGATGGCCA
Source organism: Prochlorococcaceae cyanobacterium (assembly GCA_044347105.1). Lineage (GTDB taxonomy): Bacteria > Cyanobacteriota > Cyanobacteriia > PCC-6307 > Cyanobiaceae > NIES-981. The sequence continues at coordinate 858 of JBIIXY010000176.1, forward strand.
GTGAAGGCAGCGCCGAGGAACGCAACACCCTGGTGGCGACGGTGGCGAGCAAGTTGTTCGGCACCACGATTCCGCCTACGAACGTGGTAACCGAAACGCTGGAGCGGGTCACCGAGGGTGATCTGCCCAGCGGCGAGGAGCTCCGCCAGGCCCTTGCCGCTGACATGCCCACGAATGATGGGGAAAGCCTGCGCCGCCACCCCCTCGCCCGCTGGGTGGAGTTGCGGCTGGGCCTGCGCCGGGAAGACGACCGGGCCGACGGGAAATGGGTGCGCTCCCAGCCGCGGGAGTTCCGTAAGGCCGCCGAGGAGCTTGCCCAGCTCAGTGGGGTGGAGTTGGAGCAGGCCCGCGATCGGCTGCGGCAGTTCCTGCTGGCTGCCTATCAGGTGGAGGTGGCGCCCAACCGCCGCTTCTTTGCCTTCCGCCTGCACCAGTTCGTCTCGGCGGGTGGCGACATCTACTGCACGCTGGAGCCGCCCGGTGCGCGCCACCCCACGCTCAAGGGTCAGATCTACCGGCCGGGCAGCGACCGTCAGGCGTTGCTGTTCCCGCTGGTGTTCTGCCGGAGCTGCGGCCAGGAGTTCCATCCGGTGTGGGCGCACCTGCAGAGCAAGCGGCCGGTGCGGCTGGAACCCCGCACTTTCGGGGACCAGGCCAGCCTCAAGGACAAGCAGGTGCTGCCGGGCTATTTCATGCCCGATGCGGCCGGGGCCTATTCCACCGATGAGCCGGAGCAGGCCAACTACCCCGACGGCTGGTTGGAGCCTGGCAAAGACGGCGAGTTGGTGCTGCGCCAGCACTACCGCCAGGCGGCACCGGTGCCCTGCCGCTTCCGCCCTGATGGCCTCGCCAGCAGCGAGGGGCTGCCGGGTTGGCTGCTCGCCGGCAGCTTCCGCTTCTGCCCCAGCTGCGGGGTGGAGCACAGCGCCCGGGGCAGCGACTTCCGCAAGCTGGTGGGCCTGAGTTCGGAAGGCCGCAGTTCCGCCACCACCACCTTGAGCCTGTCGGTGCTGCGGCAGCTGCTCAATTTCCCGGCCAACGAGTTGCCCGACAACGCCCGCAAGCTGCTGGCCTTCAGCGACAACCGCCAGGACGCCTCGCTCCAGGCCGGCCACTTCAACGACTTCATGCGGGTGCTGCAGCTGCGGGCCGGCCTGGTAGCGGCTCTGCAGGCCCAGCCGGAACGGGAGCTGAGCCTGGAGACGTTGGCCCTGGAGACCGAGAAAGCGCTGCGGCTGGAGGCCGACGACTTCATCGCCCAGAAGGAGATCGTGCCGGCGGCGGAGGGCAAATTCCGCAAGGCCCTGCGCGAGGTGCTCGAATACCGCCTGGTGGTGGACCTGCGCCGGGGCTGGCGCTTGACCAACCCCAACCTGGAGCAGCTGCAACTGCTGGAGGTGGACTACGCCGAGCTGGTGGCCTGCGTGGAAGACCAGGCCCAGTGGGCCGATCAACATCCCCTGCTGGCGCAGTGCTCGCCGGTTGAGCGCTACCTGATCTGCCATCGCCTGCTGGAGGAGCTGCGCGAGCGGCTGGCGATCGAAACCAATGTGCTGTTTGCCGAGGAGTTTGAGCGCCGCCGCCGCGCTTCATCTGAGCTGGAGGAGGTGTGGGCGATCGGCGCCGATGAGAAGGGCGAACTGGCGCGCAGTGTGGTGTTTGAAACAGTGCCGCGCGATGCCCGGGGACGGGAGTTCCGCGGCCTGGAAGGGTTGTCGCTGCGCGGTGAATTCGGCCGCTGGCTCAAGGCCCGGGAGCGCTGGCTGTCGCTGGAGGGGCTGCACGCCGGCCTGAAGTGGGATGAGGCGCTCTACCAGCAGATCACTCAGGGATTGGTTGCGGTGCTGGGGCGCTACCACCTGGTGAAGCAGGTGGATCTGCGGCTCAGCCGGCGAGGCAGCGGCGAGAGCAAGAGCGGCTGCCGGCTCAGCAGCAGTGCCCTGCGCTGGACGATGTGCGACCCGGCTGGAGACCCCCAGGACGAGTACCACGCCGCACTGCTCAAGCAACGCCAGGGCTCCGGTCGCCGCGGGCCGGTGAACGACTACTTCCGCACCCTCTACAACGATCTGGCCAGCACCTTGAGTGCCCAGGGGCGGCCGTTTCTACAGACCCTGCTGGCGCGGGAGCACACCGCCCAGGTGGATGCCCAGGAACGGGAGAAGCGGGAGGAAGCGTTCCGTGAGGCCCAGCTGCGGCTGCTCTATTGCTCGCCAACGATGGAGTTGGGCGTGGACATCTCCTCGCTCAACACCGTGTACATGCGCAACGTGCCGCCTACGCCGGCCAACTACGCCCAGCGCAGCGGCCGGGCGGGGCGCAGCGGCCAGCCGGCGCTGGTGCTCAGCTACTGCGGTGCCACCTCACCGCACGACCAGTACTTCTTCTCGGCGCCAACGCGCATGGTGTCTGGTGCGGTGAG
>JBIIXY010000081.1:0-10615 GCA_044347105.1 Prochlorococcaceae cyanobacterium
CGGGAACTCCCGCTCCCGGTTGCTGGGCACGAACAGGGCCACCGCCAGGGTGGCATTGGCGAACAGCAGCCACTGGGCCACCTTCGCCCGCCGCACCGCCGCCTGCTCCGGCGGGCCGCTGAACTCGCCGCCGTCGTGCTCGGCCAGGTGCAGCAGGATCGCGCCGCTCTCGAACAGCCGCAGGGGCCCGCCCGCCGGATCGCTGAAGCGGTCGTCCTCCAGGGCCGGCAGCTTGGCGAAGGGGTTGATCGCCGTGAACGCCTCCTCTCTGTGCTCGCCCGCCTCCATGTCGAGCTGGTGCCAGCTGTAGGCGATGCCCTTCTCCTCCAGGTACCAGCGGGGCATCGAGGCGCGGCTGCGGGCGCCGCCGTAGAGGGTGAGGGCCATGCGGGAGCAAAGGGCAGGCGACCAGCCTATGGAGCGGAGCGCGGGGGCCGGTGGCGGCTTCTCCCCATGGCAAGGTGTTGCTGTGGCGTTGTGATGGTGTTGTGCGATGGCGAGCACCCCCCCGGCATCCCCCGCCCCGGCCTCTCCTGCCCAGCCCAGCCAGGCCTGCCTGCTCAAGCTGGCCCCCTTCCTGCTCGGCCGCTCCCGCCGCGGCGTGGTCGGCAGCAGCCGCTACGCCGATCGCCTGCGCCAGGCCGTGCGCGACGCGGCCGCCGACCCCGCGGCCCGGCCGGTGCTGATCAGCGGCGAGCCGGGTCTGGAGAAGGACAATCTCGCCGCCCTGATCCATTTCGGCAGCCCGTTGCGGCGGCGGCTGATGGCCCGCGTCGATGCCGCCGCCCTGGGGGACGACGGCGCTGCCCTGTTCGGCACGGCCTCCAGCGGCGGCGCCGGTTCCCTGCTGGAGTGCCTGGGCGATGGTGCCCTGCTGATCGACAACCTCGACCGCGCCGACCCGGCCCTGCTGCCCCAGCTGCTGGAGCTGGCCCGCAGCGGCCGCTGGCGGGCGCCCGGGGAGGGCAGCCCGGAGCGGCAGTTCGGCGGGCGCCTGTTCGCCACCACCGAGTCGGCCCTGCCGGCGTTTGATCGCTGCTGCACCCTGATCCGGGTGCCGCCGCTGCGGGTGCGCCGCCAGGACCTGGGCGAGTGGCTGCGCTACAGCAGCCGCCAGCAGGCCCGCCGGCTCGGCTGGCACCAGCCGCCGGCGATCAGCGAGGCGGTGGTGAAGCGGCTGCAGAACCACGACTTCCCCGGCAACATCCGCGAGCTCGACGTGCTGGTGCAGCGGGCCCTGCGCCAGGCCGCCGCCGACCATCCGGCCCAGCTGCCCGACGACGTGTTCTGGACCGGCACCCGCGCCAGCCGTCTGCGCTTCGACCTGTTCCGCTGGCGGCCGCGCCTGCGCCAGTGGCTGCGGGCGCCCCAGCTGTGGAACGGGCTGCTGTTCGGCCTGGTGAGCTGGGTGTTTGTGCTGGTGAACCTCTGGCTCTGGCTGGGACCCCAGGACCGGGCCCACAACGGCGCCCTCAACCTGTTCTGGGCCTGGTGGTGGCCGCTGATCCTGCTGGCCTATCCCCTGGTGGGGCGGCTGTGGTGCTCCGTCTGCCCCTTCATGGTGTGGGGCACGATCGGCCAGCGCCTGGCCACGGCCCTGGGCTGGCGGCCCCGCCGCTGGCCGCGGGGCGACAGCGACCGCTGGGCCGCTCCTGCCCTGGCCGGGGGCTTCGCCGCGATCCTGCTCTGGGAGGAGGTGTGCAACCTGGAGAACACCGCCTGGCTGAGCAGCTGCCTGCTGCTGCTGATCACCGCCGGGGCGGTGGTGGGTTCGCTGCTGTTCGAGAAGCGCTTCTGGTGCCGTTATCTCTGTCCGGTGGGGGGGATGAACGGCCTGTTCGCCAAGCTGGCGATCAGCGAGCTGCGGGCCGAGGCCGGCACCTGCAGCGGCAGCTGCAGCAGCTACGCCTGCTTCAAAGGTGGTCCGGCGGAAGGCGAGGGCCTGGCCACGGCCGGGTGTCCGCTCGGCACCCATCCGGCCCACCTGGCCGACAACCGCAACTGCGTGCTCTGCTTCACCTGCGCGGCGGCCTGTCCGCACCGGTCCGTGCAGCTGCGCCTGCGGCCCCCCGCCGCCGACCTGCAGCGGGAGATGGACCCCCCCGCCGGCGAGGCCGGGCTGATCCTGGTGCTGGCAGGCGGCATCTGTCTGCACCAGGGGCAGCGGCTGCTGGGCTGGCTGCCCCTGGCGCCGCTGAGCCTGCAGGCCGGGCCGCTGCTGCCGCGGCTGGCCTTCGCCGCCCTGGCCCTGGCCCTGCCGGCTGCGGGCTGGCTGCTGCTGCGCCGGCTGCCGGGCCTGCCCCAACCGCTGCTCTACGCCCTGCTGCCGCTGCTCTGGGCCCTGCTGCTGGCCCGCCACCTGCCCCTGGGCATGGGCGAGGCCGGCCTGCTGCTGCCCGCCAGCTTCGGGCTGGCCGCCTTGCCCCACTGGCAGGCCGACCCCCACGTGCTGGCGTTCTGCCAGAGCGCCGCCGCCCTGGTGGGGGTGCTGGGCAGCGCCCTGCTGCTGCCCCGGTTCCTGCCGCCGGGGGCGGGCCGCTGGGCGGCGCTGCTGCTGGCCATGGGCCTGGGCGCGGCGGGCCGTTGGCTGGTGGCGGCCTGAGGGGAGAATGGCGGTTCACCTCACCCCTGGCCGTTGATGACGATCGCCCTGCTGGTTGCCCTGGCCGGTTCCCTGGGCCTGATGGCTTTCATCGTGAAGCGCCTGGAGAACTCCTGAGCCGCGCCCCCCAGCCATGACCCTGATCGCATGACCCTGATCGACAGCGTCTACAGCGGCGGCCTGCGCTGCCGCTCCAGCCACCAGCCCTCGGGCAGCGCGCTCGACACCGACGCCCCCACCGACAACCAGGGCAAGGGCGAGCGCTTCTCGCCCACCGACCTGGTGGCCACGGCCCTGAGCACCTGCATGCTCACGATCATGGGCATCGTGGCCGAGCGCCACGGCTGGGCCCTGGAGGGCTGCACGGCCCGGGTGGAGAAAACCATGACCAGCGAGCCGCCCCGGCGCATCGCCCTGCTCACGGTGTGGGTGCAGCTGCCGGAGGCACTCGATGGGCAGCAGCGCGCCGTGCTTCGCCGGGCCGCCGAGGCCTGCCCGGTGAAGCGCAGCCTGGAGGGTGCCGTGCCGATGCAGGTGCACTGGAGTTGATCGGAGGAACGGATCCCATGGCCACCTATCTCGTGACCGGCGCCAACCGGGGCATCGGCCTCGAGTACTGCCGCCAGCTGCAGGCCCGCGGCGATCAGGTGATCGCGGTGTGCCGCTCGCCGTCCCCCGAACTGGAGGCTTTGGGAGCGCGCATCGAGGCCGGCATCGACCTGGCCAGCGAGGCCGCCATCGCCGCGCTGGCGGAGCGCCTGGACGGCCAGCCGCTCGATGGTCTGATCCTCAACGCCGGCATCCTGCAAGCGATGGGACTGGAGGATCTGGATGCGGAGGCCATCCGCCGCCAATTTGAGGTGAATGCCCTGGCGCCGTTGCTGCTGGTGCGGGCCCTGCTGGAGCAGCTGCCCCGCGGCGCCAAGGTGGCGCTGATGACCAGCCGCATGGGCTCGATCGACGACAACAGCTCCGGCGGCTCCTATGGCTACCGGATGTCGAAGGTGGCGCTGAACATCGCCGGCAAGTCGCTGGCGATCGACCTGCGGCCGCGCGGCATCGCCGTGGCGATCCTGCATCCCGGCCTGGTGCGCACGCGCATGATCAACTTCAACCCCCAGGGCATCAGCCCCGAGGAGAGTGTGCGGGGGCTGCTGGCGCGGATCGACGCCCTCACCCTGGACACCAGCGGCATGTTCTGGCACGCCAACGGCCAGGTGCTCCCCTGGTAGCCCGGGCAGCGGCGATCTGCGCCATCCTTTCGCCCATTCCTGATCCAGATCGCGGTCAACCCTGCCCAGCTGCGCACCCTGTTCAGCGCCACTCATCCCAGCTCCAGGCAGGCGAGACCGTAGACGTCGCGCAGCGACACCGTCGGGGCCTCACCGCGGTACATGCGCAGGGTGGTGCCCACCGGGCGGAATCGCAGCCGCTCCAGTAGCGGCGCCGCAGCGGCATTGGCGCCTGGCGCGTCGATCAGCACCACACCCGGGTGGCGGTGCAGCAGACCCTGCAGCAGCCGGTCGGCCGCCTCGGCTGTTTCGGCCATCAGCGGACCGATGCGCCAGCCCTCGCCGCGCTCCAGCAGGCAGGGGCGGATGCGGCCGAAGCCGTGGCAGTCGCCGGCGCCATCGATCAGGGCCAGCACCGATCCGGCGGGGTGGTGCAGCCACTGGCTGAGGAAGTGGGGGCGGGGGCTGGGTTCACGCTGGGCGTCAAAGCACTGCACGGCCCGCTCCGGGATGGCCTCCCCTGCCAGCAGCTCCCAGTCCTCGGCCGCATCCGGGGCGGGACTGGTCCCGTCGCTGATGCCCTGCCAGCGGGTGGTGGGGGTGGCGGGCGCAAAACCCCAGCGGGCGTAGTCGTCGATGCGATCCGGCGCCGCCTCCAGACCCACGCAGGGCAGATCGGCCAGGTGCTCCAGAGCGTGCTCCCAGAGCTGCAGGCCGTAGCCCCGGCCGCGCCAGGCGGGCCGCACCAGATACAGGCCGAGGAAGCCGTAGGCGGCGTTGTAGCGCACGCCGGTGATGCAGCCGATCCGCTCGCCCCCCAGCCAGCCCACCCAGATTCCCTGGCGGTCGGTGTGGCGGTAGATGGCCACATCGCCGCTGCCGGGCGCGAAGCCCGCCTGGCGTGCCCAATCGGTCACGGCGGGGATGTCATCCCGCTGCAGCGGCCGGATGCGCAGGAAGGAGGTCATCGGAACCTGGCTGCCACGGCAGGCGGGCGGATATCGCAATGCTGACGTCACCTTCGCCGCCTGGCAGCTCGATTGGCTGGGGATCCTTCAGCTGCAGGCTGCGCGCGGCGTTCAGCGCCCCTCGGCGCGGGTGGCCTCAGCAATCAGCCTCTGCACCCGCTCCAGCACCGATTCGTTGCTCATGCGGTTGTTGAGCCGCTCCACCAGCAGCGGGAAAGCCAGCGGGCCCGGCCGGGGGGTGTGCTCCAGCAGCCAGCGGCTGGCGGCCAGCCGCTCCAGGGCAGCCTGCAGGCGCGGCAGTTCCAGCTGCTCCTCCATCACCTCGCGGCGGGCCTGCTCCAGCAGCAGGTGGTCGGGCTCGTGCTTCTGGAACACATCAAAGAGCAGGGCGGCGCTGATCTGCAGCTGGCCGCCGGTTTTCGATTGGCCGGGCATGGCCTGGGTGATCAGGCCGCTCACCTGGGCGATGGCGCGGAAGCGGCGGCGGCAGAGTTCGGAGAGGTTCACCGCCTGCTCCAGGTCGGCGGCCAGGTGCGCGTGGTCGAGCAGGTCGTCGCCTTGCAGCTCCAGCAGCTCATCGAAGGGATAGCCCTTGGGGGCGAGCAGCTCGAAGCCGTAGTCGTTCACCGACACGGTGATCGTGCTGGGGCGGTGGCGGGCCAGGCGCCAGGCCCAGAGAAAGCCGATGCCCTCATGCACGAAGCGCCCTTCAAAGGGGAAGGCGAACAGGTGGCTGCCCTCGCGGCTGCGGCTGAGTTCCACCAGGAACTCCCCCTCACGGGGCAGGCGGGAGAGGTCGGCCTGGCGGCGCAGCAGCGGCTCGAGCGCTTGCAGTTCCGGGGTGTCGAGTTCGCCGCGGGCGCAGCGATCCACTTCGGCGCGCAGGTGCTGACTGAGCAGATCGGAGAGGGCCATCTGGCCGCCGGCCCAGGCCGGCACCGTGGAGCTCTTCTTGGTGGTGGCCTTCACCTGGGCGGTCATCTCGCGCAGGCGCACGAATTCCAGCTGGCGGCCGGCGAAGAAGAACACATCCCCGGGCTTGAGCCGGCCGATGAACGCCTCCTCCACGTGGCCGATCACGGCGCCGCGCACGAAGCGCACGCTTACGGAGCGATCGGCCGTGATCGTGCCGATGTTGAAGCGGTGCAGGCGGGCGATTGCCTTATCCACCACCCGGTAGAGGTCGCCGTCGGGCACGAGCTTGCGGTAGCGGGGGTAGGCGCCGAGGCAGCGGCCGCCGTGCTCGAGAACATCCAGGCACCATTGCCATTGGCTGTGGCTCAGCTCGCGAAAACTCCAGGCGCTGCGCACCGCCGCCAGCTCGGCCCGGGGATCGAGGCCCGGGCCGCAGGCGAGGGTGGTGAGGTGCTGCAGCAGCACATCGAGGGCCAGCCGCGGCGGCCGGCGGGTTTCCACCAGCCCCTGCTCCAGGCCGCGCCGCATGGCGCTCACCTCCAGCAGTTCGAGGGCGTTGGTGGGCATGAACAGCACCTGGGAGGTGCCGCCGGGGCAGTGGGCGCTGCGGCCGGCGCGCTGCAGCAGCCGCGCCAGATTCTTGGCCGAACCGATCTGCACCACCCGCTCCACCGGCTGGAAATCCACCCCCAGATCCAGCGAGCTGGTGCACACCACCCAGCGCAGCGCGCCGGCCTTCACGCCGGCTTCGATCGCCTCGCGCTCGGCGCGGTCGATGGCGCTGTGGTGCAGGGCCAGGGCGCCTTCCATTTCCGGGCAGGCGAAGCGCAGGCACTGGTGCCAGCGCTCGGCCTGGTTGCGGGTGTTGGTGAACAGCAGGGTGGAGACGGCTGGATCGAGGCCGGCCACCAGCTCCTCATACATGCGCAGGCCGAGGTGACCGCCCCAGGGGAAGCCATCGATCGAATCGGGCAGCAGCGAGCGGATCGCCGTGGCGCGTTGGATGGAAGCGGTGACGATCCGCGGCTCCGGGGCAGCGGCCCCAACGGCGGCGCGGGCGGCTTCTTGGAGGTTGCCGATGGTGGCGCTGATCGCCCAGGTGCGCAGACCCGGCCGCAGCTGCCGCAGCCAGCTGAGGCAGAGCTCGGCCTGCACGCCGCGCTTGCTGCCCATCAGCTCATGCCACTCATCGAGCACCACCGCCTGGAGCGAGGCGAACAGCTCCGATGCCTTGGCATTGGCCAGCAGCAGGCTGAGCGATTCGGGCGTGGTGATCAGAATCTGGGGCGGGGTGCGCAGCTGCTTGGTGCGCTCGTGGCTGCTGGTGTCGCCGTTGCGGATCGCCAGCCGCAGGGGCCAGCCCATGGCGTTGATCGGTGCCTGGATCGCCAGGGCCAGGTCGCGGCTGAGGGCCCGCAGGGGGGTGAGATAGAGCAAGCGCAGGCCGGGGCCGGGGGTGGCCAAGAGCTCGGCGAGCGGACCCATCACGGCGGCATAGGTTTTGCCGGAGCCGGTGGGCACCTGGATCAGGCCGCTCTCACCGGCCAGGTAGGCCTGCCAGGCCTGCCGCTGGAAGGCCATCGGCGTCCAGCCCTGGCTGGCAAACCAGGCTTCGATCGGGGCGAGCAGGGTGCTGGCGGGATCGGCACGCCGGGGCTGGCTCACGCCGATCGCTGGGCTGCAGCCAAAGAAGTTAGCAATCCTCTCCGGCTGGCCGCACGCCCTGATCCGCCAGCCAGCGGGCCTGCTCTTGTTCGATCAGTGTTTCGATGCGGGCTTGCAGCTCTGCCGAGCCCAGGTTTTGGATGGGTGCCGGGAAGGCGGATTGCCAATCGCTCTGTCCCAGAAAGCTGAGGGCGGCACCGCTCTGCTCGAGCGCGGAACGGATCGCGGCACTCACCAGCTGCAGCGCCTGCAGGGCATCGATGCCATGGACATGGCCGTGGATCGGCTCCCCCAGCCCGGTGATCACATAGGGACAGGCCCAGTCCCAGCCATCGCCGATGAACTGCGGAGTGCCGATGGAGACGAGCACGGGCTGGTTGCTGTGCTCGTCAACCAGCTCTCGCTGGGCGATGACTGGTTCGAGGCCTATGTGATCTTTCATGCTTAATCTCTATGTTAACGGTTCGCTTGATCGGCTGCAAACAATCTCAGCAATGGACTAAGGATTTTCATTGGTCCGCTCCAAGAGAATGGTATCTGTTTATCAATCAACCACCACAACCACCACAACCGCCGCCACCACATCCTCCACCACCATCGCCGCCGCCAACACCAGTTGTAGAAGCCAACATTTGATGCAAATCTGCTAAAGCACTATCGGCTGTCAGAACTGTTGCTCCAAATAAGGCAACCGCAAGTGCAAGCTTAGAATCGCTGCTATTGATTAAGTCTTGTGAGCGGTTTGTTAAATCATTAAAAATGCGATCTCCATAACGGCTGCGATATGGTTTTACAAAAATTCTAAATCCATAGGCCAGAAGCGCCCACATACATATGGAAAGAAACCCAACTGGCTTATCGCGGGAAATTCCAACGTATATTTTGCATAAGCCCAGTCCAAGAATAATAAACACGATCAATGATGGATAAATTTGCGCATTTAATGCTTGGGTGTCGCTCAGAAACAAACCAAGCTGCTGTAGTCGGGAACGAATACTATCTTTCATTTTCATAGACTTCTGGAAAACCTGTTTAATGTCTCCATCGGTTGCCAAAATATCTTGTGCAACTGCCTTTTCAACAGGCTCGGTAATATTATCAATCTTCCCTCTCAGAACTAGTTTGCTTTGTGGCGTTGTTCTAAAAGTAAAAAAATGGTAGTTTTTCTTTTACTACCTCGACATAGCCTTGTTCTACCAAACTGGCGATTGCAGTCATAATCGTGCGGTTGTTTCCACCAGCTAAAGAAGCTATCTCATAAGTATTAAGATCAGGGTGCTGACTTGTGGTATCGATAGGTAAACGCAGGGAAAAACGCAGCCAAGAAGCCAAAACAATTCCCATGACTCCTATCGTAATATAGAACGTCAGAAATTCCGAACCTGTAAAATTGATTGGATTAGGAATTTGGGAGATTACCTGGCAGCTGGTTACAATAAGCGAAAGGACGATAAAAAAGGTAAAGATTACTACTTGTCGCAGTTGTGGTTTGAAGGAGATTTTGAAATTTGGTTTTGGCAAAACCAAATTTTGTTGAGTATTGATCCGCATGAAATGTAAATCTCGCCCAAATCGATCTATTGGTTTCGACCAAATGTCTATTGGTGGAATACATTGAAAAAACTGTTCATAACTCTCTAGAGTCTTGCTATACCAACTGTCAAATTTAAATTGCTCGGATGAACCTCCACGAGTTGGTTCGTGATGTAGAGTAGTTTGCAAAATGTTGGGACAGAACTCTTGCCAGTATGATCGTGTATAACTCAGATGCAAATGCCAAACTTGATCAACCTGGTCGGATGGAGTAACAGGGTGACCTGCTGTAATAGCTAGAAATATAAACTTTTTATATTCGTCAATCACTCTCCGAGCATAGTCTATTGACCAACCATTATCCCTGGCCAATCGCCGGCTAAACGATAACTGAGTATTTGGTCGATCTAGTGAAAATGCCTGAATACGGCTGTATAGCTCCATGTGTTGATAGTCCATTTCTCTTAATTGATTAACCATAGATTTCACTTGATCCAGAGAAGATTGTGCTTATAGTGGCCTATCTCTTGAATTGCCTGAGCTATGCACGGAGGGTAAACTATCTTTACAAAAAGGCTATGCCTTTCCAGGGCCGCGTCCCTTTTCGTGGTGCAAAACCCGAGGCCCGAATGCACTGATCAGAGGGTGAACAGGGTGGAATGGCAGGCTGTCATTCCGGAGGTGCAGATGCGCCTCTTGTAGCCACGATGAATCGGGACGATTGACCTGTCAAGTCTTTTGTCTGATTCCGGATGTGTTGTGAGCTGATGTGGTCTGTGCAGCCAGGGGTTGCAGCGGCCAGCCCCCGGGCGGTGACCAAGGCCGCTGCGCCCTGTGGGGGCGCTGCAGCTGCGATCACCTGGGGCCTGGTTGTTGCCCTGCTCAGGCGCCGGCGGGCTGCAGGGGAGGGAGATCCTCCAGCTGCGGGATGGCGGCCATGCATTCGGCAGAGAACATGCGGCGGCCCTCCAGCTGCCAGTGTTCGTGCTGCTCCAGCAACACCGCCCCCACCAGGCGAGTGATCGCAGGCTCGTTAGGAAAGATGCCCACGACCTTGGTGAGGCGCTTGATTTCTTCATTGACCCGCTCCAGCAGGTTGGTGCTCCAGATCTTGCGCCAGTGGTCTTTGGGGAAGTGGCTGAAAGCCAGCACGTCCTCCCTGGCCTCATGCATGAGCGCAGCGGCCTTGGGGAAGCGCTGGGCCAGCGAGGCGGCCAGATCGTCCCAGCGCGATTCGATCTCAGCAGCGCTCTCCTGGGCGAACACGCTGCGCAGGTCGGCGGTGACCATGCCCTGGTGCGCTTTGGGGACGCACTGCAGCAGGTTGCGGGCGAAATGGACCCTGCAGCGCTGCCAGACGCTTCTCTGCAGGTGCCTGCGGATGGCCTTGGTGAGCCCGCTGTGGGCGCCAGAGATCACCAGCTTGACGCCATCAAGGCCCCGCTCCTTGAGGTGGGAGATGAACTCGGCCCAGAAGGCCTCGGTCTCGCTGTTGCCCACCTTGAGACCCAAAAGCTCGCGATGGCCATCGGCATTCACGCCTATCGCCACCACCGCGGCATGGGAGGTGACCCAGGGCTGATTCAAAGTCTGTCCCAAGCTCTCTTGCCGGGACTGTCAGCATGGGCTGAGGTCGGCTGAATCGCCCCCTCCTTGTGCTTGAAAGCACCTCCGCTGCAACCGATCTCGACCTGATCAGC
>JBIIXY010000082.1:0-10539 GCA_044347105.1 Prochlorococcaceae cyanobacterium
CCGCCCCGCTCAGCCGGGCCACCAGCTGGCGATCAAAACCGTTTGCAGCAAAGCGTTTGGTCAGGGCGGAGGAGGAGGAACAGGCGATCAGGCCGCGCAGACCAGCCAGACGCTCGGGGTGTTCGCGAGCCAGCTGCTCGAGGAAGGGCGCAAGCAGCCAGATGGGGCCAAAGCTGATCCAGATCGTCCCAGCTCCGGGCTCGCCGGCCGGCCGGAAGGCGGCGGAGTTGGTGAAATCGGCGGGATGGAAAGCGGAGCGCCGGGAATAGGCATGCAGTGGCAAGGCGGGCTCGGCGCTGGCAGCGAGCTGGCGAAAGGCTTCGCCGCTCGGCGTAGCGGCACCAAAAAGATGGAGGTGCATGACAGGTGCCGGGTCAGCGGGCATGGAGCAGGCTGGCCAGCCGCCGCCCATAGCGCAGCATGAAGGGAACCCACCATCGCCAGCCGAAGGCACGGCGGTAGGACCAGCGCACCTCCTGGAGACGGCGCCGGGTGTGCTGGCCGCTCACGCCACCGGCGGCCATATGAACCAACTCCAAATCAGTGCATTGCACCCGCAGACCTGGATGGCGGCTGAGCTGCAGGAAATAGTCAAGGTCGGCGGAGAGACGGAAGCCGGGGGTGTAGCGCGCCAGGCGGCGGCGGGCGCCGGGGCCGAACAGGGTGGCCTGGTGCGGCGGGGTGGAGCCGAGCAGCAGGGCGCTCCGATAGGCGGCGGAGCTGAGCAGGCCGGCGGGCTGAAAGATGCTGGGACGCGCCAAAGCAGTGCTGCGGGCGTCGACATAGCGACCGCGGCACACCAGCAGATCGGGCAGCAGGCAGCGGGCTGCAGCCGTTTTCAGAGCCGATACGACATCCGCTAGCACGGAAGGTGCTGCAGCCCAGTCGTCCGAACCCCAGAACAGCAGCCAGTCTGCAGGGCTGGCGGCGGCGAATCCCTGGTTCATCGCCCCGAAGATGCCCGCCTGGGCCGGATTTTGTTCCTGCCAGCGGCAGCGGGGTTCGATAGCGCAGCAATGCTCCAGCCAGGCACGGTGATCAAGCCCGGAGGGCCCATCGATGAACAGGAGCCGCCAGTGGGACCAGCTCTGCTGCTGCAGGGAGCTGAGCAGCCGTGGCAACAGGGCGTGGGAGTTGAGCGTTGGAACAACGATCAGCAGCGTGGGCGTCAAAGGTTCCAAATTGCTCTTCCAAGGTATGGACGTCCAAGGTGTGACCGCATGATCATCAAGTGGGTCCCAAGCGGCAAACTGTCGTCTGAACGATCAATCACCACAGTTTTCTGCAGCCGGCCTCAACCTCCCCTGGGTAGCGAACCCCCACCACCACCGCCGGGTTGCCACGCACGATGGCTCGGGCGGGCACAGTGCCGCTCACCACAGCAGCAAGGGCCACCACGGCACCGGGGCCAATTTGAGTGCCGGGAGCGAGCACGGCCCGGGCGGCGATCCAGGCATCGGCGGCGATGGTAATCGGGCCGAGGCGAAGCTCAAAGCCGGGGGAGCGGAAATCGTGGTTGCCGGTGCAGAGATAGGCGCCCTGGGAGAGGCAAACGCGATCTCCGATTGAGATAGGGGCGAGGTTGTCGAGCCAGGCGTCTTCCGCCAGCCAGCATGCGTGGCCAACACACAGGCGCCAGGGGAACTTCACCCGCAGGCCAGGCTTGAGGCGGCAGCCGGAACCGATGCGGGAGCCGAAGGCGCGCAGCAGCGCAACGCGCCAGGCGGAACCGGGCAACCAGCGCGCACTCAGCAGCGGGGCACCGAGGCAAAACCATAGGGTACGTATCAGTAATGGGGCGCCTGGGTGCCAATCCGGCGGGGTGCGGTAGCGATCGAGCTGCTGGATCATGCGGAGAAACCACCGGCGAGATCAGCGAGCTCGGTGGCAATCAACTGGGGGATTATGATCTATATAAGCCATCAGCATCCATCTGTGGTGGAGAGGGTGGGGTCGAGCCAGACAGATGTTCCCGCTCAAAGCGGTCGAGCCTTCAGTGAATTCGCGCGAACCGAGCGTTTTCTCTCGGCAAGCGTTCCGTCACATTCTTGTTGATCAGCAGCCTGTGCTGCAGCTCGTAACGCTGCACTTTCAGCTCGACGGTTGGATGCCAACTGATTGCTCTCTAGCTGTCGCCACTGCGGCCAGCGATCCACGGCACTCTTGCTTGCTGGGGTAGGTCAAGGCAAGCGGCTCCCAAGAAGTCGACATGGGAGTGGTTCGTGAACAACCTTGATCAAGGCTAGCAGAGCGCCAGCAATCAGAGTGATTCAGCATTGCTGATCTAATCCCGGAAACAGTGTGGAGAGCCCAAATCCGAGCACGGAATAGTGCATTTGAACTGGCAATTCTCTGGGGGGAGATCGACTGATCAGCAAGGGAGAACACCTGATGCTTCATTCGCAGGCAAAATCACTCGCGCCGGTCCCAGCATCCACAAACTCGGGCCGCTCGCCGCCGCCGAGGATCCAGGCATAGAGCTGGATGGTTTGCTCAGCCACCCGAGGCCAGCTGTAGTGTGCCGCCACATGGGCATGGCCGGCGACAGCCATGGCGTGACGCTCGGCGGGGCTGAAGGCAAAGAGCTGCTCCAGGGCAGCGGCCAGGGACTCCGGGCTGGGTTCGGCGGGGATGGCAGCGCCGGCCGTGAAGGCATCGGGGAGGTTGCAGGCAGTGCTGAGCAGGCAAGGCAGCCCATGGGCCATGGCCTCGAGGGCGGCCATGGGCAGTCCCTCGGAAAAGGAGGGCAGAACGAAGGCGGTGGCGGCCTCGAGCACGGCGGTCTTCTCGGCGTCGAACACGGGGCCGCACACCAGCAAGCGCTGCAACTGGCCGCGAGCCTGGGCCGAGGCCACGCGCCGGTAGAGCTCACCCTGATCGCCATAGCCCACCAGGACCAGCCACCAGCCGGAGCGGACAGCGGTGCCCTCCACGGCCTGCCAGGCCGCCAGGAGGGGGTCGAGGCCCTTCTTGCTGTGGAAGCGGCCGAGAAAGAGCAGCACCGGCTCACCCGCAGGAATGGAATCGGCCCAAGGCGGCGGCGGCAGTGGAGGGCAGCCCACAGAAGCAGAGGCGGGCAAGGCCACACCGTTGGGAATAACGGCGATCGGAGCCCGGGGCAGCAGGGCCCGGATGGCGGCGACCTCGGCGGGGCAGAGCGCATGAAGGCAGCGTGCTGAACGCAGAGCGCGGCGTTCCCAGAGGCGCCACACCAGCTGCTTGCGGCGCCGGGAGATGGCCAGGGCGCCTGGATCGAGCATGCCGTGCGGGGCGATCACGATGGGCATGCCGACGGCGGCCAGTTGGCGGGCGATGCGGGTTGGGCTGCGCCAGAGGCCGTGGAGGTGGAGGAGATCGGCAGGAGGGAGCGCCGGATCTGGGGCGAGGGCGGCAGCGTAGAGGGAGCTGTCGCGCTGCCGGGGTGTGAACCGGTCGGCGGTGAGCCAACTGGGGTTGAGACCGGCTGCCCGCTGGGCGGCGAGCAGGGCGGCCACGGCGATGGCGATGCCGCCGTCGCTGGCGTCAGCCGCGTGGGAGAGGTGGCGCGGAAGGGGTGGCACGGAGGGGCAGCACGGGACGCGACCAGCGGCGATAGATCCAGAACATGGGGCCAAGGATGAATGCGGAACTCGACACCACCTGGGCCATGTAGCCCCTGCTCACCACCACATAGAGGAAGCTTGCGCTCAGAGCGTAGATCGTGAGGGCGAGGGGTTCGTGGCGGCGAATCAGCATCCAGTTCCAAAGGCAGCGGATCAGCCAGCCGAACAGCACACTCATCAGGATCAGGGAGTCCCAACCGGACATCAGAAACCACTCGCCGTAGCAGAGCAGGGCAGCGCCAGTTCCAAGAGTGGGGGAATTGAAGAGATTCTGAACAGAGCGCTCGATATAGCCGAATGTGTCCTTTCCAGGCCACCAGTCGCTGGGGATTGGAAATTGCAGCACCGAGATAAACGGCTGCAACCCGACATAGGGATTGAGTTTGGGGGTGATGGAAATCATGCCGGAGGTGGTGAAGAACACCTGCGTGCCCTCACTGTCAACTCCTTCCGTGAAGATGTCTCCAGTCGTGCGCTCCTCGAGGGTGGACGTGTCGAGACCACGACCATAGGAACGGGTGAGTCCCACATAGCCAGCCATAAACAGCAGCCCGGCAATCACCAAACCCACGACGACCATGTTGGGGCGTCTTTGGCGCACCAGATACCACAATATAAGCATGGGGACGACCAGCAAAACAAGGCGGAAGCGAAAGCCGAGCGAGGTGAAGATGCCAGTGGCAGCAAGCAGCCAGAGGAGCAACTGGGTTGAGTGGCGGCGGCTGTAAATCCAGCTGGTGAAGATCAAACACACGCCAGGGATTAGAAAATTGAGCGAAAGCAAGAAATAGTTTTTGATTCCCTCCTCACCTAACACCGAAGCGCCGGAGGTGCCGCGCAGCAGCTCTCCAGCCACATAGGGGTTGAGATAGGCGAACACACGGAGGCCTGACACAAGGAAGAAGAGCAGCAGGCCGAGCTGGCACAGGGTGGTGCCGAGGCGGTGCAGGCGTTCAGGGTCGCTGGGGCCGATCTGGCGGCGGTCGAGACGGGGGGTGCCCAGGAGGTGGAAGCCCACCAGTGTGCTGGCATAGAACACGGCCGCGCCAGCCCAGCCCCAGATCAGGTCGGCCCGACGATCCACGCCGCGTTCTATCCAATCGCCCAGCGCGACGGCGCGCAGGGGACCCACCAGGGTGTAGTAAGCAAGCACTACGCCCACGATAATCGTGGGGCGGAAGATCTCAATAGGGCGGGGGTGGGTGCGCGCCTGAAGCACTTCCCGGCCCATCAGGGCCACGAGCACGGCAACCCAGAAGAACTCGGCGACGGAAAGCTGCTGCGAATCAAGCATTGGGCTGCTGGCAGGAAACGAGCATTACACAAGCCGGCTGAGCACACCAGCCACCAGGCGGGAGCGCCAGCGACGGCGTGGGCGGGTGAGGGCCTGGGCAACGGCAGCCTGCAGCGCCAGGCCGCAGCTGGCGGGGCTGAAGTCATCCAAGCGCTTGCGAGCGGCGGCAACCATGGCCTGGCGCTGGACCGGGCTGAGGCGCTGGAGGGCATGGAGCTGGCGGGTGAGCTGGAGGCCATCGGCCGGATCAAAGGTGAGGCCGCTCACGCCGGGCTCGATCAGGTCGGCTGCACAGCCACAGCCGCTGCTCACCAGAGCGGGCAGGCCAGCGGCGATGGCCTCATTCACCACCAGCCCCCACTGGTCGACAAGGCTGGCGAGCACGAGGGCGGAAGCCTGGCGGTAGGCCAGGGCCAGCTCGGGCAGCTGCAGGAAGGGGCGAATGCGGCAGCGGTTGGGATGGGGCAGGGAGTCGGCGGCGGCGAACAGCTGGGGCTCAAGCGGCCCGAATCCCACCAGATCCAAACCCCAGGTGCCTCCATCGGCCTGGTAGCGGGCGTAGGCACTCAGCAAGGTAGCGTGGTTCTTCTTAGGCACGAAGCGGCTCACACAGAGGAAGTGTGGGCCGTGGGGGGGCGGCGGCTGTGGGGGTAACCTGAGGAAGTAGGCGTTGTCCACCACGTCCCAGGGCTGGTGGATGGCCTGGGGGGGGAAGCCGAGCTGGCGGAGGTAGGCGCGGCTCTCGCTGCCGGCCACTACGGCACTGCTGTAGCCGGTGAGTAGCTGGCGCTTGAGCCACTCGCGGGCAGCGGAGCGGGGGCGGTCGCGCTGGCGGCTGTCGCAGGCCATCACGAGGGGCAAGCGGCGGCGCTGGGCTTGCTGGAGCAGAACTTGGTAGGAGCGGTCGGCCCAGCCCACGCTCACCACCGCCTCGGCGGCGGTGTCCTGGAGGATGGACTTCCACTGGCGCTTGAGGCTGGCCAGGCTGGGATCGGACTCAGGATCGGATGCGCCATGGATGCGCAGCAGGCCGTAGGGCAGGGAGGCTGGCTCCGCCAGCCAGGGGTACTCCTGAGACTCGGGGCGGGTTTCCACCACGGTGAGATCGAGGTGGCGGCAAGCGGCCGCAAAGCGCACGTGGTGGTAAGGACCCACGCGATGGAGGGCGAGCACCACCCGGGCCCGGGACTGGTTGGCAGGGGGTCTGGAGGACATGGGCCCTAGGGTTGGGGCAGCAGGGGGGCAAGCCGGCGCAGTGTCGCCTCCCAGCCGAACTCCTCGCCGCGGGCGGCGAGGGCTTGGCGCCAGGCGAGGTAGGCGGTGTAGGGCTGGAGTCGGCCTTCGATCCAGTCGGCCACTGTGCTGGGGCTGGGGTGTGGCGGGAAGAGCTGGCCGCAGCCGGCATCGGGAATGGTGGCGGGGATGCCGCCCACGGCGTGGGCCAGCATCGGCACGCCGAGGCGCAGGCACTCGCGGGCGGCGATGCCAAAGGCCTCCGCCTGGGAAAAGAGGGTGCCGAAGTGCCAGCTGCGCAACTCGGCCACGAAACGGGGCAAATGCTGCTGCTTGGCGATGAAGCCCAGGCCCTGGATGGCCGGGTGGCTGGGCAGCTCGGCGTCGATCACGCCGAGCACGCGCAGCTCGGCTGGGATGCCGCGCAGCTCGAGGGCCTCCACCAGTTGGAGGAGGAAGGGCCCGCCCTTGCGCTGCCACTCCTTGCCGAGCAGGCCGAGGCGCAGGGGCTGGCCCGGGCCGGGCGGAAGGGGGGGCCGGCCGGGCGGAAGAGTGGCGAGGGCGACCTCGTCGAGGTTGGCGCCGGCGGGCACCACGGTCACCTGCTCGCTGGGCAGGCCGTAGTCCTCGCTCAGAGAGCGGGCGGCCCAGGGGCTCATCGTGATCACGGCCTCGGCCTGGTGGAAGGCGCGGCGCTCACGGGCCAGCAGCTGGCGGCGCAGAGCGGGGGCGATGCGGCTGCCGCCGCCGTAGGCGTTCAACACCTGGGTGGTGGTGGCATCCAGGTAGAAGGCCACCCGCCAGGCGCTGGGCCAGGGGTGGAGAGGCAGGAGGGGATAGTTGCTGAGGAGAGAAAGGGGCCGGTGGGGGGAGAGGCGAGCCTGGGCGAGCAGGTCGCGGCAAAAGCCCTGGCTGTACTGGAAGCCGCCTGGGCGGCCGCTGCGCAGCAGCTGGAGCAGGTTGAAGGCGGAGCGGCGCCAGCGCAGGCTCTGGGGGTGGAGGGCCAGGCCGCCCTGGAGCAGGCCGCTGGCCAGGCCGGCTTGGAGCAGGGCGTGGGGGATGCCACTCCAGGTGGCGGGGTCGGTGGCGTCGCCGCAGCAGAGCAGCAAGCGGCTCATGGCTGGTGCCCCAGGCTGAGGGCGGCGATCAGATCGGGGCGGCTCCGGTGCACCAGCACCAGGTTGGGGCCCAGCAGGTCGTCGACTTCGGCGCTGTAGCCCTCGAACCAGATCACGCCGAGGGGGTAGAGCTTGCCGAGACGGTAGCTGGCGCCGTAGAGCCGCAGGTAGTCGTGGATAAAGGTGCGCGAGAAGAGATTGGCGCGGCCGTACTCCAGCTGGATACAGGCGATGGCGGCGGCGGCCAGCAGTCCCTGGGCGCCAACGAGTACCTGCTGCTCGTAGCCCTCCACGTCGAGCTTGAGCAGGTCGATGGCGGTGACGCCCATGGCGGCGCAGAAGCTGTCGAGCCGCTTGGCGGGCAGCTCCAGCAGCTCGGGCTGGGCCAGGCCATGCACGCCTGGCTGCACCCCGGCCACGGCGGTGGTGTGGCCGCTACGGCGGGGGTCGGCGTAGAGGGTGAGAGGGCCGTCGTGGGCTGCGAGGGCCAAGGGGTGGAGGTGGGCGCGGGGCTGGCCGGCATGGGCCATCTGGAGCTGCGCGTACACGGCGGGCACCGGCTCGAAGGCCCACACCTCCACGGCGGGCGATGCCGCGAGGGCGAGGCGGGTGTAGTCGCCGCGGTTGGCGCCCACGTCAAACACACGTAGTGTTCTAGCGGAGGGGCTTAAAGCGGCGAGGCGGCGGAGCAGCCAGGCCTCGCCGTTGCTGGTGGGGTCGAAGTTGTCGTTGTTGTAAAGGGCGTGGAAGAGGCTGGCCAGCCGGTCGAGGCCTGCGAGCAGGGGATGGCCGTGATGGGCTGGCAGCCAGCGCTGCAGGCGGGGGTAGGCCCAGCGCCAGGGCCGCTGCAGCATGGGGGGCACGGGGCTCATGGGGCGGCTAGCAGGGCATACCAGGCGGCGGCGCAGGGGGCGATGGCGAAGCGCGGTGCCTGGCGCCGAGCCCGCTCGGTCAGGGCGGCTCGGGCCGCGGGATCGGCAAACAGGGCAGCCAGGCAGCGGGCCCAAGCGTCCACGTCGCCGGGGGGCAGGAGCTCACCGGCGGCACCATCGTCCAGCAGCTGGCGGCAGGCGGGCACGTCGCTGGCCAGCAGCGGCAGGCCGGCAGCCATCGCCTCGATCAGGGCGATACCGAAGCCTTCGGCTGTTGTGGTGGAGAAGGCGAAGAGGTCGGCCTGGCCGAGCAGCTCGGCGACGGCGCCGTGGCGGCCAGGGAGCACGGCGGCGGGATCGAGGCCGAGCTCTGCGGCCAGGCGCTCGAGGTTGGGACGCTCGGGGCCCTCACCCACCAAGAGCAACTGCCAGCCGGGCGGGCGAACCGCCGCAAAGGCGCGCAGCAGGGTGGCTTGGTCCTTGATCGGATCGAGCCGGGCCACCATCAGCAGGCGGCGGCTGTCGTGGGCGGGCCGGCGGGCGCGGCGGGCGGCGGAGGTGGCGGCGATGGCGGCGGTGTCGCAGCCGTTGGCGATCACTGGATCAAGGCGGAGAGGCTGGAGAGAGTCCACCACGGCCGAGCTGCAGGGCACAGCCTGCACGCCAAGGCGCTGGAACCAGCGCAGCAGGCTGAACCAGCGGCGACGGCCGGCGGGATCGGCGGGGGCGGTGTTCTGGAGGGCAACGGCCTGGCGGCGCACGCCAGCCAGGCGGGCACCAAGGGCCAGCCAGAGCAGGGGACGGCTGCAGGGGTAGATCAGCAGTGCATCGGGCCTGCGGGCGCGGCAGAGGCGGAAGGCGCGCCAGGCGAGCTGCAGGCGGTCGCAGGGGAGCCAATGGTGCAGAGGCAACAGGGAGGCGAAGGCGGGCTCCAGGTCGCGCTGGCTGGCGTCGAGATTGAGCAGCTCACAAGCCACGCCGGAAGGGGCGTGGCGCACGAGCTGGAGGGCCAAGCTCTCGATGCCGCCGGCGGGAAGGCCGTTGAGCACGTGCAGCACCTTCACGCCAGCCCAAGCTCCTGGCCGTAGGCGCGGGCCATGGCTGGCACGCCGTAGCGACGGCGGGCGCGGCGGCGGGCGGCCCGGGCACGGCGGCGGGCGGCAGAGGGATCGGCCAGGGCCGCTCGGATTCCGGTTGCCAGGGCGGCGGGGTTGGCGTGGGGCACGAGCAGGCCGCAGCGGCCGCCGGCTAGCAGCTCACAGCAAGCGGGCACGGCGGTGGCCACCACGGGCACGCCGGCGGCCATGGCTTCGGCCAGAGCGATACCGAAGCCCTCATCGGGGCCGGTGGCGAACACGAACAGCTGGATCCGGGCGAGCAGGCGGGGAATATCGCGGCGGGTGCCGAGCAAACGCACGCGGCCGTGTAGACGGAGTGCGTGGATCAGGGCCTGGAGCTGGGGGCGGCGGCTGCCATCCCCCACCAGCCACAGTCGCAGGGGCAGGCCCTGGTCGCGCAGCAGGGCGAGAGCGCGCAGCAGGGTGGGGTGATCCTTGTGGGCTTCCAGGCGGGCCACCATCGCCAGCAGGGGCGGGGCCGCCGCGTCGCGCGGGACGGGCGGGAGTGAGGGGAGGTCGCAGGCGTTGGCCACGGTGCGGAGTTCGCCGCGGCGCAGGCCGTAGCCTCGGCGGGTGGCGCGGGCCACGCTGGCGGAGCAGCAGAGCAGGCGCTGGGTGAAGGGGCGGCCCAGCTGCACGAGCAGGGTCATGCGGCGGCGCTGGCGGCTGGGGGGTGGGTTGCCCACGTGGGCGCATACGCGGCCCACACCGGCCAGGCGGGCGGCGATGGCGATCAGGGCATGCCAGCCGAAGGGGAAGCAGAGCAGGGCCCTGGGCCGCAGGGCGCGGCAGAGGGCGAAGGTGCGGGCAATCAGGCGTGGGTAGCGGGCGGGCCCGCGGCCGAGAACGAGGGTGTGGATTGGGATGGCCAAGGCCTCGAACTCGGGGCGTAGCACGGCGGGCCGGGGGGCCAGGCAAAGTAGAGCCATGGACAGGCCCTGGGCGCGCCAGTGGCGGGCGAGCAGCAGCGCGAGCTGGGGGCAGCCCTCGGCCTCGAGGGAGGGCAGCACCAGCAGCAGCGGCCCGGGCTCAGCGGAGGGCGGCAAGGCTGGCGAGCAGGGAGGGAGTGAGCACCCGCACATCAAAGCGCTGCTCGGCCGCCTGGCGGCAGTGGCGGCGATCGATGGCGGGCAGGCGGGCTACGCCATCGGCCAGGGCCTCGATAGTGGGCTCGCACAGCCAGCCGGTGCGGCCGTGCTCGATCACCTCGGGGGTGGAGGCGCGGCGGGTGGCGATCACCGGCGTGCCGCAGGCCAGGGCCTCCACCATCACGATGCCGAAGGGTTCCTCCCAGCGGATGGG
>JBIIXY010000177.1:0-3220 GCA_044347105.1 Prochlorococcaceae cyanobacterium
CCGCGACGCTGAGCTTCGTCAGCGAAAACCCCAGACCTGAGGCACCCGCAGCCCCGGCGGCCGGCCAGCTGCGGCTGGCCAGCTTCAACGTGCTCAACACCTTCACCACCCTCAACACCAGCGGCGCTCTTACCGACACAGGCCAGGCCCCACGCGGCGCCAACACGGCCGAAGAACTGGAGCGCCAACTCAGCAAGCTCACCGCCGCCCTGGTGGGCCTGCATGCCGATGTGATCGGCCTGATGGAGCTGGAAAACGACGCCGACGACGCCACCCTGGCGACGATCGTGCAGCGGCTCAACGACGCCCAGCCCAGCGGCTCGGGCCGCGCCTTCAGCTATGTGCCCACCGGCCTGATCGGCAGCGATGCCATCAAGGTGGGCCTGATCTACAACAACCTGGCCGTGGCGCCAAACGGCACGGCCCAGGTGCTGGATGAGGCCACCTTCACCGATCCCCTCGCCAGCGGCACCCCGAAGAACCGGCCGGCCCTGGCCCAGACCTTCCGCGATCTGGCCAGCGGCGAAACGGTGAATGTGGTGGTCAACCACTTCAAGTCGAAGGGGGCGACCGATGCCACCGGCGCCGATCTCGACCAGCGCGATGGTCAGTCGGCCTTCAACGCCACCCGCACCGCGGCTGCCGCCGAGTTGCTGAGCTGGATCAACAGCGATCCCACCGGCAGCGGCGATGCCGACTGGGTGGTGCTCGGTGATCTCAACGCCTACGCCAAGGAAGATCCCATCCAGGTGTTTGAAGCGGCGGGCTATCGCAACGCCCTGCCGAGCTTCACCGCCGAACCGCCATCGAGCTACGCCTTCTTCAATCCGGTGGACATGAGCGGCGCCCTGGATCACATGCTGATCTCGCCCTCGCTCGTGCCCCAGGCCACTGCCTCCCGCGACTGGAGCATCAACGCCGCCGAAGGCGCCTTCCGCGACTACAACCGCGACACCAATAGCAACGGCAATGCGGCGGTTCGCGATTTCTTCGCGCCGGATCCTTACCGCACCTCCGACCACGACCCCCTCCTGCTCGATCTGCAACTTGGACGGGCCATTCCAGCTGGGCTCAGCTTCAGCCACGGCGTGGCCTCCGGTGACCCCTACAGCGATTCGGTGATCCTCTGGACCCGCATCACCCCACCTGCGGAGTTTGCCGGCCTGGTGGATGTGCAGTGGCAGATCGCCAGCAGCGCCGACTTTGCGCCCGACTCGATCCAAGACAGCGGCAGCTTCACCACCAGCGCCGGCCGCGACTGGACCGTGAAGGTGGAAGCCGAAGGTCTCACCCCAGACACGAGCTACTACTACCGATTCCTGGCTGGCGGTGAGGCCTCCACCGTGGGCCAGACC
The DNA here is from genome assembly GCA_044347105.1 of Prochlorococcaceae cyanobacterium. Lineage (GTDB taxonomy): Bacteria > Cyanobacteriota > Cyanobacteriia > PCC-6307 > Cyanobiaceae > NIES-981. Next base: position 1,356 of record JBIIXY010000177.1, read on the forward strand.
AAGACCCTGCCGGTGGGCAGCGATCCGGTGCGGCTGGCGGTGTTCTCTTGCGCCAACTTCCCCGCCGCCGAACAGTTCGCCGCCTACGGTCGCGCCGCCGCGATCCACGCCGTCAACCCCTACGACGCGCTCCTGCATCTCGGCGACTACATCTATGAATACGGCCCCGGGGGATACAGCGACGCCGAAGACGCCGCAGGAGACCGGGGCTTCCTGCCCGACCGCGAGATCGTCAACCTCGACGACTACCGCCTGCGTTACGCCCAATACCACACCGATACCAACCTCCAGGCCCTGCGCGCAGCCGCGCCCCTGATCGCCATCTGGGACGACCACGAAACAGCGAACAACAGCTGGTTCGGCGGAGCCCAGAACCACCAGAGCGCCACGGAAGGCGACTGGATCACCCGCCGCGACGCCGCCCTCAAGGCGTACTACGAGTGGCTGCCGATCCGCGACCCCGGCCAGCGCCAGGCGAGCGATGGCGCCACCGCCCTCTCTCCGCTCAGCCAGGGCTACCGCTCCTTCAACTTCGGCGATGTGCTGGCCCTGCACATGCTCGAAACCCGCCTGACGGCAAGGGATGAGCAGCTGGCATACCCCGCTCCCGGTACGGCCACTCCGCAGCAGGTGCTCGCCACCGTGCAGCAGGCCTGGGGTGATCCCAACCGCGACCTGATCGGCGACAGCCAGCTGGCCTGGCTGCAGCAGCAGATGGCCACCTCCACCGCCGCCTGGCAGGTGCTGGGCCAGCAGATCTTGATGCAGAGCATGGCCGTTCCCGCCGAGCTGCTGTTCAACCCTGGTGATCCCAGCCTGCTTGACAAGTACGCCGCACCCTTGCAAAAGCTGGCCACCGGCACCGTCTTTGCCGATCTCACGCCTGCGGAGCAGGCCTTGTTCGCCGAAGCTGGCAAAATCCCCTACAACCTCGATGCCTGGGACGGCTATGGCGTGGAGCGGGAGACGATCCTGCAGAGCGCCCTGGCCCTCGGCAAGCGCTTGATCAGCCTCGCCGGCGACACCCACAACGCCTGGGCTGGCGTGCTCGACACCATGAGCCCAGGCACCCAGCCCGCCGGCACGCTGGCGGGCGTGGAATTCGGCACCCCGGGCGTCACCTCACCTGGCCTTGAACGGATTCTTCCCGGCGCCGATGCCTACATCCGTGCGTTCTACCCGGCTGTGGATGGCCTCGATGGCCTGTTCACGGGCTATGTGGACGGACTGAAGTCTGCCGATGTGAACCGGCGCGGCTTCCTCGATCTCACCGTCAGCACGGATGAGGCGGTCGGCACCTTTGTGTTCCTTGATGGGGTGGATTCCTTCTCCGGTCTGCCCCAATGGGCCAGTGAGAGCGTGATCGCCGCCAGCGACCTCAGCCTCAGCCTCGAACCCGAGGCCACAGCGGAGATCAGCTGGCAACCAAACTGGCGCGAGCTGGATCTGGTGTTCGGCCTGGCGGTCGACGCAGCAGGTGATCAGACCCTGCTCAACCCCGCCGACTTCGCCAGCCTGCCCCGAGGCGGCGTTCAGCTGGCCGACGTGTCGGTGCTGGGCTCGGAAGCCGGCGACCGCATCTTCGCCGGGGTGGGCTCCCTGATCGATGCCGGCGGCGGCAGCGACGAGCTGTTCAATACCGACAGCCAGGGCGGCAACCGGCTGGTGGGAGGCGAAGGCGCCGACACCTTCTTCCTACGCCCGATCGGGGATCAAATCATCGGCGGCCAATGGTTCTCCGGCGCCGCCGCCTTCGGCCTCGACCCCTTCACGGCCCTGGTGGACCAGGAACGGGACACCTTCCTGATTGATTCACCCGACCACGGCAGCGCAGGGACTCTGCAGATTCAGGACTTTGAACTGGG
>JBIIXY010000178.1:0-3187 GCA_044347105.1 Prochlorococcaceae cyanobacterium
GGCCCCGCACGCTCAGCCCCACCTCCGGCTCGCGGTCGAGCGCCCTGGCAATGGCGCCAATCCCGGCCGTCTTCAGCTCGTTGGCGGAGATCGTCTCCATCGGCATCACCTGCGTGCGCTTGATCATACGATGAATCGTACGGTTGAGAGGCTCCCTGGTGTGTCGATGCAGTCCTTCAACGCTGAGATCTTCATCCAGGTCAGGCCAGTGGATGCCGGTGCCAGCACCTGGTAGTTGCCAATGCTCGCGCCGAGCATGGACGTGCCGCTTCGGTTCAGCCTGGCCCATCGCCGCGGCGATAGAGCACCTGCCCCACCCGCTCAACGTGGGCCAGCAGCGGCGGATGGCTCAGATCGGCCAGGCGCGACAGATCGATCATCCAGGGCAGCAGCAGATCATCCAGCTCGGCCTCGATCCGGGCCAGGGTGCCGAAGTCGATCGCCGCACCGATCAGGGTGAGGTCGATGTCGGAGGCGGGGCGCTGGCGACCCATGGCGCGGGAGCCATACACAATTGCCTGCTCCACTTCCGGATGGGCGGCCAGCACCTGCTGGATGGCCTGAATCGCCGATTCGGGCAGACCGAAGTGCTGGGGCGTCTGCGGCTGGGTGGTGGTGGTCATGGCTCCGGCGGCGGCTGGCTGATCAGAGCGAGGAAGGCCTGGAGTCGGGCTCGGTTGGATTCGGATGGGTCGAGGAGCACTCGGGCGGAAAGCAGAGCACATCGATCGAGGCGAGCAGTTGCCTGCCTCTGGCGTTCTCTTGCCTCAGCTGCTCGGTTTCGTTCTCGATCTGCCTGATGCGCAGCTCGTTGAGCATCTTGCGCTGCTCGTAACCGGGATCGCGACGCCAATTGAGCATCGATAACAATGATCGCCACCGAGGCAGCGATGAAGGAGATGCCCCACTGTTGGGGGATGGCGACGTTGCGCCCGGCGAAGGCGATGTGGTCATAGGAGGAGAACAGAGCGATCAGGCCGATGGCAAGGCCGCCGACCGCCTCGGTGGCACCAAGGCGATCCAGCCCGAGGGGGCCGAGGCCAGCCTGCAGGAACAGATCTGTTGAGTCTGGCGGAAGCGGGGGCGGTGCGCTGCCGCCGGGCGGTGGAGTGGGGGTCGTCATCGAAGGCCGGCGGCATCCCGGGGCGGGCAGGGTCCCCACCACACCAATGCCACCCGCTGTCACTCCTGCCTGCGCCGCAGGAAGCCAGCAACGGCTATTCATCGTGCGTCCAGAGCCGCAACACCTTCACGATGCGCTGTTCTTCAACCACCTGGTAAACAAGGCGGTGTTGGATGTTGATCCGCCTTGAGCAGGCGCCGCGCAGGTCTCCCACGAGGCTTTCGTACGGCGGTGGCTGGGCATAGGGATCGCTGGCTAACAGCTCCAGCAGGGCCTGGGCCCTCAGCTTCAGGGCAGGTGACGCTGAGGCGAGCTTGCGGGCGTCTTTCTGGGCCTGCTTGGTGAACAGAATCGTCCAGCTCACCAGCCGGGTTCGCTGCTCAGCTCAGACACATCCGCGGCCATCCCTTCCAGAATCGATTCACGCATCCCTGGCATCGACACCAGATGCAGCGTCTCCTGGATGGCACGCCAATCCTCTTCCGAGAGCAGCACGGCGTTGCCGCGCTTGCCGGTGATCTGCACAGGCTCGTGCGAAGCGCCCACCTCATCGATCAGCGCATACAAGCGCTTGCGGGCTTCCGTGGCAGACACCGTGGCCATGACCGCTCTCCTCTCCGTACGTGAAAACGTACTGGACTTGGCGCTTCTTGGTGGTGTCGCGAGGATTGGAGCACCTGCGCGGTCCCCAGGCCACTCAGCTGGCGTCGCGCTCACGCTGCAGGCTGTCCCAGTCCTCCGGCAACTCGCCGCGCTGCACCATCCGCGTGAACACGGCATAGCAGTCGTTGCGATCGCCGTCCTTCCGCGGGTAGCCGAGCCAGAGGATCAGCAGCAGGCGCCGACCCTCCGCCTCAAACGCCCGAAAGAACAGCCGGTAGCGATCGGGCAGACCCAGCCCCTTGAGCCGTCCGTAACGGCGCAGGGGGCCCGTGAGAGCAAAGCGGCTGGCGTAGGGATCGGCGGCGATCCGCTCCTTGATCCCCTCCATCACCGCCGCCAGCAGCTTCACCTGGGGGTGCTGAACAAAGGCCTGGGGTTCCAGCTCCTGCTTGAGCCGCTTCACCTCGGCTTTGAGCTCGGCGTACTGCCTGGCGAACAACTGGGGCTGGAAGGCAATCTCCCAACCGTGACGCACCAACGGCGGACTCATGCCCCGCTGTCAACCACCACGCCAGCCAGCAGCTCCTCGTCTTCTGCGGCCATGGCCTCGGTGTAGGGCACGGGGCCCTGCTGGGCGGTGAGCGCCTGACGGCTGAGGAAATCAAGGAAGAGGCCCAGCATCAGGCTGTCCTCGTCGGCATCGCCCGGTTGCTGCTCTTCTGTCTCCAGGCGCAGCAACAGCGTGGTGTCGTTCAGCACCTCCACCTGGCCCGCGGCGCCCGCGAACTGGGGATGGTCCCGGTAGAAGGCCGCCGGCAGCCGCAGGCCGGAGGAATTGCCGATGCGGGCCGGGGTGACGCGATAAGGGGAAGCAGTCATGGCAGCGGTGCACTTCCGGACTTACATCACGTTAGTCCGGTGATCGATCGGTTGACAGCCCTACGGAGCGGCGTTGCCGCACCCATGGACTCCTGCAACCGTGGCGGTTTTGTTCAGCTGATTGGTCAAGCGGGGCCGCCAAGGGCTGGAAGCCAAATGTGGCGGGGTTATGCAGCATTTGTCGGTCTGCCGCTGCGGCAGACCACAGCACCCAGCCTGCCTAGGGTTGGTCATCGAGTAGGTCAACGGCATGCGGCAGGTCACCGTGGCGGAAGCCAAGGCGCAGCTCTCCAGCCTTCTCGATGCCGTGGAGAACGGCGAGCCCGTGCTGATCACCCGGCGCGGCAGGGCCGTCGCCGAGCTGGTGCCCCGGCGGGCGGTGCGCGATCTGCTGCCGAGCCTCCAGGCCCTGCGCGCCTCGCTCCCCGTTCAGGCCAGCAGCGCCGTCGACACCCTGCGCGAGCTGCGCGATGAGGCGGAGCCCTGATGCTCTATCTCGACACCTGCGTGCTGCTGGCGTTGCTCACCCCGGAGATCCACTCCAACGCGGCCGTGGCATTTGTGGAGGCAGCCGACGCCCCC
>JBIIXY010000179.1:0-3174 GCA_044347105.1 Prochlorococcaceae cyanobacterium
CGAGCAGGGCCACGCTCACGATCACGGCCACAGCCATGGCCCGGTGAATCCCCACATCTGGCTCGATCCGCTGCGGGCTATGCAGCAGGTGGAAACCATCCGCGATGGCTTGATCAAGGCCGATCCCAGCTGCGCCGATGGCTACCGCCGCAACGCCGAGGCCACCATCGCCGAACTGCGCCAGCTCCACGCCACCACCGCCGACCGGCTGCGGCCCTATGCCGGCAAGACCTTCGTGGCGTTCCACGACGTGGCGCCCTACTTCGCCGAGCGCTATGCCCTCAAGGCTGAGTTTCTGGTGGATGTGCCGGAGATCAATCCCTCCCCGGCCGACCTGCGCCGGGTGGCCGAGCGGGTGAAGGCCAGCCAGCTGCGGGCCCTGCTCAGCGAGCCCCAGGAGGGCGGCCGCTCCTTCAATACGCTGGCGTCAGACCTGGGCATCCGCATCAGCGTGTTCGATCCCCTGGAAACCGGCAGCGAGGATCAGGCCCGCGACCCGGGCAGCTATTTCAAGGTGATGCGCCGCAACGTGGACAATCTGGTGGGGGCGTTCGGTGGCTGAAGATTGGCAGCATGAGCAGAGTGCCTGTGGCTGAGCGGGGCGCCCATGGCTGAGTTGGTGCTGGAGGTGGAGAAGCTGCGGGTCAGCCGCGACGGCGTGCCCGTGGTGGAGGACGTGAGCTTTCAGCTGCCGGCGGAGAGCGACACCGCCCTGGTGGGGCCCAACGGCGCCGGCAAGAGCACCCTGGTGGCGGCCCTGCTCGGCCTGTTGCCCCGCCAAAGCGGCGCGGTGCGCCTGCTGGGCCAGCCCCTCGGCCCCCAGGGCCAGTGGCCCGGCGCCATTCGCAGTCAGCTGGCCTACCTGCCTCAGACCCTGGCGGTGCGGGGGCGCTTCCCGCTCACCGTGGCCGACTTCGTGGGCTTCGGCTTCGATCCGGCCGGCCCGCGCTGGCCCTGGCAGGGGGAGCGCCGCCGCCGCCACCAGGCGGTGGCCCGGGCCCTGGAGCGCACCCACTGCGGCGCGCTTGCCAGCCGCCTGATCAGCGAACTCTCCGGCGGCCAGTGGAAGCGGGTGCAGCTCGCCTTCTGTGTGGTGCGGCCGCGGCTGCTGCTGGTGCTTGATGAGGCTCAGGCGGGGCTGGATGGCCCCTCCAGCGAGCGCTTCCAGCTGCTGCTGCTGGAGCTGCGCCGCCAGGAGGGCTGGACTGTGCTGCAGGTGTCGCACGACCTGGAGATGGTGCGGCGCAGCTGCGACCAGGTGCTCTGCCTCAACCGCCGCCTGCGCTGCAGCGGCAGCCCCGAACACGCCCTCAGCCCCCAGCGCCTGGCCGAGCTGTACGGCCCCGGCTACGTGGCCTACCGCCATCACCATCACCATCGCCATTCCCCCCTGGCGCCATGAGCGGCGTCGACGCCCTGCAGGCCGCCCTGCAGCAACCGTTCATGCAACGGGCCCTGGTCGGCGGCCTGCTCACCGGCTGCCTGGGCGGGCTGCTGGGCAGCTTCGCGGTGCTGCGCCAGCTGTCGTTCTTCAGTGATGCCCTCGGCCACTCGGCCCTGCTCGGGGTGAGTATCGCCGTGCTGCTCAATCTCAACCCCACCCTGGTGCTGATCCCCTTCGCGGTGCTGTTCGCCCTGCTGGTGAATCAGCTGGTGCAGCGCAGCCGCCTGCCCGCCGACGCCCTGCTGAACATCGTGTATTCCAGCTCCCTGGCCTTCGCCGTGGTGGCCCTGAGCCTGGTGGAGAGCTACCGGGGCGGCATCCAGCAGCTGCTGTTCGGCGACATCCTCGGCATCAGCTGGAGCGATCTGTGGGTGATCGGCGGCCTGCTGGTGGTGGCCACGGGCTATGTGATCGTGAGCCTGCGGGCCCAGGTGCTGCTCACCCTCGACGACGACCTGGCCGGAGCCTTCGGCGTGCGCGTGAACGCCCATCGTCTGGCCTTCATCATCCTGCTGGGGGTGGTGGTGGCGGTGTCGGTGAAGGCGGTGGGGGTGCTGCTGATCAGCGCCTTCGTGGTGATTCCGGCCTGTGCCAGCCGCCTGGTGAGCCGGCGCTTATCCCTTTATGTGCTGGGAGCGTCACTGCTCGGCGGCCTGTGCGCCCTGGTGGGCCTGCTCGGCTCCGGCCTCACCAACCTGCCCTCCGGCCCCTGCGTGGTGATCGTGCAGTTCACGGGCTTCCTGCTGGCGCTGCTGATGAGCCTCAGGCGGCCAGGGCCACCACCCGGTCCTGCACCTGCAGCTGCACCCGGCAGCCTTCCTCCAGGCACGGCTGGGCTGGGGTGATCACCGTGAGGGCCTCGTCGCCCAGGCGCACCGTGTAGAGCTGGTCGTGGCCGCGGAATTCGCGCACCTCCACGGTGGCCGCGGCGGCGGGATCGGCCACCAGCCGGATCTGCTCCGGACGCACCGCCACCTGGGTGTAGCCCTGGGCGGGCTCCAGCAGCGGCAGGGCCCCCAGGATCGTGTCCACCCGTTCGCCGTGGGCCGTGCCTTCGAGCACGTTGGCGCGGCCCAGGAAGTGAGCCACGAAGGCGGTGGCCGGCTGACGGTAGATGGCATCGGCCTGGCCGATCTGCACCAGCCGGCCCTGCTCCATCAGAGCAAGGCGATCGGCCATCACCATCGCTTCCTCCTGGTCGTGGGTGACCAGGATGGCGGCGGTGTTGGTGTGATGGAGCAGCTGGCGCACCTCCTGGCGCATCTGCACGCGCATGGCGGCATCCAGGTTGGAGAAGGGCTCATCCAGCAGCACCAGGGCCGGAGCCGGTGCCAGGGTGCGGGCCAGAGCCACCCGTTGCTGCTGGCCGCCGGAAAGCTCGTGGGGATAGCGCTTGCCCAGATGGGCCAACCCCACCAGCTCGAGCATCTCCTCCACCCGGGTGCGCGCCTGGCCGCGGGGCAGGCGATGAAGCCCGAAACCCACGTTGGCCGCCACGGTGAGATGGGGGAAGAGGGCGTAGTCCTGGAACACCAGGCCGAAACCGCGCTGCTCCGGCGGCCAGTGGGTGATCTCCTCACCATTGAGGCGCACCACGCCTCCGTCGGCCTGCTCGAAGCCGGCGATCAGGCGCAGCGTGGTGGTCTTGCCGCAGCCGGAGGGGCCGAGCAGGGCCAGCAGTTCGCCTTTGGCCAGCGAGAAGCTCACCCCGGCCACCGCCGCCGCCGTCC
>JBIIXY010000085.1:0-10352 GCA_044347105.1 Prochlorococcaceae cyanobacterium
GATAGGGCCAATCCTAGGAACACCACCCTCAGGTGAGGTCGTAGTGGGCGAAGAAGCTGGCCGGCGGGTCGGGCTGGCCCACCAGGCGCCAGCGACTCACCAGTTCGTTGAGGTTGGTCTGGTATTCCTCGCGGTTGCGCAGCACCACGCGCACGTAATAAACGAGCCCCGGGATCAGGCAGCAGAGCAGCAGTGCCAGGGTGATCAACCCCTGGCGATTCTCATCGGGCGGGAAGGGAAAGCGGCGGCCGGAGCCGATCGCCCAGCTCAGGGCCCGCACCTCGGCCTTCTGCAGCTTCACCATGCGCCGGTCCAAGGGCTGGCCCTTTTCGCTGCGGGGCTGCACCTTGGCATCCGCCATGATCTGGCGGGCCAGCTCGCGGCGGAAGCGCAGCATGGCGCGAGCATCCGAGAGGGCCACCCGGGTGATCAGCTCGTCGTTCTCGTCGCGCAGGGTATAGCTGTGGCGCCCCAGCACCGAGCATTCAAAGGAGGCGCGGTCGCCCTCGGTCAGGCTGCCTTGCTGGCGGGCGAAGTCCTGGGCGGCGCCGAACAGCAGGCGCTGGCCATCCGCGCGGTTGATGCGGCGGCGCTCGTCCTGCGGCTGATCAGGGCTTGACTGTTCAGGGCTGGCATTGCCAGACCCATGGGGCCGGGGGGATGGGCTCATCGCCTGGGCCTGATCTGGACATGCACACTATGCGCAAACCACATTCTGAAATAGGCCTTCAGCGCAGGGGCAGTTCCTGGTAGCTGAAGATCAGCAGCTCGCCATTCACGATCACGGCACCGGGGATTCCCTCCACTGTTCAGAGCAAGGGGGCGGAGAGGGTGTAGGTGGCGCGGTTGTAGGAGAAGTTCACGATGTCGCTCCTGCTGGCGCCCCAGTGATTGATGCTTTCGGTTTCCTCGCACAGGCCCCTGCAGCCGGGCGTTGATCGTCCTGGCTGATCACCAGCTCGGGCAGGGAGAAACCGCTGTGGGGCGGCATCGGTGCTACTCCAGGTCGTAGAGCAGGAAGAAGCTGTGGGGCGGATCGGGCTTCCCCTGCATATGCCAGCGCTCCACCAGGGCCTTGAGGTCGGCCTGGTACCGCTGCCTGCTGGGCAGAACGAGCCGGTAGTAGAAGATCACACCCGGCACCAGGCCGCAGAGCAGCAGGCCCAGCAGGATCCAGCGGCGTCGCTTCATCCCCTCCTCGTAGGGAAAACGCTTGCCGGTGCCGATCGCCCAGGCCAGGGCCCGCAGGCGCTCGGGCTGCACGCGGATCTGGCGCCGCTCCACATCCAGGGTGCTCTCCTTGAGCACATCCTGCTTGAGGTCCTTGAGCAGCTCGCGGGCCAGGGCGCGGCGGAAGCGCAGCATCTCGCGGGCCTGCACCAGGGGCACGCGCATGATCAGGCCGCCGTCGGCACTGCGCAGGATGTAGCGGGAGCGGCCGATCACCGACTGCTCGTAACAGGCGTTGCGCCCCTCGCGGATCTTGCGGGAGCGGCGGGCATAGTCCTGGGCTCCGGCGAAAACCAGCCGCTGGCCCTCCTCTCTATCCGCCAGGCGCCGACGCTCGGAACCTGGTTTGCCTGCTCGGCGGATGGGCAAAGCGGTCCTGGCAGAACTGCGTGCTGGGAATTATGCCGCCCGGGCAAGAGCCCGGACCTGGCTGCCTAGGATTCAGTTCCCAGCTGCCGCCGGCACCCTGCCGCGGTAGCGCCTCCCCCAGCGCATGACCGACGCACCCGTATCCCGGATCCGCAACTTCTGCATCATCGCCCATATCGACCACGGCAAATCAACCCTGGCCGACCGGCTCCTGCAGGACACGGGCACGGTTGCGGCCCGTGACATGCAGGAGCAGTTTCTCGACAACATGGAGCTCGAGCGCGAGCGGGGCATCACGATCAAACTGCAGGCCGCGCGCATGGAGTATCAGGCGGCCGATGGCCAGAGCTATGTGCTCAACCTGATCGACACCCCCGGCCATGTGGACTTCTCCTATGAGGTGAGCCGTTCCCTGCAGGCCTGTGAGGGGGCGCTGCTGGTGGTGGATGCCAGCCAGGGGGTGGAAGCGCAGACGCTGGCCAATGTGTATCTGGCGCTGGAGAACGATCTGGAGATCATTCCGGTGCTCAACAAGATCGACCTGCCAGGGGCCGATCCGGAGCGGATCAAGGAGGAGATCGAGGCGATCATCGGCCTGGATTGCTCCCGGGCGATCGCCTGCTCCGCCAAAACAGGCCTGGGCGTGCCGGAGATCCTGCAGGCGGTGGTCGACCGGGTGCCGCCGCCGGCCGACCTGGTGAGCGAGCCGCTCAAGGCGCTGATCTTCGATTCGTACTACGACCCCTACCGGGGGGTGATCGTGTATTTCCGGGTGATCAGCGGCACGATCAGCCGCAAGGACAAGGTGCTGCTGATGGCCAGTGGCAAGACCTACGAACTCGACGAAGTGGGTGTGATGGCGCCCGACCAGCGCCAGGTGGATTCCCTGCACGCCGGTGAGGTGGGCTACCTGGCGGCCTCGATCAAGGCCGTGGCCGATGCCCGGGTGGGCGACACGATCACGCTGATGAACGCCCCGGCGGCCGAGCCGCTGCCGGGTTACACCGAGGCCAAGCCGATGGTGTTCTGCGGGCTGTTCCCCACCGACGCCGACCAGTACCCCGACCTGCGCGATGCCCTCGACAAGCTCCAGCTCAGCGATGCGGCACTGAAATACGAGCCGGAAACCAGCAGCGCCATGGGCTTCGGCTTCCGCTGCGGCTTTCTGGGGCTGCTGCACATGGAGATCGTGCAGGAGAGGTTGGAGCGCGAATACAACCTCGATCTGATCGTCACCGCGCCGTCGGTGATCTATCAGGTGAACATGCTGGATGGCACCACCCTGATGGTGGACAACCCGGCCACGCTGCCGGATCCGCAGAAACGTGAATCGATCGAAGAGCCCTATGTGAAGCTCGAGATCTACACGCCCAACACCTACAACGGCACGTTGATGGAGCTGTGCCAGGAGCGGCGCGGTGAATTCATCGATATGAAATACATCACCACCGACCGGGTGACGCTGCACTACGAGGTGCCCCTGGCCGAGGTGGTGACCGACTTCTTCGACCAGATGAAGAGCCGCACCAAGGGTTACGCCTCGATGGAATACCACCTGATCGGCTATCGCAAGAATGATCTGGTTCGCCTCGATGTGCTGATCAACAGCGAGAAGGCCGATCCGCTCACCACGATCGTGCACCGCGACAAGGCCTACAACGTGGGCAAGGGGCTGGTGGAGAAGCTCAAGGAGCTGATCCCTCGCCAGCAGTTCAAGATTCCGATCCAGGCCGCCATCGGCAGCCGGGTGATCGCCTCCGAGAGCATCAGCGCCATGCGCAAGGATGTGCTCGCCAAGTGCTACGGCGGCGACATCAGCCGCAAGAAGAAACTGCTGCAGAAGCAGGCCAAGGGCAAGAAGCGGATGAAGGCCATGGGCCGGGTGGAGGTGCCCCAGGAGGCCTTCATGGCCGTGCTCAAGCTGAACCAGTAGGGCGGATGGATCAGGGGATTGATCAGCTCAAGCATGCCAATCGTGCGGCCGGGGCCCAGGCGATAACAAGGGTGAGATTGGCCATCGGAATCGTTGATGCAGGACCCGGGGCATCACGGGTTTGTGTGTGCACGATGGCCGGCGCTTGCCAGTCGCCCCCTCCTTGGCTACTGAAAGCGCATTGCCGAATCAGCGGCGATGCCCGCCACCATCTATCTGCACTGGACGGCCACCCACTACAGCTGGGTGCGCAGCGGCCTGTATCACTCGATCATCAACGGCGATGGTCACGTGCACCGGCTGCACAGCTATGCCGTGGACCTGCCGGCCCACACCTGGCGGCGCAACGCCAACAGCATCGGCATCAGCTGCGCCTGCATGGGCGGCCGCAGCGATCCCTGGACGGTTCCGCCCACCGCAGCGCAGCTGGAGGCGCTCTGCCAGGAGGCTGCCGCCGTGGCCTGCAGCTGGGGCTGGGGGGCGGAGCAGATCACGATCCAGCGGCTGATGACCCATGCCGAGGCGGCGGCCAACCGCGATGGCCGGGTGATGCACGACAACTACGGGCCGGTGGCCTGGGGCGGCACGGGCGAGCGCTGGGACCTTATGCAGCTGGAGAGGGGCGGTCCGCCGAGCGGCGGCGAGCAGCTGCGCGAGCGGGTGCGCCAGATCCTGCGGGAGGTGGATGCCCCGGCGCCGGCTCCCCTGCAGTTCCGCCGCGCCGGCAGCATCCAGGCCCGCGGCTTGCCGCTGGCCACCGAGATCGATGAGCAAGGCCGCAGCTGGGCGCTGGCCGCCGACCTGCTGGAGCGCTACGAGCTGCCCTTCCAGTGGGAGGCCAGCCGTCAGCGCATCCTGGTGGGCGCCCTGGACGTGGTGCCCCTCTACCAGGAGGATGGCGTGCAGGCCTCGGTGGGCTGGCCGCTGGTGGAGCTCACCCTGCAGCAGGCCAGTGCGCCGGTGATTCTGCGCCAGCACCGGGCCTGGTGCCGAGTGCTGGAGTTTGCCGAGGAGTTCGGCATCTCAGTCAGCTTCGAGCCGTTCGCGCTGTACGAGCGCCGCGGCGGCTGAGGGCACAGCTCACGCCGCCTTGCCGGCTGCCTCCAGCAGGGCTGCCGGCCGCATCGGCCGCTGGATGTGGTAGCTCTGCAACACGGGAATGCCCAGCTCCTGCAGGGCGCGGAGCATCGAGGCCGGTGGCTGCGCCTGAATCACTGACGCTGCAGCGGTGGCAACCCTGAGGTTGTGATCCTGTTGCCCGAGCTGTTGCGATGTTGCCGCTGGCCTGGAGTGTGTCGTTGCTGCTGCTGCTCAGCAGCCTGTCGCTGCAGGCGCTGGCGCTGCAGGAGGGCAGCCTGCAGGCCGTGCAACAGCGCCGCCGCCAGCAGGAAGACCTGCTGATGACGGCGGCCCAGCGCCTCGCCGGCCGGCTGCAGCGCCGGCACCCCTGCCTGCTGGCGCTGGCGGATGGGGCCTGGGCGGCGGCCGGCTGCGCCACGGCCGACGAGCTGGCGGCGCTGCGCCAGGGCCTGCGCGCCTACCGGCCCGACCTGGGCGACCAGGCCCAGGAGGGGCGGGCCGAACTGCTGCTGCAGCAGGGCAACGATGCCGCCGCCGCGTTCGCCCTGCACTGGCGGCGGGCGGATGCGGAGGGTCCGCCCCAGCTGGTGGGGCTGCGGGAGCTGGGCCTGCGCCAGTTGCAGCCATGACCCTCACCGAGATCCTGGTGGCCGCCTCCCTGCTGGTGATCAGCGCCAGCGCCTCGCTGCAGGTGTGGGCATCGGGCAGCCGCTGGAGCCAGGCCAGCGCCCAGCGGCTGGAGCGTCAGCAGGCGCAGGAGGCGCAGCTGCTGCGGGTGCAGGCCGAGCTGCAGCGGCTGGCTGGCACACCGGTGGCCGCCGATTGCGACGCGGCCGCCGACTGGCTGGTGAGCCAACTGCCGGGTTTGCAGCGCCAGGGGGAGGGGGTGCTGCTGCGGCTCCAGGCCAGCGAAGGCCCTGAACGCGAGCGCTGGTACGACCCTGCAGCCTACGGGCTGTGCAACCCATCTGCAGCGCATCTGCCCCCGCCGGCGATCTGAACCGTCAACAGCCTGAGTTTGTCTTTTGGGTTCCTGTCGACGGTGTTCAACTTCTGGGTGTTCAATCTCGGTTCAATCGGTTCGCTTCTCAGTCAGGACAACCTGGCCAATTCCTTCCTGCAAGCTGCAGAACCGGTTGCGGATCAGGGCTTCGAGTCCGAGCCGGACATGGTTGAGGTGCCGGAGCCATCCCTGGCTGAGCCAGTGGGGCTGGTTGGGCTGGAGCCTGAACCAGAAGAGAAGGACGCGAATGCTGAAGCCAATCCCAATCCGGACGCAGAGCAGACGGGAGGGATTGGGGACATCGTTTCGCTCCCCAATCAGGAAGACCCTGTCGATTCATTCCTGCCCCCAGAAGAACAGGCAACCGATCTGGAACCGGAGCCCGAGCTGGACAGTGTGGAGATCCTGGCAGCTGGACAGGAACAGCCGCCAGCATCGGCTGAGACTGGTGGAACCGATCTCAATCCGGAAGCCCTGCAGACAGACCCGCTTGCTGGAATCGGATCACTACCCAATAGCGGGTCGCTTCCCAATCTGGACGAGCTGCTCAATCCTTTCCGGCCCCCGGCAAAACCGGACGAACCAGCAACGGAAGTGGATCCTGAACCCGAGCCAGATGGTGTTGAGGAATCGGAATCTGAGGACTCAGATACGAGTGCTGGTGCCGATCCCAATCCGGAGGCAGGGCAGAGTGAATCGATGACGGAATCGCCGTCTTCAACCACCCCCTCCGCCACAACCAGCAGTTCAACGTCCATCAGCACCAAAGGAGATGCGTCGTCGATGGTGACGACGTCGAGTGTCAGTCGTTCTGAGGTGACAGGGCTGGGGGATGCGGTGGTGGCGATCGCGGCGGGGATCGATCTGCGCGCCGGCAGCAAGCAGGGCCGCGACAGCGTCCGCTTCACGCTGACGCGCAGCGGCGACACCAGCGGCGAGAGCAGCGTGGCCTGGGCCGTGAGGGGTCAGGGTGACAACCCAGCGGCAGCCAGGGACTTCCGCGGCAAGCAGCTGCCGAGCGGCACGGTGACGTTCGCCGCCGGTGAAACCAGCAGCAGTGTGAGCGTGCGCGTGCGGCCCTCAGACGGGCAGAAGGGCTTTGCTCTCACTCTGGACAAGGCCAAGGGGGCTGTGCTCGGCCGCAGCACCGCCCGGGCCACGATCGCCCCCCGCGACAACCTGATCGGCACCGACAGCAACGACCGCATCCAGGGCTCCAAGCGCGCGGAGGAGATCGAGGGCCGGGCCGGGCGCGACCTGCTCACCGGCGGCAGCAAGGCCGACCGGTTCGGCTTCCGCTTCGGCGATTCCCTGATCGCCAGCCCCGACCGGATCACCGATCACCGTCTCGGTGAGGACAGGATCGCCGTGCTCAACGGCAAGGGCCAGCCCCAGGGACTGCCGCGCCGCTTCAGCCGCGCCGCCGACAACAGCACGGCCAGCACCCTGGAGGATCTGGCGGCGGCGGTGTTCGCCGATGCCGACGGCCGCCGCGCGGGCAACCAGGCCCTGGGGCGCCGCGAGGCCGCGGTGGTGGTGTCCACCAATGCCCAGATCGCCGGCACCTACCTGCTGATCAACAACGGCAAGGCGGGCCTCAACCCCCGCAACGACCTGCTGATCGATATCAGCGGCTTCAGCGGCGACCTGCCGGGGCTCGGCCGGATCGATCCGGCCGTGGTGTTCGCCTGAAGGACTGGGGACCCTGGTGTGGCCAGGGGGGTGGCAACCCTGGAGTTGTTGCTGCCCTTCGGCCATGGCGGTTTCCAACCGAGCCCAGAGATCCCAGCGAGAGCTCTCCGGCCCCAGCGCCGGCTTCACCCTGGCGGAGCTGCTGCTGGCGGTGGCGCTGCTGGCGATCCTGGCGGCGATCGCATGGCCCAGCGGAGTGGGGGCGCTGGCGCGGATGCGGGTGGAGGCGGCCAGCCGGGAGGTGGTGCTGGCGATCGAGCGCCAGCGCGACCGGGCCCTGCGCCAGGGCCGATCGGCCAGCCTGGCGGTGGAGGGGGCCGGCGGGCTGGTGGAGCAGCTGGCGGCGGAGCACAGCCAGGTGGAGCTGCGGCACAACCTGCCGGCCCAGCTGCGCTTCAGTGCCAACGGGTTGCTGATCGACGGCGGCACGGTGGTGCTGGCGGCGGCGGGCACACCGCTGCGCCGCTGCGTGGTGTGGTCGCTGCCGCTGGGGGTGCTGCGGCTGGGGCAGTACGGCGCCGACCCCGCGAGCTCGCCCCAGGCGAACCAGTGCCGGCCCGACCCCACGCTGTGAGGCCGATGGGAGCCCGGCGATTGCGGCCCCACGGCTGCCAGGGGCGCAGCATCCGCCAGGCCGGCTTCAGCCTGGTGGAGCTGCTGGTGAGCCTGCTGCTGGCGGGGGTAGTGAGCGGGGCGCTGCTGCAGGCGCTGCTGCTCGACACCCAGGCCTCGCAGCGGCTGGGCAGGCACCTGCGCGAGCGCCAGCATGGACAGAGGGCGCTGGAGCTGCTGCGCCAGGAGCTGCAGCAGGCCCAGTGGGTGCGCACGGGCCATCAGCCGCTGCTGCCGGCGGGGCCCCAGTGCTCGCTCACGGGGCGACGGGTGGTGCTGCAGCTGGGCACCGCCAGTGGCCTGATCACCTACTCCGAGGGACCGGCGAGCGAGCCGATCTGGCGGGGGCGGGTGCTGCTGCGCTGCGGGCCGGCCTACGGGCTGGATGGGAACCTGGCGGCGGGGCAGGTCCAGCACCGCGTGCTGCTCGATGCCCTGGCGGCGGAGGGTTTCACCACCCAATCGGGCCCCGGACCAGGGCTGCTGGAGATCAGCCTGCGCAGGGATCTGGCGCCGGGGCAGCAGCTGGAGCAGCGTCTTCTTGTGGCGTTCGCCATGGAGTGAAGCGCGCTGGTGAGCAGCGGTTTGCTCGGTGCTCGCGGATCAGGGCGGTTCAGCTGGCGATGCGCTGCTGCTCTTGCATGCCAGGGGAGGGCTGGTAACAGGGATTCCGGGAGTGCCAAGCTGAGGTGTGGCCAGTTAGCCCCATGGTTGTTCAGCGTTCTGCCGGGCGGCGGCGCCCGCCCCCGGAGGGTGAGCGGGGGATGCTGGCTGCCGCCCTGGCGGTGATGGCGCTGGTGCTGTTCGGTGCGCTCACGATCGTGGCCGGCAGCCTCAACTTCCAGACCTCGTCCAGCAGGGGCGGCGACGCCGAGCAGGTGGTGGATGCGGCGGAGTGGGGGCTCAACACCCTGCTGGAGCAGTTGAATGAACCGGCCTACCAGCACCTGCTGGTGACGCCCTTGGCCAACTGGGAGACCTCGGGGAACGACCGGACCGCCTGTGGCATCAACACGGCGGCGGCGCCTGGTGATCCAGGCGACATCACCTCGGCAACGCGCACGGTGGGCAACCTGGAAGTGGAGTACGAACTCCTGGACTTTGTGCCGCCGTTGCTGCCTAGCAATGCGGTGAATCCTTGTGGAGCCTCGAACCCATTCGGCAACCTCAATGGCGGCACGGCCCGGCTCACCGTGGAAGGCCGGGTGCTCCGGAACGGTGTGGTGATCGGCCGCCATACGGTGGTGCGGGATGTGACTGTGGTGGCAGAGACCACCTGCACTGGAGCCGACGGCCCCTGCTCGCAACCGCTGGCCTTTCTGGGCACCGGTGATCCACCAAATCTGTTTAGTGGAAATTCTCGGATTGTGAGAGATAATGGAACGAATCGATGGCGCTGGGACCCTGGAGATACGCCGCTGGCCTTGCACTGCTTTGAGCCATCCTTGGCCTCCTGCGAGAGTGCCAACCCCGGCCTCAGTGTGGAGCCGCTGGACGAAAGCAGTTTTCAGGCGCTGTATGGCGCGAGCCCGCCGGTTCCAGCAGACTTAGGCTCAATACCACCAATCTCAATTACTAATACCACTTTTACTACTTCCCAGTTGAATACCTTTCCCTATTCAACTGCTTCTCCTACTGCTGCCACCGCTCCCATCCAAGGCTGCATCAATACATTACTCCCAAAGCCGAATGGGTCACAGGAAGAAGTGGTCGCCTGTCGATTGGAGAGCATAAACCTGAACAACCGTACGCTTACGGTGAACACCGGTCCGCGGCCTGTTGTGCTGTACATCATGCCTGCAGGAACTGTTGGCTTATCATCTACTCCATCATCCACTTCTGGGATCGTCAATTCTCAGTTTAGCTCCAACCCTACCTCCCCAACCCGCAGCTTGAACTCAACCCGCTGGAACCGCCTGCGGATTTACGGGGATCCAACAGCCTCTGAATGTCCCGCAAACCCTACATGGACCATCAGTGGGAGATCCAGTATCGAAGGAGCGGCTATCTGGGCCCCCAGGGAGCGAATCGTATTTAATATATCGCATACTCCTAGCAGCGACCCTCGCTATGCAGTTTATGGCACCATCTGGGCTTGCGGAATAGATTATGTCACTGATCATGTGGACCATCTGGTCAACCCTGAAGAGAATGATCTCACCCGTGGCCTTGATGAGATGTTCGGCCTGCAGATTCGTCGCTACAGAACCCGCGGCGTAGAGCGCAGCGCACCCAGCTCGTGACCACCCACCGTTCCCGCCCCGCTGCCGCCCGGCCCCAGCTGGTTCAGGGCCCCGCCGGTTTCACCCTGGTGGAGGTGTTGGTGGCTGCTGTGATCATGGCGGTAACCATGGCCGCCGTGGTGCCGCTCTCCAACATGGCCCTGTCGAATGGGCGCTCCGCCACCGCCGGCACCGACGTGCGCAATCTGAT
>JBIIXY010000084.1:0-10352 GCA_044347105.1 Prochlorococcaceae cyanobacterium
CAAATCCCAGTGCTGATAAGAATGGGTCGCCTGAGATTCGAACTCAGGACCAATCGGTTAAAAGCCGAGTGCTCTACCGCTGAGCTAGCGACCCGCGTGCCAGTTGGACACCTTGCGAACGTATCACCCAGCGGTGCCCCGCTCCAAGGGCCGGCGCCGGCGAAACAATGGTGGTTCCCGCGCAGCTGGTGATGAGCAGCGATCCCTGGCCCGCAAGCTGGCCCGAGCCCCAGGTGCACCCGCACGCCTGGGTGGCGGCGACGGCCGTTCTGATCGGTGATGTGCGGCTGGCGGCCGGCGCCAGCCTGTGGCCCACGGCGGTGGCCCGCGGCGATGTGTGCCCGATCGTGATCGGCGAGGGCAGCAACGTGCAGGACGGAGCCGTGCTGCACGGCGATCCCGGCCAGCCCGTCACCATCGGTTCCGATGTGACCATCGGCCACCGGGCCGTCGTGCATGGCGCCACCCTGCACGACGGCTGCCTGATCGGCATCGGGGCGGTGGTGCTCAATGGCGTCACCGTGGGCGAAGGTGCCCTGGTGGCGGCCGGCGCGGTAGTCACCAAGGACGTGCCCGCCGGTGCCCTGGTGATGGGTGCCCCGGCCACCGTAAAGCGCCAGCTGGGCCCGGAGGCGATCGCCGGCCAGCGCGAGCATGCCCGCCGCTACCGCCAGCTGGCGATGGCCCATGCCAGCCGCTCCAGCCAGCCGCAATGATTGCCAAACACTGCAACCGCCCCCTTCATCAACGCATTCGGCCCTGTGGTCCGTAGGATCACGCCACTGTTTTTCCTCTTCACCATGGACCTTCGGCTCGTGCTGGTTGCCGCTCCGATCGTTCTGGCCGCCAGCTGGGCCGTGTTCCATATCGGCCGCGCCGCCGTGGGCCAGCTGCAGATGTTCATCAGCCGCGGCCGGGCTGCCTGATGGTGCTGGTGATCGGTGCCGGGTTGGCCGGCACTGAGGCCGCCTGGCAGATTGCGCAAGCTGGCCTGAGGGTGCGGCTGGTGGAGATGCGGCCGGTGCGCCGCTCCCCCGCCCACCACAGCGCTGAATTCGCCGAGCTGGTGTGCAGCAACAGCTTCGGCGCCCTCAGCAGCGACCGGGCCGCCGGGCTGCTCCAGGAGGAGCTGCGCCGGCTCGGCTCCCTGGTGATCAGCACCGCCGACCGACACGCCGTGCCGGCGGGAGGAGCCCTGGCCGTGGACCGGGGCCGCTACAGCGCCGCGCTCACCGCTGCCCTCGAGCAGCACCCACTGGTGACGGTGGAGCGACGCGAGCACACCGAGTTGCCGGGCCCCGGCACGATCGCCGTGCTGGCCACCGGTCCGCTCACCAGCGAGCCCCTGGCGGAGCAGCTGCGCGCCTTCACCGGCCGGGCCGACTGCCACTTCTTCGATGCCGCCAGCCCGATCGTGGAGGGCGAGAGCATCGATCTCTCCGTGGCCTTCCGCGCCTCCCGCTACGACAAGGGCGACGCCGACTACATCAACTGCCCCATGGACCGGGATCAATTCCTGGCCTTTCGGCAGGAGCTCCTGAAGGCTGAGCAGGCCGAGCTCAAGGATTTCGAGCAGGAGAGCGCTCACTTCTTCGAGGGCTGCCTGCCGATCGAGGAGCTGGCCCGCCGCGGCGAGGACACGATGCGCTACGGCCCGCTCAAGCCGATCGGCCTGTGGGATCCGCGCTGGGGCGATGTGAACGACCGGGAGGTGCGCCGCGCCAACCGGGCCTACGCGGTGGTGCAGCTGCGCCAGGAAGACAAGGATGGCCGCCTCTGGAACCTGGTGGGCTTCCAGACCAACCTCAAGTGGGGTGAACAGAAGCGCGTGCTGCGGCTGATTCCAGGGCTGGAGAATGCTGAATTCGTGCGCTTCGGAGTGATGCACCGCAACACCTTCCTGGAGTCGCCCCAGCTCCTCGATGCCACCCTGCAGTTCCGCAGCCGCCCCACGCTGCTGGCGGCGGGCCAGATCACCGGCACCGAGGGCTATGCGGCGGCGGTGGCCGGCGGCTGGCTGGCCGGCACCAACGCCGCCAGGCTGGCCAGGGGCCTGGAACCCATCAACCTGCCGCCCACCACGATGATCGGCGCCCTCACCCACTTCATCGCTGAAGCGCCCAGCGAGCGGTTCCAGCCGATGCCGCCCAATTTCGGCCTGCTACCCGAGCTGCCCGAGCGCATCAAGGGCAAGCGCGAGCGTTACGGAGCTTACCGCGATCGGGCCCTGGCCAACCTGGCGGCAGCCATTGGCAGCCCTGCAGTGGCCCACGCCTAGTCTCGGCAGGAGCACTGCGTGAACCGTGTGATTGCGGCCGGGGAAGCCCCAGCAGCTGAAGCGAGCGCCGCGGATCCCGGGGTGATCGAGCAGCGGGCCCTGCGGCTTGGTGTGTGGGCCAGCCTGGCGATCGCTATTGCCGGCGTGGCGGCCTATGCCCTCTCCGGGTCTGATGCGCTGCTGCTCGACGGCCTCTATGCCGGGGTGATGGCCCTCACCAGCGTTGTGGCGGCACGGATCGGCGCGGTGGTGCAGCGGCCGCCCGAGCGCGGCTGGCCCTATGGATTCGGCGGCCAGGAGGCGCTGTTCGTGCTGTTCCGCTCCCTGCTGCTGATCGGCATGCTCAGCGTGGCCGTGGTGGGGGCCCTGCGCGAGCTGGCCACCTGGTTCGCTGGGGGCGGTCTGCCCGAGGCGGTGGAACTGGCGCCGGTGGGGGCCTACACCCTGCTCACGGTGATGCTCTGCCTGCTGCTGGCCCTGTGGCAGAGGAAGGCCTGGCTGGCCAGCGGCCGCCGCAGCGAACTGCTGCTGCTGGAGTCGAGGGCAGCCACCTTGGATGCCGCGATCACCGCCGGGGCCGGCGGGGCGTTGCTGCTCGGTCCACCGCTGGCCCAGACACCATTGGCGCCCTTGGTGCCGCTCAGCGATCCGCTGCTGGTGATCCTGATCGCCCTGGTGGTGATGGTGGAGCCTGTGCAGCACTTCCTTGAGTCCCTGCGCCAGACCGCCGGCGCCGCCTGCGATCCCCAGCTGATCGCCGCCAGCCGGACGCGGGTGCAGCAGCTGCTGGCCCAGGAAGGCGCGGGCCGGCCGGTGCGACTGCTCGACTTCAGCCTGCAGAAGCTGGGCCGCACCACCTTTCTGGTGGCCTGGCTCGATCCTCTCCAACCGGTGGATGGCGCCTGGATGGACGCGCTGCGCCAGCGGCTGGAGGCCAATCTGGGCGAGCTGCTCGGCCCGTTGCGCTGCGAGCTGCTGCTCACCCGCCAGGCGCCGTTCGCGACCGACGCACACCCCGGCGTCCCCCGGCCAGCAGCCAACTCCTAGGGTCCCCCCAGCCGCGCCCTCCCTCCGGTGTCCACCAGCTCCCCCAGCCCCTGGGACGTGATCGTGATCGGCAGCGGCATCGGCGGCCTCGTCACCGCCAGCCAGCTGGCAGCCAAGGGGGCGAAGGTGCTGGTGCTGGAGCGCTACCTGATTCCGGGCGGTTCGGGCGGCAGTTTCAGGCGCGAGGGCTACACCTTTGACGTGGGCGCCTCGATGATCTTCGGCTTCGGCGACAAGGGCCACACCAACCTGCTCACCCGAGCCCTGGCCGATGTGGGCCAGCACTGCGACACCATCCCCGACCCGGCCCAGCTCGAATACCACCTGCCCGGCGGCCTCAACGTGGCGGTGGCCCGGGATTACGAGCAGTTCCTGGCCGATCTCACCGCCCTGTTTCCCCATGAGGCCAAGGGCATCCGCGCCTTCTACGACACCTGCTGGCAGGTGTTCAACTGCCTCGATGCGATGCCCCTGCTCTCGCTCGAGGATCCGGCCTACCTGGCCAAGGTGTTTTTCCGGGCACCCCTGGCCTGCCTGGGCCTGGCCCGCTGGCTGCCCTTCAACGTGGGCGACGTGGCCCGCAAGCACATCCGCGATGAGCAGCTGCTGCGCTTCATCGACATGGAGTGCTTCTGCTGGAGCGTGATGCCGGCTGATCGCACGCCGATGATCAACGCCGGCATGGTGTTCTCCGACCGCCACGCCGGCGGCATCAACTACCCCAGGGGCGGCGTGGGCGTGATCGCCGAGAAGCTGGTGGCCGGCCTGGAAGAGCACGGCGGCGCGATCCGCTTCGGAGCGCGGGTCACCCAGGTGCTGATCGAGGGCGACGGGCCCTCTGGCCAGGCGGTGGGGGTGAAGCTGGCCAGCGGCGAGGAGCTGCGGGCAAAGCGGGTCGTGAGCAACGCCACCCGCTGGGACACCTTTGCCACCGCCGAGGAGAGCTCAAACATCCATCGCCCGGCCAGCGCCGCCCTGGTGGATGCCGCGCACACCCCCAGCAGCGAAACCACCTGGCGGCGGCGCTACCGACCCTCGCCGTCGTTTCTCTCCCTGCACCTCGGCATCGACGCGGCCGTGGTGCCCGAAGGCTTCCACTGCCACCACCTGCTGCTGGAGCGCTGGGAGGAGATCGAGGCCGAGCAGGGGGTGGTGTTCGTGTCGATGCCGAGCCTGCTCGATCCCTCCCTGGCCCCGACGGGACGCCACATCCTGCACACCTTCACCCCCAGCTCGATGGAGCCGTGGCAGGGGCTGGGTCCCTCGGCCTACCGCGCCAAAAAAGAAGCGGACGCCGCCCGTCTGATCGAGCGCCTCGAGGCGATCCTGCCGGGCCTCAAGGGCGCCATCCGCCACCGGGAGATCGGCACGCCCCGCAGCCACCGCCGCTTCCTCGGCCGCATGGGCGGCAGCTACGGGCCGATCCCGGCCCTGCGCCTGCCCGGCCTGCTGCCGATGCCCTTCAACCGCACCGGCCTGCGCGGCCTCTACTGCGTGGGTGATTCCTGCTTCCCCGGCCAGGGGCTCAACGCGGTGGCCTTCAGCGGCTTCGCCTGCGCCCACCGCATCGGCGCCGACCTGGGGCTCAACCCCTGGGCCCTGCCCGCCTGAACCGCCCCGCGGCGAGCGGAACCGGTTCCATAGGGTGGGAGCACTTCCAGCCATCCCCCCATGAGCGCTTCCCAGCCCAGTGCCGCCGAGCTGGCGCGCTACCTGGAGCAACGGGGCGAACTGAGCAAACCCTGGATGCTGCACCTGCTGCGCCTCACCAAGCTCAAGGAAGCGAAGGATCAGCTGGATCCCCAGGAGTACATGGCGCGTGTGCAGGAAGCCCACGCCGATCTGATGCGCCTGGGTGAATTCTGGAAAGGCCGCGAGCGCGAGGTGTTCAGTGGCACGTATGCGCCGCCGGAGCTGATCGAACCACTGCCCGGCTCCGCTGACGACCGATGAGCGCGACCCCTCCGCAGCAGACCACCTACCCGATGGCGCCCCTGATCCGCCTCACCCTGGTGGGTCTCTATCTCGCCCTTGCCGCCCCGCTGCCCTGGCTGGCCCCGCCGCCACTGCAGCTGCCCCTCTGGCTGGCCCTGGGCCTGGGCCTGCTGCTGGTGTGGGCCATCACCAGTGAACGGGTGCGGCTCGATCACGACGCCATCCGCGTGGGCCATCCGCCCTGGTGCGGCTGGCTGCTGCGCCGTGGCTGGCAGGTGCCCTGGCCGGCGATCACGGCGATCGTTCCGGTGGCCACCAGCCAGGGGGGGCGGGTGTTCTATCTGCGCTGCGGTGAACAGGCGCTGCTGCTGCCCCAGCGGATCGCCCGCTTCCCGGAGTTCCTGGAGCGCTTCCAGCAGCAGACGGGTCTGGACACCAGCGGCATCGGCCGGATCAGCCCTCCCTGGACGTACCAGCTGCTGGCCATCCTCACGGGCGTGATGCTGCTGGGTGAGCTGGCCTGGGGACTCAGTTGCGGGAGAGGGAGTTGAGCGGGGGGACCCCGTTGGCCGGCGTGCCGGGCGGGGTGGAGTCCGCCGTGTCGGGGAGATTATCCAGGCTGAAGCGGTAGCCCTGCTGGCGCATCGTCTCAATGCCGCCGCCCTCGCCCAGGCCAGCCTGTTCCAGCTTGCGCCGCAGGGTGAGCACCTGGGTATCCACCGAGCGGGGGCCACCGCTGAACGGAGGCCAGGCCATGCGCAGCAGCTCTTGGCGGCTGCGCACCACGCCGGGGGGCATCAGCAGGGCACAGAGCAGGGCGAACTCCCGGGGGCTGAGTTCCACCGGCTGGTCGCGCAGGGTCACCTGGCGCAGGAGCAGATGCACCTCCAGCGGACCCACGCACACCCGCTCCTGCAGACCCGACCCGGCGCGGCGCAGCAGGGTGCGGCAACGGGCGGCCAGTTCCTCCAGGCCGAAGGGCTTGCGCAGCACATCGTCGGCACCGCCATCGAGCAGGCTCACCACCGGCTCGGAGCCGGAGCGGGCCGTGAGCACCATCACTGGACAATGCAACTGGGCGGCCAGGCGCAGGGCACTGCTTTCATCGAGCAGCTCGGCGCTCACCAGCAGGTCGGGGGACTGGTCGCGGCAGAGCTCGATCGCCTCGCGGGCCGTGGCCACCGCCGCCGCCAGGTGCCCGTCCTGGCGCAGGCGCTGGGCCAGCACGGTGCGCAAGGTGGCATGGGGATCAACCACCAGCACCCGCTGAGCGCCAGAGGTCGATGCCGTCGCCTGAGTGCTGGCTTCAGCCCCCACGACGGGCGAACCGGACGGCCCACCGGCCGCGGGGCCGGAGCCCGGAGCCGGCGGCTGCTGGGGAATGGGATGGCTGTCGGGTGCCATTTGGGTGATGACCCCGGGTTTCAACAGATTAACGGGCGTTACAAGAACAGACGGGTATCAGTGGATGCCTTTGCAACAGACCACTGGCGGGAAGCCGTCCTCCCCATCGGAGTGCCGCGGTGGGCAAAATGAACACCAGGTCGAACCCCACGATGACCGCGCTACAGCATCCGGACGCCATCCGCCACTTCCAGTCGCTCTGCGATGCCTGCCAGGAACTGGCGCACCGGCACCACGGCCCCGCTGATCTGCGCCTCTATGCCGACGGCTACCTGCATGCCCTGCGGCGCACCGCGGTGCTCGATCCATTGGCCCAGCGGCGCCTGGAGGAACTGGTGGATCGCTGGATTCTTGATCCCTCGAGCTTCATCGGTGCCGACGGTGATCCCCGGGCTCTCTACGAGCCCGGGCGCACTGTCTGAGCACCCCCGCAGCCGGCGGGGGTGAAACCTCAGCTGGCCAGGGCCACCGCCAGCTGTTCGCGCAGCTCGCCCGAGTTGTACATCTCGATCAGGATGTCCGACCCGCCGATGAATTCCCCGTTCACGTACACCTGGGGAATGGTGGGCCAGTCGGAATACTCCTTGATGCCCTGACGGATCTCGCCGTCAGAGAGCACGTCGAAGGTTTCGAACGGCACTCCCAGGGCGTGGAGGATCTGCACCACGTTGTTGGAGAAGCCGCACTGGGGCATCAGCTTGGTGCCCTTCATGAACACGAAGACCGGGCTGCTGGAGATCAGGCTCTCGATGCGGGCCTTGACGCTGGCGTCCATGGCGATGAGGTGGGGGAATCAGGTGGGGGTTGAGGTTTGCAGAGCGAGGGCGTGGATGGCTTCGCTGGCCAGTTCCTGGCGCAGGGCGCCGTAGACCAACTGGTGTTGCTTGATCCGATTAAGGCCGGCAAAGGCATCCGACACCACCGTCACCTGCAGGTGGTCGCCGCCGCCGGTGAGGTCTTCCACCTCCACGGCGGCATCCGGCAGGGCGCGGTGGATGGCTGCCTTGACCTGATCGTGTTGCACCATCGGGCGAACGGAGAAGCGACGGACTGGATTGCCCGGGAAATCTAGAGGTCTCAGCGGGCTGGCTGCCCGGCCGTGTAGGGGATGGTGGCGAAGCCGATCTCCACCAGGGTCTGGTAGGCGCGGCGGCCTTCATCGCTGGTGGGAGTCATCACTTTCACCACCTCCACCAGCAGCGGCACCGCCACCTCCGGCTGGTTCTGGCGGCGGAACACGGCCGCCAGCCGCAGGTTGGCCTGGGCCAGCAGGCTGAGGGCCTCCCGGCCGTTCTGGTCCATCTCGCGGGGGATGCGGGCGTCGAGGCCACGGAACGAGCCGCTCAGATCCCGGTAGAAGCCCAGCAGGCGGCGGGTGAGATCGCGGGCCTGGTCGTAGAGGCCACGGGCCTCATCCAGGCGGCCGGCGGCGGCGGCGGCATCGCCCCGGGCCAGCAGGCTGCGCACCGTGGCGAGGCTGAGCGGGTTGGTGGCTGCCACCTCGGCGGGGCTGCCCCCCTGGGCCCGCAGCGGCAGGGCCAGGGCTGGCGTGGCCAGGGCGATCGCGGCCAGGAGGGCCGCGGTGGAAAGCCTGTTGGGGCTGCGCACAGCGCTGCGATGAAGGTGGCGAAACTCTAAGGGGGCTGCCTCGCCGGGCCCTCCGCCAGAGCGGCCATGGCCCGTTGTTCCAGCCCCGCCATCGCTTCAGCCAGCTGGCGGGTGAAGGCCTGGGCGCCATCGCGGCCCTCCGCAGAGATCCGCATGGGCTCGCCGATGCACAGCGCGGCCCGGTCGCAGGGCCGGGGTGTGGGGTGGCTGTAGGCGATCCCCACCGGCAGCACCGGCACGCTCACGCCGCGGCCGGCGGCCAGGGCGGCCAGCCGCGCCAGCCCTTGCTGCAGCTTCAGGGGCTGGTTGTCCTCCCGGCGGATGCGCCCCTCGGGAAACACCACCAGCTGCTCGCCGAGCTCCAGCAGCTCGATGGCATGGCGCAGGCTGGCCAGGCTGGGACGGACCTGGTTCACGGCAAAGCAGCCCAGCCGCCGCAGCAGCAAGCCCTGCACGCCCTGCATCTCATCGAGGGTCACCATGAAGCGGCAGTCGCGTCCCGTGACCCGGCGGCCGGCCGCATGGGGCACCAGCAGGGCATCCCAGCGGGCCTTATGGGTGGGAGCCAGCAGCACCGGACCGGACGTGGGCAGCCACTGCCGTCCCTCCACGCAGATGCTGCGAAACCACAGGGGCAGGGCCAGGTCCTGGGTGGCGACCATCGCCACCGGGCCCAGCCAGGGGCTCACCCGGCTGTGCACCCCGCCCGCAGCCGCGCTGGATGGGGCTGGTGCGGCGGTCTGGGGCCTCTCTGCGGAACGGATACCCTCGGAAATCACGGGTGGACGTTGGTGTGCGCTGGTTGGGGCGGGCTGGGCTGCTGGGTCGGCCATGTCCGCCGTGAACAGCGCTGATCCGGGCTTCTGGAAGCTAACCAGCCCGCCAAGGTCTGCGGCCCGGCACTGGGCAGTTGGCCGGCCGGCGCTGCGGAGCTCCATAGGATCCAGGTTTGAGCCCAGGAGCGATGGCCAGCCTCGGCGTGAACATCGACCACATCGCCAATGTGCGCCAGGCCCGCCGCACGGTGGAGCCGGATCCGGTCACCTATGCCCTGCTGGCCGAACTGGGCGGTGCCGACGGCATCACTGTGCACCTGCGCGAAGACCGGCGCCACATCCAGGACCGCGATGTGGAGCTGCTGCGAGCCACCGTGCGCAGCCGGCTCAACCTGGAGATGGCCGCGACGCCTGAGATGGAGGCGATCGCGCTGCGCATCCAGCCCGACATGGTGACCCTGGTGCCGGAAAAGCGCCAGGAGGTGACCACCGAGGGCGGCCTGGATGTGGCCGGCCAGCAGGAGGGCCTCACCGCTCTGGTGGGCCGGCTGCAGGACGCCGGCATCGCCGTGAGCCTGTTCGTGGATGCCGACGCGCCGCAGCTGGAGGCCAGTGCGGCCACCGGCGCCCGCTGGGTGGAGCTGCACACCGGCACCTACGCCGAAACCGGCTGGAGCGGGCAGCCGAGCGAGCTGGCCCGCCTCAGCGAAGGCAGTTTCATCGCCCGCAGCCTGGGCCTGCGCGTGAACGCCGGCCACGGCCTCACCTACCAGAACGTGGAGCCGGTGGCGGCGATCGAGGGGATGGAGGAGCTCAACATCGGCCACACGATCGTGGCCCGGGCCTTGGCCGTGGGTCTGGAGCAGGCGGTGCGGGAGATGAAGGCGCTGGTTCAGAATCCCCGCCGCGACCCCCTCTTTGGCAGCACCCGCCCATGACCACCTACCACTTCGTGGCCGCCAGCGAGCGCTTCCTGTGTGAAGAGGAGCCCCTCGAGGAGGTGCTGCGCGAACGGGTGCGCAACTACGGCGAATCCGGCAAGGCGATCGATTTCTGGCTGGTGCGCAAGCCCGCCTTCCTCGACGCCCCGGAACTGGCCGCCCAGGTGGCCTTGGTGCCGCGCCCTGCGGCAGCGGTGATCTCCACCGACGCCAAGTTCATCACCTTCCTCAAGCTGCGCCTGGAATTCGTGGCCACTGGCAGCTTCGAGGCGCCCAGCGGCAGTATTGGTGATCCCCTGGCCGGCGCAGCCTAGAAGAGTCCCAGAAACCTGCGCCGCCCGCCGTCGCCCTCCGGCGCCTGGG
>JBIIXY010000086.1:0-10350 GCA_044347105.1 Prochlorococcaceae cyanobacterium
CTGCTGGGTTGGAGGGGGAACAGCCCACCCAACACCGTTATCACGAACACTGTGAACAGGGCCCAACCCACTGTGATGAGAATCAACAGTTCCTTGCGCCTGCTGGGAAGAGCCTGTAAAGAGAATGCGCTGGTAGAAGTTTCGTTGGTTGTCATGTCAAGATTACATTCTTGGTCCAGGCCCAGAAGTGGTACTCAAAGTTGCGAAGAATTCCGCATCTTTACATCATGCCAGGAGTTACGGGAATAGACAGGCAAGGGCCCAGTGCTGAATTCGCCCGCCCCTACAACGAGGCCCGGATTGCGGCGATAAGGGGGAGCTGACAGAGATCTTGGCAGGGCTGCAGTCGGGGTGCCAGTACAGCACACTGTTAGGGGCCGGGTCGTGAAGGGGTTCGATCCAGTCGTCAGGGAGGGGGATCAAGACCTGGCGCTGAGCCCCCGGTCAGGAAGCGCTCGGGCGGTACGGGACTGGCTTGGATTTGCCGGCCGTGCCAAGCCGCGAGATCACGCGGCGGACATGTTCGGCAACTCCAGCTGGATGACGGTGGAAACAGCTCAGGACTTGGCGGGGAAGCGGCCGCAGCCGGAGGTGGGCTGCGCTGGTTCGGGTCGTTGCAGGCTGGACGAATACACGGGTGGTGTAAACGCACTGGCGGGGAACAAGCCAACCTGCCAAGTGATCGTGCGCAGGGACTGCAATCCGGTGGAAGCGTCTCAACCGCGTCACAAGGCCTTAGGAGGCCTGGGAAGCAACTCACTGCCATTGGAGACAGCAAAGTTTAAAAAATTGCTTGTCCAGCTAAATTTCAGATGGACGCTGAAAAAGAAACCTGGATTGTGATCAGGTTTTGCTTCACTGACATTGCCGGTAATGTGTCACTCGTGAACCACAAAGTCCTCAAACCGTAGCAGTCAGACGGAGATTTCTCAAGGGCCCTGGGCGGGGGATTCACTCTGAGACAACTCCACTTCAAGAGACAGGTCAAGCTCATCCGTATCAGCTTCGCTGGTCACGAGGACAGCAGTTTGGGGGTCACGAAGACTGCAAATTGGGCACCTGGGTGGCCGCCTGCACCACGGCCCGGGCCAGCTGCGGCGCCATCCGCGGCACCGACGTGAAAGCGGCGCTGAAGCCCACGAAGGTCCACAGGCCTGGCGGTGCCGTTGCCACCGGGCCCACCAGGGGCTGGCCATCCGTACAGAAGCTCACCGGTACCTGATGAAAGCGGCCAGGCCAGTGGGTCAGGGCCGGCAGCAACGGCGCCAGCGCCCGGCGTAGCCGCCAATCCTGCAGGACGGCGGAGGGGGGATCGCCGGCCGCCAAGCCGGGGCGCACCAGGCTGATCTGGCCGGCCAGCCAGTGCTCGCCCCAGGGCAGCAGGCCCGGATCCACCTGCCAGGCCTCGGCGCCCAGACTTGGGGCGCCGGCCTCCAAGGCCAGCCGCTGGAATCGGGCCGGCAGTCGCAGTGCCAGCGGCCCAGCCCAGGGCCAGCCACCGTGCTGGGGCTCCAGCAGCAGCACCCCCGCCCAGCTCACCCGCAGGCGCTCGGGCAGGCGCGGCCACAGCTCCCTGCTGCCGGCGCCGGCGGCCAGCACCACCTGCTGAGCCGCAAGCGGTTCAGGCTCGCCCGCCAATTGAAGGTGCCAGGGCTGGCCGGCGACGGCGGGCGGCAGCAGCCGCTGCACCCGCCCCTGGCGCCGGCGCACCCCCGCCTGCTCCAGGGCCCGGGGCAGCTGCCGGCGGAACACCGCGGCCTCCACCCGGCTGCAGGGCAGGGGCAGCCGGCCGCCCAGGGGTGCGCCGGGTCCCCAGGGGCGAAACCAGCGGCGCCGCCAGCCCAGGTCGCCATGGCAGCGCTGCAGCCGGCCCCAGCTCCCGCCGGCAAAGGGGGCGATCGCCCCGTAGCTCCAGTGGCTGGCGCAGGTGGCGCTGCAGGCCTGGTGCGGGCCCGCAGCATCCACGAGCTGCACAGTGATTTCCCCCGGTGCCGCGGAAGACTGGGCCGCCAGCTCCAGGGCCAGCACCCCCCCGGCCAGGCCACCACCAATCACCACCACATCAACGGCAGCGGGGATGGTCGCTTCAGGGGGCAACGCGCTCAAGTCACACCAGCAGGTTGAAGGAGGTCACCACCTGGGCAAACAGCTCCTTCACCTTCGGCCAGCGGATCTCGTTGGTGCTGGCGGCGAGGGTGTAGAGGCGACCCCGGTCCACCACCACGGTGGCCAGCTCGTGGCGGTCGCGGTCCTGCAGGTGCACGGCGTATTCCAGGTCGTAGAAGGTGCGGCCGCCTTGCAGGCGCTCGTCCGCCTGCACCAGCTCAGCCTGCCGGCCGCTGCCGGCGGGGGCGATCACGTTGCGGCGCAGGGCCTCGCCCACCGCCACCGGGCTGCCCAGGCTGGTGAGATCGCTCTCGGGAGTCACCTCCGAAATCACCAGGCTGAGGGTTTCGTCGCTGTTGATCAGGTCGTGGAACACCACCGAGGGGCCGCCGCTCACCTGCACCCGCGTCCAGCCGGTGGGGTAGAGGAAGGCGTAGCGGCCATCCGGGCTCTGGTAGCCGTTGAGGCCCGCGGTGGTGCCGCTGCAGGCCGTGACCAGCAGGGCCAGCGCCAGGGCCACCAGGCTGCGCAACAGGGCAGCAGGCGGCTGGAAACGGGCGGGCGAGGCGGTCACGGGCGCGGCGGCGGGGAGCTGGCGCCCATTCTGCGGCGCCGCGCCTACATTCCCGCCAGCGGCAACACGGTCCTGAGCGGTTACACCCGACCCCTGGCCCGCCTGATCGAGCAGTTCGAGCGGCTGCCCGGCATCGGCCCGCGCACGGCCCAGCGGCTGGCCCTGCACCTGCTGCGCCAGCCGGAGGAGCAGATCCGCAGCTTCGCCGATGCCCTGCTGGCCGCCCGCAGCCAGGTGGGTCAGTGCCGGCGCTGCTTCCATCTCTCCGCCGAGTCGCTCTGCGAGATCTGCCGCAACCCGGAGCGCCACACCGGCCAGATCTGCGTGGTGGCCGACTCCCGCGACCTGCTGGCCATGGAGCGCACCCGCGAGTTCAAGGGCAGCTACCACGTGCTGGGCGGCCTGATCTCACCGATGGACGGCATCGGCCCCGAGCTGCTGCAGATCCAGCCACTGGTGCAACGGGTGGCTGCCGAGCCCCCCCAGGGCGGCGTGGCCGTGACGGAGGTGATCCTGGCTCTCACCCCCAGCGTGGAGGGCGACACCACCAGCCTCTACCTGGCGCGGCTGCTGCGGCCCTTCGCGCCGGTGAGCCGCATCGCCTATGGCCTGCCGATGGGCAGCGAGCTGGAATACGCCGATGAGATCACCCTGGCGCGGGCCCTGGAGGGCCGCCGGCCGGTGGAGTAATGGGCTACGGGTGATGGGCTGGCTTGCTGCCTGGACCTGCCGGCTCAGCTGGCCCACACTGCATCCATGAATCGCTCAGCAGACTGGCTGCATCAGGCCGAGGCCGATCTGGCCCAGGCCCAGCTCAGTGCCGGTGCCGGCCACCATGAGTGGGCCTGTTTCGCCTGCCATCAGGCCGTGGAGAAGGCGCTGAAAGCACTGCACCTCCGCCATGGCCAGCAGAGCTGGGGCCATGGCCTCGGGCGCTCGTTCCGTGACCTGCCAGCCGAGCTGGCCCGGTCCCTGGCCGTGGAGGTGGCGGATCTGGAGGATCGGCTCCGGGTGCTTGACGCCCTTTACATCCCCACCCGCTATCCCGATAGCCTGCCGGAAGGTGCACCGACCGATCACTTCGGCCGGCTGCAAAGCCAGGATGCCCTCGGCCATGCCCGTGCGCTTGTTGACGCAATCCGTGCTGCGCTGGCCCAGGCCTGAGCAGGTGCTGGATGAGGTCCGCGCCTGGGCCGTTGAGCAGCGGCGCGGCCGGACGAGTCTGCTACGCGTGGGGGTGTTCGGCAGCTACGGGCGCGGCGACGCCGGGGTGGGCAGCGATCTCGATCTGCTGCTGATCGACGCGGCCGCCGAGGGCCCCCAGCACCAACGCCTGCGCCACTGGCCGCTGGAGCGGCTTCCCCTCAGCTGTGATGCCCTGGTGCTCTCGCCGGCGGAATGGCAGGCACTGCTGGCCAAAGGCAGCCGCATGGCCCGGGAGCTGCAACGCGATCTGCGCTGGCTCGACTGAGAATGGGCCGATGAGTCGCTACACCACGATCAAACCGGCCGAACGCCTGCCCACCTGGCTGCAGCGGCCTGTGGGCAACGCCTCGGAGCTGGCGGCGGTGCAGGCCGTGGTGAAGCAGCAGCGGCTGCACACGATCTGCGAGGAGGGCCGCTGCCCCAACCGCGCCGAGTGCTACGCCGCCGGCACGGCCACCTTCCTGCTCGGTGGCTCGATCTGCACCCGCAGCTGCGCCTTCTGCCAGGTGGACAAGGGTCAGGCGCCCATGCCCCTCGACGGCGCCGAGGCCGAGCGGGTGGCCGAAGCGGTGGCGGTGCTGGGCCTCTCCTACGTGGTGCTCACCGCCGTGGCCCGCGACGACCTGGCCGACCACGGCGCCAGCCTGTTCACCACCGCCATGGCCGCCATCCGTCGCCGCAACGCCTCCGTGGCGATCGAGGTGCTCACCCCCGACTTCTGGGGCGGCCAGCGCGAGGAGCCAGCGGGCGTTGCCGCCCAGCGTCAGCGGCTGGCCACGGTGCTGGCGGCCGGGCCGGTGTGCTTCAACCACAACCTGGAAACGGTGGAGCGCCTGCAGGGGGAAGTGCGCCGAGGTGCCACCTACCGCCGCTCCCTGGCGCTCCTGGCGGCCGCCCGCGAGCTGGCGCCGGCCATCCCCACCAAGAGCGGCCTGATGCTGGGGCTGGGCGAAACGGAAGCGGAGGTGGTGCAGACCCTGCGCGACCTGCGGGCGGTGGATTGCCAGCGCCTCACCCTCGGGCAATACTTGCGGCCTTCACTGGCCCACATCCCCGTGGCCCGCTACTGGAGCCCGGAAGACTTTGACCGCCTCGGCGCCATCGCCCACGAGCTGGGCTTCCGCCAGGTGCGCAGCGGCCCGCTGGTGCGCAGCAGCTACCACGCCAATCCAGATGCTTAGCGAATCGCCGGCGCCAGCTGGGTGATGACAATCTGGCTCACCCCGGTGACCATGAACTGAACGCCTATCGCGGCCACCATCAAAGCCATCACGCGCATCAGGATGTTGAGCCCGATCGGGCCCACAACGGCTTTCAACCAACGACCTGCCAGAAGGATCGCCAACACAATCTCCGAGAGCAGAAACGAGCCCAACAGCAGCGCGCCACCATCATGATCGGCACGATCTTTGGCGGCATGCAACACCACATTGGCAATCACTCCTGGCTCCACCAGTAAGGGCATGGCCAGGGGAATCACAATCTTCTGAAACACCGTTTCTGCCTCCTGCAGTTCGCTCTCTGCAGCGGCAGCCCCTGAGTCCTGAATGTCCGAATCGCCTGCATCCCCGGACACAATCTTCAATCCCATCAGCAGCAGGAGAATGTCGCCGGCGATGCGGAAAGCATCCGTCGAAACATCCAGGAACTGCAGAATGCTCTCACCAACGAATTGAAAGACAATCAGCAGTGCCAGCACCGTGAGCGAAACGAACAGGGACATGAGGCGCTGAACATCGCGATTCTCCCGTGCTGTGAGAGCAATGAATATCGGCATCACTCCGAGTGGATTCATCATGGAAAAGTGGTGACCATGAAATTAATCAGTTCCGATCTATTCATTGAGAAGTTTCCATTCGAATCAGGATAATCCAGGCCCGAACCACTCGCAAGCGCTGTCACATCTACAATCGGCGGCATCGAGTGGCCATTCAGGTTGTTCTATGTCGCGTGGCCATGGCGGGGGCGGCCGAATGCCTGGATGAGGGCAAAGTGACTCGCTGTTGCCTGCCTGGCTTGCATTCCCCTGCCAAGCCACGGTCAACCCATTCACGGTCAACCATCAGACGCGATCGAAGCATCTCCAGTTCAACCTGCGGCGCAGGAACACCCTGGCGAAACCAGTTCATCGTCTCCGGAAACCACTTCTTCTCCTGCGAATGCTGCTTCCGCCAATGCGTTCTCTCTGAATGGCTGGATCAAGCCACCGGCATGGCTGGACCTGCAGCTGCGCCTCCAGGCTCAGCCCCTGGCCAATCCCTGTGGCGGCCTTGAGCAGAGCGCCAGCTGGATGCAGCAGCTCAGCCTGGATCTGCAGCTGGGCCCGGGCCTGCGCAAGCCCTTGATCGAATGGCGGCAGGGCGACCACTGGCAGGGCCACCTGGAGCTGGGCCTGTTCAGCTGCCAGCCCGGCTGGTGGCAGCAGATCGGCGCCGCCTTCCCCCTGCAGGCCACCGCCAGCCCCAACGGCCTCTGGCTGATCGAGGCGAGTGTGGCGCGCCGCCCCGGCACGGGTGGGCTGGCACTGAAGGCCGGTCTGTTCGCTCTCGACCCGGACTGGGTCACAGCGCCGGTGCTGAACGCCCACGTGCATTCGGCGCTGGACAACAGCCTCAATCTGAACGTGGATGGCTTGCCGATCAATCCGGCCGTGGCGCCCGGCCTGCAGCTGAGCTGGACGCCGGGCGCCGAAGGCCAGTGGGGCAGCTGGCAGCTGGGCGGGTTCTGGCTCGATCCGGTGGATGAGCTGGCCGGGCTGTTCGGCGTGAACTCCGGGCTGGAGGAGGTGCGGGCAGTGCCCAGCTGCGGCAGTGGCGCTACCAGCGCCTGCCGGGCTGGAGACAGGCCCACACGCCGCTGGCCCACCCGGGCGGCGCGGTGCCGCGCCTGCTGCAGCTGGGCGGCCTGGCGGTGTTTTCCGATCACGCTGGCGGCAGCACCGCCGCGTTCACGGGCAGCCTCACTGCGGCCGTCCCCCTGCCGCTGGGCCAGGACAACCGGCTGTGACTGGGGGTGAACGCCGGCCAGGAGTGCTCCATGAACAAGGTGCCCCTGTTTCTGGCCGGCGGCTGGCTGAGCCAGGGACCGCTGCCCGGCCGTCCCCGGGATGTCCTGGCGATCGGTTACGGCCGCAGCCGACTCAATCGGCTGCTGGTACCGGACCGCAGCCCCCACGAGGCCGTGCTGGAGCTCAACTACAGCTGGCAGCTGAACCAGCAGCTCAGCCTGCAGCCTGTGCTGCAGCTGATCCTCCAGCCCGGCGGCCGCAATGCCGCCCCGATCCTGGCCACGAGCCTGGGCCTAAACCTGTGCTTCTGAGCCGATCAGCAGCCGGTAGGCGGCGTCAAGGCGGTGGAAGGCCTCCACGTCTCCACCCAGGTCGGGATGGTGGGCCTTGGCCAGGCGCCGGTAGGCCCGCTTGATCGCCGCCAGCGAGGCCCCGGGCTCCAGCCCCAGCAGGCGCAGGGCGGCCGTGCGGGGGTCGCTGGGGCGCGTGGTGAGCCGCAGCAGGTCATCCACCAGCCGCAGCGGGGCCTCGTTCAGCCACTCCGGGGCCCGCTGGCCGTGGAGGGCGAAGGCTGCGCACACGGCCCAGCGCACCCTGCTATGGGGACCGCGCAGGGCCTCGGCCAGCTCCACCGGCAGCACCGGAGAGCCCCGTTCCTCCACCAGTCCGCGCAGTCCCCCGGGCGGCCCCACGCGCAAGGCCTTCCAGCGGGGATGGCTGGCCATGGCGATCCCCCAGCGCTCCACGCGGGCTGCCGCGCCGCCGGTCACGGTGCGGCCCCGCTGGTTTCGCTCCATCTGCAGGTTCTGGAGCTGCAGGCGCAGGCGGCGCACCTCGCGGCGCAGGGCGTCGTTCTCGGCCAGCAGCGTGTCCACATTGCTGGTTACCACCCCCCGGGAAGACGGGCGGTCACCGACGCCGGTGCGGGGATCGAAACCCATCAGCTCAGGGCAGCAGCGGACACCTCCCCACAGCATGGAACCGTTGCGCCTTCATCCCCAGAGACGCTCGACCCCGAGGCCATCGAAGGCGGTATCCGCCGCGATGAGGAGCAGGTCCTCCTGACGGGCCACCACCGCGATCATCCGGTCAAAGGGGTCCCTGTGCTCCCAGTCGAGCAGCGCTGCAGCCAGGGCAGCAGACGGCGAAAGGGGCTGGAGATCGAAACCGTCGGCAGTGGCGCGATCCAACAGGCCGGCGGCGAAGGGAACCATCTCCGGCCATTTGCCCAGCCGCACTTTCTGGCCGATTTCGACGAGCGAGATCACACTCAAGATCGCGCGATCGGCCTCACCGATCCGCTCCCTCGCCTCCAGGGGCAGGCGGGGATCATCGGTGAGCACCATCGCAAAGGCGTTGGTATCCAGCAGCACCGCGCTCACAGGGCACCCCAGTCGCCCAGTTCCTCTGCCGACAGTGGGGCGAGGAAGTCCGCCGGCGGGGGGGACAACTGTCCTTTCAGACTGCCGATCCGCACGGCGGATCGTCGTGCCGGCACCAGCTCCGCAGCCGGCACCCCATGGCGGGTGATCTCAACCCGCTCGCCCCTTGCCACGGCCTCCAGCAGCTTGGAGAGGTGGGTCTTCGCCTCATGGACCGACGCCTGCAGGGATCACCACTTTGGCCTGGCTAAGGTCTAGTCAAATTTTCAAAGACTGTCCCCCATCCAATCGCCGGGCGCTGCGGGCCAGGCCCTCGGCGCAATCGCCGCGCATCAGCAGCCCAGCGCCTCCCCAGAGCAGGCGCGGTGCCAGGTCGGCCACGCCGGCGCCCAGCTCGCGCAGCGGCCGGAAGCCCAGCTGGCGGAAGTAGCGCACCAGCCGCTGGTGCTGGCGCTCCTGGTCGCGGATCGCCAGCAGGGTGGCCTGGCGGCAGGGCGTGGCCTCCAGGGCCCAGGCGAAGGTGGCCGCCCAGATCAGCGGACCCACGCCGGCGGTGTCCTTGCCCTGCACCCGCAGCGTGTCGAGCCGCAGGCCGCTGGCAGCGGGCAGCGCCCAACCCTTGAGCTCCCCCAGCAGCTGCAGCGGCGCGGCGGAATCGGCCGGATCGCGGCGCCGGGCCACGCCCACCCGCAGCCCCCAGGCCAGCCGGGCCGGCCGGGTCACCCGCAGGCGCAGTAGCAGCCCCCGCCGCTTGGCCTCCCCCTCCAGCTGCTCCAGGCTGGGGCCGGGGCTGGAACGGGGGCCAGAGCTGGAGCCGGGAGGTGCCTCGGAGGAAGATCTGGACATCCACAACCGCCAGGGCGAGTGCCAGTTTCAATCAGGCCCGGGCAGGGTGCAGTGGTGGGCTCGATCAGCACTTTGCCCTCGCCCAGTCGACCGTCCCGTTCCGCCTGCGCCACCATCGCTGCTCCGATCCGGCATTTCACCGAATAGGCGGGATTGCGGCCCTCAATCTTAGCCAGCACGCGGGCACCGCATCCCTCCGTCACACGGTTGAGCTGCACCAGGGGCGTGCGACCAATGCTGAGGCTGTTGTTGGCGTGGATGGAGCTCATGGCATCAGGGTTGAACAACAAGAAGCCCTCCAGGCGCATGCCGGGAGGGCAGATCGTCAGGGTTGGGTGAAGGAATGTCGCGCCATGGCCGATGGGCCAGCCTGCTCAGACCACGGCTTTGCCTGGGTGAGCATCAGGCGGGCCAATGTGTGGTCTTCCAGGACAAGCGACTGGAGCAGGTCCTGGCGATCACTCTGGGCCAGTTCACCGTCGCGACCCCAGTGGAGGCACCATGGCGAGATGGGGTGGCTCATGGCTGGCTGGGGATCAGGAGATCGCTGTCGCCAATCGCCACCAGGCGCCCTTCGGCGCGAAACCGGCTCAGCAGCTTGGTCACCGTCACCCGGGTCAGACCGCAGAGATCGGCCAGGGCGCGATGGGTGAGGTTGAGCTCACTGAGCGACAGGCGGCAGCCGTGGCTGTTCACCTGCCCGTGGCTCTGGCCGATCCACAGGAGCAATGTCAACAGACGCCGATCGCCGGAGCGAATCCGCTGGATGGCGAACAGCTCCGCCAGCATCCGGCGCTCGCGCTGCAGGTGCTGCAGCTGCTCGCTGGCATCAAGCTCCACGTGCTCCACCACCACGGTGGTGAGGCATTGCAGTTCCAGCGGATTGAGCACGGGGTCTTCTGAGGTGATCACATCCCCCGGGCCCCAGAGGCCCAATGTGATGCTCTCCCCCTCCAGATCCCAGGTGGCTGAGCGCACATAGCCCTCATGCAGCCGCCAGCTCATGGCTTCCGGGAGCACGTCCTGGGGGTGGAGCGTGAGCTGCAAGGGGCGCTTGAACAACGAGGAGGTCACGGCGTCGGCGAGCGATGGGGCGGGTGACGACTGGGGCGATCAAGGGAAGAGGAGGCAAGGGAGCAAGGCATTCGCAGACAGCAGGCCATGGCCGGGGAGCAACTGCGCCAAAGTATGTCGCATTCCCGATGGGCATACCGGTGTTTTGAGGCACA
>JBIIXY010000087.1:0-10250 GCA_044347105.1 Prochlorococcaceae cyanobacterium
CGCTGATGGATCACCACCACCTGGCGGCCCTGCAAGGTGGAGCGGGTGGCCCCCATCAGGGTGGCGAAGGTGGTGGTCTTGATGCCACCCCCGGTGCCGCCAGGGCTGGCGCCGATGAACATCAGCACGATCAGCAGAAGCAGGCCGGCGTCAGAGAAGGTGGCGGTGGACAGGGGTACGGTGTTGAACCCGGCGGTGCGGGCACTGATCGCCTGAAACAGGCTCACCTGCAGTTTCTGGATCCACTGCAGCGGCTGCATCACCCCGCCGGTGGCGAACTGCTCGGTGAACAGCAGCCCGAGGCAGCCCACCACGATCAACAGGCCACTGCTGCGCAGTACCAGCCGGGTGTGCAGGCTGAGGCGCTTGAGCCGGTTGAGCCGGTTGCGGTTGCTCCAGAGGTCGTTGATCACCCGCCAGCCGATGCCGCCCACCACCACCAGGGCCGCGACAGTGGCATTCACCACCGGGTTGTCGCGGTAGCGGCTGAGGCTGTCGCTCCATAGGCCGAAGCCGGCGTTGTTGTAGGCGCTGATGGCATGGAACAGCGCGGCCCAGAAGCGCCTGAGCGGGTCGCTGATATCGGTGAAGCCGAAGCTGTAGAGCACCAGGGTGCCCAGCAGCATCACGCAGCCCCCCGTGATCAGGATGCCGTTGAAGGTGGGTCCGATCCCCCCCACGCCGAACTCATCGAGGGCGCGGCCCTTGTCCACCCTGGCGCGCAGGCCTGAATGCCCTTGCACGAAGCCCTGCAGAAAGGTGGTGATCGCCATCAGTCCCAGCCCGCCTGTGATCAGCAGGGCCAGCAGCAGCAGCTGGCCCACCAGCGTGAGCTCCTGGCCCACATCAATGATCGAGAGGCCGGTCACCGTGATCGCCGAGGTCACCGTGATCGCCGAGGTCACCTTGAACAGGGCCTCCCAGAGCCCCACGCTGTCATCGGAACAGATCGGACTGGCCATCAGCAGGGTGCCCAGGGCGATCACGATCAGCCCCGTGATCACGGTGAACTGGGGCACCGTGAGCTGGTGACGCCAGGCCTGAAGCGCTCCCCAGCGCTGTTGCAAGGGGAGAATCGTCATTCAGGCAGGAGACGGGTGGCAGGCAGAAGCCACTCAGGAATCCTGCGTCGGATGATTCGAGCTCCCAAACCTTAGGACTCAGGTTCGGGCCAGACGATCGGGGGCCCACTGGGCGATCAGGCTCTCCAGGCGGGTGAGCTGGTAGCGGGTCTGCTCGTTGGGCGATTGCTGGTAAGCGAGACGCAGGCTCTGCCATTCCGCATCAAGGGCGAACAGCACGGGATGGTTGTCGTTCAAGGCGCCTTCGGCGGATGCCAACAATCTTAAGTGATTCTTAAGTGGTGCTGCCACTGTCGCTACGAGGCAGGGGGCCGTCGCGGTCGGAGCGGAACACCAGGTGCATCTCCTCGAGGTGCTGCTGGCAGAGGGCCACCAGGCGTTCCAGCACGGCCAGGGTCTGGGGTGCCCCCAGCCCCATCGATTCGCGGCTGAGCAGAACCAGCTCCAGGGTCTTGCTGCTTCCGGGTTTGGACTGCACGTCGGCGAACAGCTGCATCCGCTGGCTGTCACCGCCCTGGCGCAGCAGGGCGCCCAGGTGGCTGGTGGTGCGGTGGTCCACCTCCGCACCGAGCTCCCTCAGGACCGGCTCCAGGCTCTGGAGAATGGCGACCGATCCGGACGGTGTTTCGGACGGTGCTTCCTGCCCGTGCCGCTGGTTGGTTTCAGCTGGGCACCGGGGCTGCAGAACCAGCAGAAACCGGGCCATAGAGCTGTGGATCGGCTAAGACGCTACAGCGTGAGGTCCCTGGATGCCGGCCCCAGCTCGTGCCGCCATTGCCGTGATCGGGGCTGGCGTGGCCGGTTGCGCGCTGGTGGCTCAGCTCCGGCGGCTGGGCTTTGCTGGAGCGATCTCCCTCTGGGAAACAGGCCGGGGCCCGGGAGGGCGGGCCGGCTCCCGCCGCAGCCGCACGGACGCCGGCCTGGTGATCAACCATGGCGCCCCCCTTCTGAACATCACCGGTGCGGCAGATCCCGCCCTGCTGCAGCCATTGCTGGCCGCTGGTGCGCTTGAGCCCTGGTGCGGTCCGGTGGCGATGCTGGAAGGAGAGAGTCGCCTGAACATCGGCCGCCCCGATGCCCTCGGTCTGGGCCGGTTGTTCCAGGGCCGTGGCGGTATGGATCAGCTCTGCCAGGGACTGCTGGCCCTGGCGGGGGCCGCTGGTCTGCACAGCCGCTACAGCACGTTCGTGCGCCACCTGGAGGTGGGGCCTGAGGGCTGTTGGCGGTTGCGCGCCAGCGACGGTGCCTTGCTCGGTGAGGCCGACTGGCTGTTGCTCAGCGGCACCCTGCTGGCCCACCCGCGCTGTCAGCAGGTTCTGGGC
Source organism: Prochlorococcaceae cyanobacterium (assembly GCA_044347105.1). Classification (GTDB taxonomy): domain Bacteria; phylum Cyanobacteriota; class Cyanobacteriia; order PCC-6307; family Cyanobiaceae; genus NIES-981. The sequence continues at coordinate 2,405 of JBIIXY010000087.1, forward strand.
TGGCCCGATGTACCCCTGGCCGAGGCGGCCTCGAGCCTCGGCGACTGGCAGCTGGACCACGTGCTCACCACCCTGGCGGGGGTGCGCTTCGAGGCACGCTCGAATCTGCTGCTGGTGTTCGCGCAGGAGCCGGCCCATGCCTGGCGGGCGCTGCCGTTCCGGCTGGTGAATTTCGATGCAGCCGCTCAGCAGCGCTGGGGCCTGAGGCGCCTGAGCATTCAGCCGCTGGCCGACGGCCGCTGTGCCGTGGTGGCCCATTCCAGCAACGCCTTCGCTGCCGACCATCTCGATGTGTACGGCTCCCGCTCGGCGATCGCCCGGTTGCTGGAGGTCCCTGTGCAGGCCGCCAGGGAAGACACGGTGATCCGGTTGTTGGCGGAGTCCGTGGTGCAGTGTCTGGCCCCTTGGATCTCCGGAATCGATCCAGACGCCGCTTCACCCCAGCTGATGCGCTGGGGTGCGGCCTTCCCCCAGCCACCGGGGCTACCCGCCGAGTTGATGGTGTGTGCGGCCAGCCGGGTGGGCTTCTGCGGGGACGTCATCGCCGGTGATGGCTTCGGGCGGATTGAGGGTGCCTGGCGCAGCGCGGAGCGCCTGGCAGCCCAGCTGGCTCGCCGATTGGGAGAGGGCCCTGCTTAGCCTTCGGCAGTCGAGGTGGTCAACGCCCCTTCGTGGGGATGTTGTCCGCAGGGGGGCCGATCCGGCCCCTTTTTGCTGCCGGGGCTGGCAGGGGGCGGCGCGCTCGGTAGCGTGACCCCATGCAGGGGCCGTTCGGGGATTGGTTGCCGGAGGTGGTGGTCTTCCATCCCACCCGCTTTGACGATGCCCAGTCGATCGTTCTGGCCGTGCGCGACCTCCAGACCGTGCTGGTTCATGCCGGTGCCATGGCTCCAGAGGAAGCCCAGCGGCTGATCGACTTTGTGGCCGGCGGTGTGGCTGCCATGGATGGCCAGGCCCAGTGTCTGGACGAGCTCACGTTCGTGTTTGCACCGGAGATCGTGGCCATCACCCGGGATCCCCGCGCAGGGGACTGATCAGGCAGCCCAGCCGGCCACGGTGGAGAGCTGAAGCCAGCAGCCTGCCGGAGCCAGTTTTTCAACCACCACGACCTGATGGCGGTCCTGGGCCATCAGGTGGGCGAACGTTTCGGCATCATCGCGGCTGTTGAACCGTGCCGCGATCACCTGCTGAGGAACGGTCTGTTCACGGGCAATCTGCGGGCGCACCCGATACCGACCCGGAGCGTTCAGCTCTGAACTGGCTGGGATGGTCGCCCGGGGGCATGGCTGTTCCATGGCTCAATTCTGCAGGAGTTTTCGCCCAGGCGCGTGCACCCGTTGTGGGAGTTGACTCACCGTTTGTCAAAGCCAGGCCGCGTGCACCGGGCCGGCTGGAGGAAAGCGGTTGCAGCCTGTGCGGATTCAGCCACCCTTCCCGGTCCCGTCGCGCCGGTCTCCACGCTGGCGCAGGATGGCGCCCTCCAGTCCATCGGGGCCGCCGATGCCGATCAAACCCTCCCGTCCCACACCCCAGCAAGACGATTCCCGGCCATGGGTGGTAAAACTGCAGATCCTCGCCGCCGTGTTCGTGCCGATGCTCGGGCTCGGACTCTGGCTGCGTTCCCAGGGATTCTGGTGAGCCGAGCCGTTCAGGTTCCGCAGCCCCGCCGGATCACCTCGGCGCGCAGGCCGTCCAGGTCGGTGCTGCGGGGGGCCCGGGGGTGGAAGAGCAGGGTCCAGGCCAGGGGCACATCACCGAACTCCAGGGCCCTGTCGAAGGCCTCCAGCCAGGCGTTGGCGTCCTGACCGAGCCGAGCCAGCAAGGCTGCCGTGGCCTGCATGCGCTGGGCGGAGCCGCCGGCCAGCTGCACGTGGGCGAAGGCCGCGGGCCCTGCTCCCTTGGGCCTCAACTGCAACAGCACGAACTCCCCCGGGGCGATCGGGGTGGTGGGCCAGTCGAGGGGCGTGCGGATCGGTCGGGTCGGGCTGCCGCTGCGCTGCCAGGCCGGCTGTCCTTCCCGCACGATACGCAGCTCCACCAGGGGCTCCAGCACCACCAGCCGGGGTGTGGGGGTCGGTACCACCCCGAAGCCATCCACGGCTTCCACCGGCTCCACCCGCGGGGAGATCACGCACACCGCAACCGGCAGATCGTGGGGCGCGACGGCGGCGCTGGCCGGCAGCAGGGGCAGGGCCAGCAGCGTGAGCAGGGTCCAGCCACGACGGAGAAGACTCATGAACCCAGCTCCAGCTGGGACGTCTGGTCTCCGAGCAGATCGTGTCTGCTGATACCAGCCTTGTCGCGGCCATCACCGCGCATGAGCATGGCCAGGAACGTGCTGTTGAAGTCGATCGTCTCCAGAAAGCTTGCGCCGGCGTAGGAGGCGATCCGCAGCCGGTCGACCCAGAGGATTTCAGCCCGGGTGCGGATCGGTTCGCCGATGCCGGGCGGCTTGAGGATCAACGGCCCGCTGTGGCCCACCCCCACGGCATGGCGCTTGGGAAAGAGCAGGCAGGCACCCGATCGACTCACATCCCAGAGCCTGCCCATCAGCGGGCTGTCCTCCGGCAGGAACTCCACCTCAATGCACACGCTGATGGCGGGAACGATGTACCTGGGTTCCCGGCGTGGCTGAACCATGGTCGAAGCATGCCGAAGAGGAACAGCAGTGGACGGGCATCGGCAGCTCCGTCATTCTGCCGATTGGAAAACCCACGGTTCGGCCTGAACAGGCCAATCTTGGCAACCCGCAAGCCAACCGGCTGCTTGCCAACCTGGAGGCGGCCTTGGACTTGGCAGTGCCCCATCCGGCTGCCGTCTCATGTTGGATGGCGTCCGAATTATCCATGCATCAAGCCGCCTTCCCGATCGAGCCATGGCCTGTGATCTGCTGGTGATCGCCGCGAGCAACGGACAGAACCTCAACCTGGCTGAGCGGTTTGCCGCTGCCGCTCGCCAGCAGGGGCTTCAGCCAGCCGTGCTCGATCTCACGACCTTGGATCTGCCCCTCTTCACCCCGAGGGCCCAGGAGAACGCACCTGCCCCCGCCTTGGCGGCCCTGGAGGCGCAGTTGGGCAGTGCTCATCGCTGGGTGATCTGCACGCCCGAATACAACGGTTCCATCCCGCCGGTGCTCAGCAGCGCCATCGCCTGGCTGTCCGTGCAGAGCGCGGACTTCCGCCGTCTCTTCAATGGCCGGCCGGTGGTGATCGCCACCCACTCGGGCGGCGGGGGACACACCGTCCTGGCGGCCTTGCGCTTGCAGTTGGCCCACCTGGGCGCGCTGGTCGTGGGCCGCCAGCTGGTGAGCAATGGAACCACGCCCGCCAAGGATGACTCGATCAGCGACCTGATCGCCCGGCTGATCGCTCTGCCTGAACCAGCCGCCGCTGCTGGCGGCTGACCGCTTCCCCCCACCGCTGACCTTTCGATCTGCAGCCATGACCATCAGCTCCCGACCTTCCACCGCCAGTGGCCTGGTGTTCCGCCCGGCCGGCGAGCGCTTCCACAGCCAGCTCGACTGGCTCGACAGCTGGCACACCTTCTCGTTCTCCAGCCACTTCGATCCGGCCTGGCTGGGCTTCGGGCCGCTGCGGGTAATCAACGACGACACGATCGCTGCCGGCCGCGGCTTCGGCATGCACCCCCACCGCGATATGGAGATCGTCACGGTGATGGTGGAAGGCCAGCTCAACCACCGCGACTCGATGGGCCATGCCGAGGTGCTGCGGGCTGGCGAGGTGCAGCGGATGAGTGCCGGCACAGGCGTGGTGCATAGCGAGATCAACGAAGGCGATCAGCCCTGCCGGCTGCTCCAGATCTGGATCGAGCCCAGCAGCACGGGGATTGCCCCGGCTTACGAACAGAAGCCCTTCTCCATCGGCAGCGGCTGGACGCCCCTGCTCGATCCCCACCTGGCAGGGGGTGCCATGGCCATCCATCGGCCGGTGCGCCTCTGGCGGGCCCAGCCAGGACAGGGCGGCAACCTCAGCCTCGTGATCGGCGCCGGCAGCCTCGGCTGGCTGCAGGTGATCAGCGGTGAGGCGAGCGTGCGGGGACAGGCGGGAGACCTTCCTCTGCGGCAGGGTGATGGTCTTGGCCTGGCCAGTGGTGCCCTCGATCAACTGGTGGCCGGTGAGCAGGGAGCCGACCTGCTGCTGTTCGACCTGGGGCAGCCAGCGCGCTAGCTTCAGCCACCGAATCCACCAAGGTCCAGCCTGGGCAGAGTCAAGGCCACACCTGCCACGCTGCTTTCGCTTGCGATTCAGTTCAGCCTCCCCGACGGCATCTCCGACGTGCTGCGTCAGTCCCCCACCAAGGCTCCCCCGCTGTCGCCGATCGCGTTGCTGCAACCGCCGCGCGGGTATCGGCCCCTGGCCTGGCTGGGGCTGATCAGCAACGTGCTGCTGCTGCCGGCGATGGTGGCTGTGACGCTCTGGCAGCCCACCTGGCGCACCGTGCACATCGCCGTGGGGGCCGGGGCGGTGCTGCCTGCGGCTGCGCTGGGCATCGTGGCCAGTGTGGCGCTGCTCCGCTGGCGGGCCTGGGGGCAGATTCTGGCGATCGTGGCTCTGGCTCTGGCTCTGGCCATCGGCCTGCCCTACGCCATTGTGCGCCTGGCCCTGATCACGGAGGGCCGCGGCCCCACGGCCGCTTTGGCGGCCCTGCTCACGGCGGCGATGACGGCCGCCCTGGTGTATTGGTGCCGCCCCTGCATCCGCCGCTACCTCACCTGAGCCCGACTGGCCGGGCCCTAGTTTTGTTACGGCGGATACCAGGGCCATGGGTCGCTGGGCCGTTGTTCTTTGCTGCCCTGTTCCGGCCATGCCCAGCCCCCAGCGCTTCGCCGCCCTGCAGCAGATCCAGCGGCGCCGGCCTGTGGCCACCGCTCCGGCCGCCTCCCTGGAGGACCTCTGGGCCAGTGATGTGTTCACCCTTGATCGGATGAAGGCGGTGCTGCCGGGCCGGGTGTACAAGTCGGTGCGCAGCACGATCGAAAAGGGCGGCAAGCTCGATCTCTCGGTGGCCAACGTGGTGGCCGAGGCGATGAAGAGCTGGGCCACCGGCCGGGGCGCCCTTTACTACGCCCACGTCTTCTATCCGCTCACCAACTCCACGGCCGAGAAGCACGACGGCTTCATCTCCCCCCAGGGCGATGGCCGGGTGATCACCGAGTTCACCGGCAAGCTGCTGGTGCAGGGTGAGCCGGACGGCTCCTCCTTCCCCAACGGCGGCATCCGCTCCACCTTCGAGGCCCGCGGCTACACCGCCTGGGACATCACCAGCCCGGCCTACCTGATGGAGACGCCGAACGGCGTCACCCTCTGCATCCCCACCGTGTTCGTGAGCTGGACCGGCGAGGCGCTCGACAAGAAAACCCCCCTGCTGCGCTCGATCGCGGCGATGAACCGCCAGGCCCAGCGGCTGCTGCGGCTGCTGGGCAGTGAGGAGGTGGCACCGGTGAACTCCACCTGCGGCGCCGAGCAGGAGTACTTCCTGGTGGATGCGGCCTTCACCGCCCTGCGGCCCGATCTGCAGCTCACCGGCCGGGCCCTGTTCGGCAAGCCGTCGCCCAAGGGCCAGCAGTTCGACGACCACTACTTCGGCGCCATCCCCGAGCGGGTGCAGGTGTTCATGCAGGATGTGGAGCGTCAGCTCTACAAGCTCGGCATCCCCGCCAAGACCCGCCACAACGAGGTGGCGCCGGGACAGTTCGAGATCGCCCCCTTCTTCGAGGCGGCCAACGTGGCCACCGACCACCAGCAGCTCACCATGACCGTGCTCAAGGCCACGGCCAAGAAGCACGGTTTCACCTGCCTGCTGCACGAGAAACCATTCGCCGGCGTGAACGGCAGCGGCAAGCATGTGAACTGGTCGATCGGCAATGCCAGCCACGGCAACCTGCTCGATCCGGGCAGGACGCCCCACGACAATCTGCAGTTCCTGCTGTTCTGCGGAGCGGTGATCCGCGGCGTCCACGCCTACGGCCCCCTGCTGCGCTCGGTCGTGGCCACGGCCGGCAACGACCATCGCCTGGGGGCCAACGAGGCGCCGCCGGCGATCATCTCGGTGTACCTGGGCAGCCAGCTGGAGGATGTGTTCAACCAGATCCGTGAGGGGCGGCCCCAGGGCTCGGCCAGTGGCGGGGTGATGCAGCTGGGGGTGGACAGCCTGCCTGAGTTCGCCAAGGACCCCGGCGACCGCAACCGCACCTCCCCGTTCGCCTTCACCGGCAACCGTTTCGAATTCCGCGCGGTGGGCTCCAACCAGTCGGTGGCGGGCCCGCTGGTGGCTCTGAACACGATCCTGGCCGACTCCCTGGAGTGGATTGCCAGCCAGCTGGAGGCCCAGCTCGCCGGCGGCGCGGCGATCGGCGACGCCGCCTTCGTGGTGCTGCAGCAGGTGATGCGCGACCACGGCGCCGTGGTGTTCGGCGGGGACGGCTACTCCGACGACTGGCATCGCAGGGCCGTGGAGGAACGGGGGCTGGAGAACCTGCGCACCTGCGCCGATGCCCTGCCGGTGTTGCGGCGGCCCGAGGTGCGTGAGCTGTTCAGCCGCCACGGTGTGCTCAGCCCCGTGGAACTGGAGAGCCGCTTTGAGGTCTACGGCGAGCAGTACGTGCTGGCGATCGAGGTGGAGGCCCGGCTGGCCCTGCAGATCGCCCGCACCCAGGTGTATCCGGCCGCGGTGCGCTATCTCACGGAGCTGGGCCAGGCCCTGCAGCAGCAGCAGGCCATGGGGCTGCAGCCCAGCCTGGCAGTGCGCGACCAGCTGGCCGAGTTGCTGAGCGGTCTCAATGATGGCTGCGATTCCCTCGACCAGGCTCTCGCCCATGGGGCTGAAGGGTCCACGGAGGAGCACCTCCGCCATTGCGCCGACGCCCTGCTGCCGCGCATGGCCCAGTTGCGCGCGGCGGTGGATGGGCTGGAAGCGCTGGTGGACGATGCCCTCTGGCCCCTGCCCACCTTCGCCGAAATGCTGTTTGTGCGCTGAGGTCCCGGACCACCCCGCAAGGTCAAGACCATTGTCACAGGATGGTGTTGTGAAGGTGACAGTTCTTCTTTGGCACAGCGGCCATGATGGGAAGGTTCGGTGACGTGAGAGATGGTTCCGGTCCAATCGAATCCTGTTCAGGCCCCTTCTGGACAGCCTTCTGCCCAATCGGCGGCGTCTCGGCAGTCCATGCCGTCTCCTCACTGCCTGCAGACATTGCGCCTGCACCAGCGCCACTACCGGCTGGTGGATCGTCAGGGGCAACCCCATCCGGTGCTCGACGACCTCTACGACTCACTCGACGCCGCCTGGACGGAGGCCATGGTGTGGTGGCAGCAGCAATTCGGGGTCGCCCAGGTGCCTGTGGAGATCGGTGTGGAGGTGAGCACCGCCAGCGGCGACTGGCGCACCCTGCGGTATCCGGGCAGCTGATCTCCCTGGCGCTGGCCCTGCTGCTGCTGATCGGCCTGCCCGGCATGGCTGCCGGCCTGTCTCCCGCCGTCCCCGCCCCTGATCCCGGTTCCTGTGCGGCAGTGGCTCCTGAGCTGGTCGATTCGCTCTTCCAGCACTGGGCAGAGCTGGTGAACGCGGGCGATCCCGAGGCTGTTGCCGATCTCTATGCAGCGGATGCCCTGCTGCTGCCCACCCTCTCGGCCCGCACCCGCCACAGCCACGGGGCCATTGCCGAATACTTCAGCGGCTTTGCCACCCGCCATCCCCAGGCTGAGGTGGTGGAGCATTCCGTTTATGCCGCCTGCAACCAGTTGGTGGATGCAGGCCTCTACCGCTTCCGCTTCCCCGCTGCCAACTCCGCAGCGGAAACAAGTCTGGAGGCTCGCTACACGCTGGT
>JBIIXY010000017.1:0-32015 GCA_044347105.1 Prochlorococcaceae cyanobacterium
CAGGGCGGCCTCCACCACGGCGGGGGGGAGCTTCTTCTCTTCGCTGATGTCCTCGATCAGGTTGTTGAGCCCGGGGAGCAGGACCAGAGCCATGGTTCTTCGGTTTTGAGGGTGATTCGGTTGTGGTGAGCGGCGGCGGCCTCAGTCGGCGTCGCTGGCCGTCACCAGGCGGACCTGGAGCACGGCCTCGCGAGGGATCCGCTTGATGCGGCCGCGGATGTTGAGCTGAAGCTCGGCGTCATTGCGCTCGAGCAGCAGCCCTTCAATGCGGGCCTCGCTGCCCCTGGCGTCGCGATGGAGCACGGCCACCGGAAATCCGCGGAAACTGCGGAAGTCGCGATCGTCGTGCAGCTCCTCGCTCACGCCGGGGCTGCTCACCTCCAGAACATAGGCCGTCTCGCCCAGCAGCCCCGCTGCCTCAATGGCGTCGCCGAGGGGACTGCTCAGTCCCGCGCACTCGTCCAGGCTGATGTCCTGGCCGTCGCGACGCTGCACCAGCACCTGCAGGGTGAGGGGGATGCGGTGGGTGAGCAGCTGCAGCCCACGCAGCTCAAAGGGGCCGCTGGCGAGTGTGGCCTTGGCGAGCTGCTCCAGCTCGGGGATCAGCGGATGGGCCACGGCAGAAGCTGGATCTGCCCCTCAACCTACGAATCCGCCTACGCATCGCTGGCCGGCCCGCTGGTGGGTCCTCCGCCGGGCATGCCCAGGGCCGCACCCAGGTCCACCGCCGGTGGTTCGGCGTAGTAATCGGAGGGGCCGACGGTGCCGCGCAGGTTGGTGTCCTGATTGAGGCACTGGGCGCGCTGCTCGTCGCTTTTGAGGAACTGGCACACCCGTGCCCAGAGCTTGGCCCGGGTGCCCGGACCGCCCTGGCTGAAGTGCACCAGGTCGCCACCACCCACCGTTCCCTGGATCTCCACCTGACAGAGGCTGCAGCGCTGGCGGCTGCCGGGGGGAATTGCTGCCATCGTGCGCATCAGGAGCGGCACCAGCAACTTAGGCCGATGCGACTGCTGCAGCTCAGCGATCCCCACCTTCTGGCGGATCCAGCGGGCGTATACCGCCAGCGCCAGCCCTGGGCGCGGCTGCGGCAGGTGCTGCGGCAGGCCGGGGCCTCGGATCCCCTGCCCGAGCTGCTGCTGATCAGCGGTGATCTCTGCCAGGACGAGACCTGGGCCGGCTACGCCAACCTGCGCCAGCTGCTGGAGCCCTGGCCCACGCCGGTGGCCCTGCTGCCCGGCAATCACGACCATCCCCAGCTGCTCCGCGCTGCCCTGGGGCGGAATGCGCTGCTGGCGCCGGCGCTGCTGCCGTGCGAGAACGGCTGGCTGCTGCTGTTGAACAGCCATCGCCCCGGCAGCACGGCGGGCTGGTTGGGAGCACCCCAGCTGGCCTGGCTGGAGCGTCAGCTCCAGCAGCTCCACGGTCAGAGCGAGCCGCTGCCCCTGCTGGTGGCTGTGCACCACCCGCCGGTGCCGATCGGCGACGACGGCATGGATGCCATCGGCCTGCAGGACGCGGCGGCGCTGCTGGCTGTGCTGCAGCGGGCGCCGGGCCTGCAGGCGGTGCTGTTCGGCCATGTGCATCAGTATTGGCAGGGGGTGCTGCCCGGCCGCGAGCGGGTGCTGCTGCTGGGTTGCCCCTCCACGCTCTGCGGCTTCGGGCCGGTGCAGCCCTGCCCCCTGGGCAGGCCGGATGATCCGGGTGGTCTCTGGCTGGAGGCCACTGCAGGTGGGCCCTTGCGCCACCGCCTGCTGCGTTGGGCAGCGCCCCCGCTGCAGGCTGCCTAGCTTCAGGTGGAACCGCTGGATTCAGCCGTGCCCCCTGCGCCCTTCCGGATCCTGGGCCGCCTGCGTCGCTTGACAGCCCATCTGCTGTTGGTGGCCTGCCTGCTGCTGGCCCAACCCCTGGCGCTGCGGGCCGAGCCCGCCACCCAGGCTCCGGCGCCCCACAGTTTCGTGGCCGAGGCGGCCCGTCAGGTGGCCCCGGCCGTGGTGCGCATCGACATCGAGCGCAGCGTGGCCCGCCAGCCCTTCGATCCCGCCATGCTCGATCCGCTGCTGCGCGATCTGTTCGGCGATCCGGCCGGCAGCAGGAAGGAGCGCGGCCAGGGTTCGGGGGTGGTGATTGATGCCGCCCGCGGCCTGGTGCTCACCAACGCCCATGTGGTCGACCAGGTCGACAGTGTGGAGGTGACCCTGGCCGATGGCCGCCAGCTGGACGGTGAGGTGGTGGGAGCTGACGCGGTGACCGACCTGGCCGTGGTGCGCCTGCGCGGCGTGCGCGATCTTCAGGCCGCCCCCCTGGGCGACTCGGAGGCTCTGGAGGTGGGCGACTGGGCGATCGCCCTGGGCAGTCCTTACGGCCTGGAGCGCACGGTCACTCTGGGGATCGTGAGCAGCCTGCACCGTGACATCAACAGCCTGGGCTTCTCCGACAAGCGGCTCGATCTGATCCAGACCGACGCCGCCATCAACCCCGGCAACTCCGGTGGCCCCCTGATCGACGCCGCCGGCCAGGTGATCGGCATCAACACCCTGGTGCGCTCCGGCCCCGGCGCCGGTCTGGGCTTCGCCATTCCGATCAACCTCGCCAAGCGGGTGGCCGACCAGCTGGCGGACGGAGGCCAGGTGGTGCATCCCTATCTGGGCCTGCAGCTGGTGCCGCTCACCGCACGGCGCGCCCGCGAGAACAACCGCGATCCCGATGCCCTGCTGCAGCTGCCTGAGCGCGATGGCGCCCTGGTTCAGCGCGTGCTGGAGGACAGTCCGGCCGAGGAGGCCGGCCTGCGCCGCGGCGATCTGGTGGTGGCGGCCGGCGAGCGGCCGATCCGCGATCCCGCCTCCCTGCTGCAGCTGGTGGAGCGCTCCGAGGTGGGCCAGCCCCTGCCGCTCACCCTGGTGCGCGGCCAGCGGGAGCTGAAGGTGTCGATCCGGCCGGCGGCCCTGCCTGCCGCAGGCTGAAACCATCAGGGCCCAGCGCTGCTACGGTCCCAGCGCAACAGAGCTCAGGCCATGGCGGATCTGCAGGATCAGATGAAGCAGGCGGTGGCCGCTGCAGCCACCGAGCAGGTCCGCAGCGGCATGGTGGTGGGCCTGGGCTCCGGTTCCACCGCAGCCCTGATGATCCAGGCCCTGGGCGCCAAGCTGCGCAGCGGTGAGCTGAGCGACATCGTGGGCGTGCCCACCTCCTTCCAGGGCGAGGTGCTGGCTGCTGAGCTGGGCATCCCCCTGCAGAGCCTCAACGCCGTGGACCGGGTCGATCTGGCCATCGACGGCGCCGACGAGGTGGACCCGGCCTTCCAGCTGATCAAGGGCGGTGGCGCCTGCCACGTGCAGGAGAAGCTGGTGGCGGTGCGGGCGGAGCGCTTCGTGGTGGTGGTGGACTCCACCAAGCTCGTGGAGACCCTCAACCTGGGCTTCCTGCTGCCGGTGGAGGTTCTGCCCGGGGCCTGGCGCCAGGTGCAGGGGCAGCTGCGCGAGATGGGTGGCGACGCCCAGCTGCGCATGGCGGTGAAGAAGGCCGGCCCGGTGGTGACCGACCAGGGCAACCTGGTGCTGGATGTGAAATTCGCCGGTGGCATCAGTGAGCCGGAGAGTCTGGAGAAAGCGATCAACAACATTCCCGGCGTGCTGGAGAACGGTCTGTTCGTCAACCTGGCCGACCAGGTGCTGGTGGGTGCGATCCGTGATGGTGTTGCCGGGGTGCAGGACCTGCAGAAGCGCTGATTCGCGCCTCCTCTGCTCAATCCTGCAGCCGTAGGCGCACCGATTCGGCGTGGCTGTGCAGCCCCTCGCTCTCGGCCAGGGTGACCACCGCCGGTCCGGTGGCCTCCAGGGCCGCCCGGTTGAAGCGGATCAGGGAGGTGTGGCGCAGGAAGGTCTCCACGCTGAGGGCACCGGCGAAGCGGGCCGTGCCGCTGGTGGGCAGGGTGTGGTTGGGGCCGGCCAGGTAGTCGCCCACCGCCTCCGGGCTGTACGGGCCCATGAAAATGGCGCCGGCGTGCTGAATCCGGGCCGCCAGGGGCTCTGGATCGGCAACCAGCAGCTCCAGATGTTCGGGCGCGAAGCAGTCGCTGAGCTCGGCCGCCGTCTCCAGCGTGTCGCAGAGCACGATCAGCCCCCAGTCGCGGATGGCGGCGCGGGTGATCTCCGCCCGGGGGTGGCCTGCCAGCTGCCGCTCCAGGGCGGCGGGCATCGCCGTTGCCAGCTCCTCGCAGGTGGTGAGCAGGATGGCGGCGGCCAGGGGGTCGTGCTCCGCCTGGGCCAGCAGGTCGGCCGCCACATGCTCGGCCTGGGCCGTGTGGTCGGCGATCACCAGCACTTCGCTGGGCCCGGCCAGCGAGTCGATCGCCACCCGGCCGTACACCGCCTTCTTGGCCAGGGTCACGTAAAGGTTGCCAGGCCCGCTGATCACATCAACCCGGGGGATGCTCTCGGTGCCGTAGGCCAGGGCTGCCACCGCCTGGGCGCCGCCCACCCGGTAGATCTCATCCACCCCGGCCAGATGGGCGGCGGCCAGCACGGTGGGGTTGGGCGCGCCCTGGGGCCCTGGCGGGGTGACCATCACCAGGCGCTCCACCCCGGCCACCTGGGCCGGCACCGCATTCATCAGCACCGTGCTGGGGTAGGCGGCCCGGCCGCCAGGCACGTACAGACCAGCCCGCTGCACCGGTCGCCAGCGGCGCCCCAGCTGTTCGCCGTGGGGGCCCACCACGTGCAGGTTGGCGGGGAGCTGGCGCTGGTGGAAGGCCAGGATCCGCTCGTGGGCCAGCTCCAGGGCCTGGCGCAGTCCGGCGTCGCAGGCCTGCCAGGCCGCTTCCAGGTGGGCCGCCGGGATGCGCAGGGGATCGGGCCGCACGCCATCGAAGCGCTCACTGAGCTCCAGCAGGGCCCGGTCGCCCTCGCGCCGCACCTGCTCCACGATCGCCTCCACCCGCGCCGTGGCATCAGCCATCTGGGAGCCGCTGGTGCGCTCGGCGATGGCCGAGAGGTGGTCGGCGGCGGCGTGGCGGTCGCGCAGGCAGGTGATGCTGGCGAGCGAAGCAACCACGGCGGGCAGGGATCAACGCCCCTTCACGCTAGAAGGCCGCTTGTGACGCCCAAGCGCTACGATCTCCCTTTGCCGGTTCAGCGTCCGTCCGCCTGTGGCTAATAACAAATCGTCGAAGAAGCGCATTGAGGTGGCTGAGCGCAACCGTCTGCGCAACCGCACCTACAAGTCCGCCCTGCGCACCCTGATGAAGCGCTGCTTCGCGGCCTGCAGCAGCTACGGCGACCAGCCCGGCGACGCCGCCAAGCAGGTGGTGCAGACCAGCATGAACGCTGCCTTCAGCAAGATCGACAAGGCCGTGAAGGTGGGTGCTCTGCACCGCAACACCGGTGCCCACCAGAAGGCACGCCTGAGCGCGGCTGTGAAACAGGCGATCGAGCCGGCAGCCCAGGCCTGAGTCCCCCGCCAGCGTCCGGGGCAAGGTCCAGGTATCGAGACCGACCCAGCCCATGTCCCCGACCCCACCATGACGCCTGCGCCAGCTTCTGCCCCGCTGCCAGCCGCCAGCTCCCGTCCAGGCCCGCTGGTTGATTCGCATTGCCACATCGTGTTCCGCAACTTCGATGCGGACCTCGATGACGTTGTGCAACGCTGGCGCGAGGCCGGTGTCAGGGCCCTGGTCCATGCCTGCGTCGAACCGGGCGAGATTCCGGCGATCCGGGCTCTGGCCGATCGCCTGCCGGAGCTGCGCTATTCGGTGGGCGTGCATCCGCTCGACACCCAGCACTGGACGGCTGATACGCAGCAGGTGCTGCGCGAGGCGGCCCTGGCTGATTCCCGGGTGGTCGCGATCGGCGAGCTGGGCCTCGATCTGTTTCGCGAGCAGAATCTGGAGGAGCAGCTGGCCGTGCTCAGGCCCCAGCTCGATCTGGCCTGTGAGCTGGATCTGCCGGTGATCATCCATTGCCGTGACGCGGCCGAGCCGATGCTGGCTGAGCTGCGCCAGCGGGCTGAGCAGGGTGCATGTCCCCGGGGGGTGATGCACTGCTGGGGCGGCACCCCCGAAGAGATGGCCGCTTTTCTCGACCTGGGTCTGTTCATCAGCTTCAGCGGCGTGGTGACGTTCCCCAAGGCCGACGCCACCCACGCCTGCGCCCGTCAGGTGCCGGCCGACCGCTACCTGGTGGAGACCGACTGCCCCTTCCTGGCTCCGGTGCCGCGGCGGGGCAAGCGCAACGAACCCGCCTACGTGGCGGCGGTGGCCGCCCGGGTGGCGGAGCTGCGCGGTGAAAGCCTCGAGCAGGTGTGCCTTACCAGCACCGCCAACGCAGAGCACCTGTTCCAGCTGCCGCTTCACACTGTATGATGATTAATTGGCCTGGAAGCGGATCCGCTCCTTGTTGTCGACGCCTGCAGCCCTGAAGCGAGTTCGTTAGGCACGCCCGTGCGGCCAGCCGTTCCTCATGTGAGGGGCGGCTGTTCGCGTGGCCCGTTGGCCCCAGCGAGTCATCGTTTCAGATCGTTGTCAGGCCGCCGGCTGGCCAGTCATCTCCTACCCGTTCCTGCAGGTTCACCGCATGAGCAGCGCGATCCAGGTCGCCAAGACCGCCACTTACCTGCCCGATCTGGTGGAGGTACAGCGGGCGAGCTTCAAATGGTTTCTGGAGAAGGGCCTGATCGAGGAGCTGGAGAGCTTCTCGCCGATCACCGACTACACCGGCAAGCTCGAGCTGCACTTCATCGGTAGCGAGTACCGCCTGAAGCGCCCCCGCCACGATGTGGAAGAGGCCAAGCGCCGCGACGCGACCTTCGCCTCGCAGATGTATGTCACCTGCCGCCTGGTCAACAAGGAGACCGGCGAAATCAAGGAGCAGGAGGTGTTCATCGGCGAACTGCCGCTGATGACCGAGCGCGGCACGTTCATCATCAACGGCGCCGAGCGCGTGATCGTGAACCAGATCGTGCGTTCGCCCGGCGTCTACTTCAAGGACGAGCAGGACAAGAACGGCCGCAAGACCTTCAACGCCAGCCTGATCCCCAACCGCGGCGCCTGGCTGAAATTCGAAACCGACAAGAACGACCTGCTGCACGTGCGGGTCGACAAGACCCGCAAGATCAACGCCCACGTGCTGATGCGCGCGATCGGTCTGTCGGATAACGACGTGCTCGACAAGCTGCGTCACCCGGAGTACTACCAGAAGTCGATCGAGGCGGCCAACGATGAGGGCATCTCCTCGGAAGACCAGGCCCTGCTCGAGCTCTACAAGAAGCTGCGCCCGGGTGAGCCCCCTTCGGTGAGCGGCGGCCAGAGCCTGCTGCACAGCCGCTTCTTTGATCCCAAGCGCTACGACCTGGGCCGGGTGGGCCGCTACAAGATCAACAAGAAGCTGCGCCTCACCATCCCCGATGCGGTGCGCACCCTCACCCCCGAGGATGTGCTCAGCACCATCGACTACCTGATCAATCTGGAACTCGATGTGGGCGGGGCCAGCCTCGACGACATCGACCACCTGGGCAACCGCCGCGTGCGCTCGGTGGGTGAGCTGCTGCAGAACCAGGTGCGCGTGGGCTTGAACCGCCTCGAGCGGATCATCAAGGAACGGATGACCGTGGGCGAGACCGAATCGCTCACCCCGGCCCAGCTGGTGAACCCCAAGCCCCTGGTGGCGGCGATCAAGGAGTTCTTCGGCTCCAGCCAGCTGAGCCAGTTCATGGACCAGACCAACCCTCTGGCCGAGCTCACCCACAAGCGCCGCATCAGCGCCCTCGGCCCCGGTGGCCTCACGCGCGAACGCGCCGGTTTCGCCGTGCGCGACATTCACCCCTCCCACTACGGCCGCATCTGCCCGATCGAGACGCCGGAAGGTCCGAACGCCGGTCTGATCGGCTCGCTGGCCACCCATGCCCGCGTCAACGAGTACGGCTTCATCGAGACGCCGTTCTGGAAGGTGGAAGAGGGCATCGTGCTCAAGCAGGGCGATCCGATCTACCTCTCGGCCGACCTGGAAGACGAGTGCCGCGTCGCCCCCGGTGACGTGGCTACCGACGCCGACGGCCGCATCACCGCTGAGCTGGTGCCGGTGCGCTACCGCCAGGATTTCGAGAAGGTGCCGCCGGAGCAGGTGGATTACGTGCAGCTCTCGCCGGTGCAGGTGATCTCCGTGGCCACCTCGCTGATCCCCTTCCTGGAGCACGACGACGCCAACCGCGCCCTGATGGGCTCGAACATGCAGCGTCAGGCCGTACCGCTGCTGAGGCCCGAGCGGCCCCTGGTGGGTACCGGCCTGGAAACCCAGGTGGCGCGCGACTCCGGCATGGTGCCGGTCACCCGGGTGAACGGCACCGTGACCTTCGTGGATGCGACGGCGATCGTGATCCGCGACGAGCACGGCACCGACCACACCCACTACCTGCAGAAGTACCAGCGCTCCAACCAGGACACCTGCCTCAACCAGCGGCCGATCGTGAAGCTGGGCGACCAGGTGATCGCCGGTCAGGTGCTGGCTGATGGCTCGGCCTGCGAAGGCGGTGAGATCGCCCTCGGGCAGAACGTGCTGATCGCCTACATGCCCTGGGAGGGTTACAACTACGAGGACGCCATCCTGGTGAGTGAGCGACTCGTCACCGACGACCTCTACACCTCGGTGCACATCGAGAAGTACGAGATCGAGGCCCGCCAGACCAAGCTCGGCCCCGAGGAGATCACCCGCGAGATCCCCAATGTGGCCGAGGAGAGCCTGGGTAATCTCGATGAGATGGGCATCATCCGCATCGGTGCGTTCGTGGAGAGCGGCGACATCCTGGTGGGCAAAGTGACGCCCAAGGGCGAATCCGACCAGCCCCCCGAGGAGAAGCTGCTGCGCGCGATCTTCGGTGAGAAGGCCCGCGACGTGCGCGACAACTCCCTGCGGGTGCCGGGCACCGAGCGCGGCCGGGTGGTGGACGTGCGCATCTACACCCGCGAGCAGGGCGACGAACTGCCGCCCGGCGCCAACATGGTGGTGCGGGTGTATGTGGCCAAACGCCTGAAGATCCAGGTGGGCGACAAGATGGCGGGCCGCCATGGCAACAAGGGCATCATCAGCCGCATCCTTCCCCGGGAGGACATGCCTTACCTGCCCGATGGCACCCCGATCGATATCGTGCTCAACCCCCTGGGTGTGCCGAGCCGGATGAACGTGGGCCAGGTGTTCGAGTGCCTGATGGGCTGGGCTTCCTCGCACCTTGACTGCCGCGTGAAGGTGGTGCCCTTCGACGAGATGCACGGCGCCGAGAAGAGCAAGCAGACGGTGCAGGCCTTCCTGGAGGAGGCGGCCAAGCAGCCCGGCAAGGGCTGGGTCTACGACCCGGAAAACCCTGGCAAGATCCAGCTGATCGATGGCCGCAGCGGCGAGCCCTTCGACCAGCCCGTCACCGTGGGCTATGCCCACATCCTCAAGCTGGTGCACCTGGTGGACGACAAGATCCACGCCCGCTCCACCGGTCCCTACTCCCTGGTGACCCAGCAGCCCCTGGGCGGCAAGGCCCAGCAGGGCGGCCAGCGCCTGGGTGAGATGGAGGTGTGGGCCCTGGAGGCCTACGGCGCCGCCTACACCCTGCAGGAACTGCTCACCGTCAAATCCGACGACATGCAGGGCCGCAACGAGGCGCTCAACGCCATCGTCAAGGGCAAGCCGATCCCCAGGCCCGGCACGCCCGAGTCGTTCAAGGTGCTGATGCGCGAGCTGCAGTCGCTGGGCCTCGACATCGCCGTGTACACCGATGAAGGCGAAGAAGTGGATCTGATGCAGGACGTCAATCCCCGCCGCAGCACCCCCAGCCGTCCCACCTACGAATCCCTCGGCGTCGCGGATTACGACGACGACTGATCGCTGATCGCACCGCGACCGAGCGCCCCATGGGCTTTCGGTCGCCGGTTGCTGAGCTTCTCCACCCGTTTCACTCTCCGCGCGTCAGCCGCCATGTCCAACAGCAACCTCCGCACCGAGAACCACTTCGACTACGTGAAGATCACGCTCGCTTCGCCCGAGCGAATCATGCAGTGGGGCCAGCGCACGCTGCCCAACGGTCAGGTGGTGGGTGAGGTGACCAAGCCCGAAACGATCAACTACCGCACGCTCAAGCCGGAGATGGACGGCCTGTTCTGCGAGAAGATCTTCGGCCCGTCGAAAGACTGGGAATGCCACTGCGGCAAGTACAAGCGGGTCCGCCACCGCGGCATCGTGTGTGAGCGCTGCGGCGTGGAGGTCACCGAGAGCCGGGTGCGCCGCCACCGCATGGGCTTCATCAAGCTGGCTGCACCGGTGAGCCACGTGTGGTATCTCAAGGGCATCCCCAGCTATGTGGCGATCCTGCTCGACATGCCCCTGCGGGATGTGGAGCAGATCGTGTACTTCAACTGCTACGTGGTGCTCGATCCGGGCGACCACAAATCGCTCACCTACAAGCAGCTGCTTACCGAGGACGAGTGGCTGGAGATCGAGGACGAGATCTACGCCGAAGATTCGGAGATCGAGAACGAGCCGGTGGTGGGCATCGGCGCCGAGGCTCTCAAGCAGTTGCTGGAGGATCTCGACCTCAACGAGACCGCCGAGCAGCTGCGTGAGGAGATCGCCGCCAGCAAGGGCCAGAAGCGGGCCAAGTTGATCAAGCGCCTGCGCGTGATCGACAACTTCATTGCCACCGATGCCCGCCCTGAGTGGATGGTGCTCGATGTGATCCCGGTGATCCCCCCCGACCTGCGCCCGATGGTGCAGCTTGATGGCGGCCGCTTCGCCACCAGCGACCTCAACGATCTCTACCGCCGGGTGATCAACCGCAACAACCGTCTGGCGCGGCTGCAGGAGATCCTCGCCCCCGAGATCATCGTGCGCAACGAGAAGCGCATGCTGCAGGAGGCCGTTGACGCCTTGATCGACAACGGCCGCCGCGGACGCACCGTGGTGGGCGCCAACAACCGGGCGCTCAAGTCGCTCAGCGACATCATCGAGGGCAAGCAGGGTCGCTTCCGCCAGAACCTGCTCGGCAAGCGGGTCGACTACTCCGGTCGTTCCGTGATCGTGGTGGGTCCGAAGCTGAAGATGCACCAGTGCGGTCTGCCCAAGGAGATGGCGATCGAGCTGTTCCAGCCGTTCGTGATCCATCGCCTGATCCGTCAGAACATCGTCAACAACATCAAGGCCGCCAAGAAGCTGATCCAGCGGGCCGACGATGAGGTGATGCAGGTGCTGCAGGAGGTGATCGAAGGGCACCCGATCCTGCTCAACCGGGCCCCGACGCTGCACCGCCTTGGTATCCAGGCCTTTGAGCCCAAGCTGGTGGATGGCCGCGCCATCCAGCTGCACCCGCTGGTGTGTCCCGCCTTCAACGCTGACTTCGACGGTGACCAGATGGCCGTGCACGTGCCGCTGGCGATCGAAGCGCAAACAGAAGCGCGGATGCTGATGCTGGCCAGCAACAACATCCTCTCGCCGGCCACCGGCGAGCCGATCATCACGCCCTCCCAGGACATGGTGCTCGGTGCCTACTACCTCACCGCCGAGCAGCCGGGCAGTGACAAGCCCGAGTTCGGCGATCGCGCCCGCACCTTCGCCAGCCTGGAGGATGTGATTGCCGCCCACCAGGACCAGCACATCGGCCTGCACGACTGGATCTGGGTGCGCTTCAGCGGCGCGGTGGAGTGCGACGAGGAAGAGCGCGAGCCCCAGAAGCAGGAGACCCTCAGCGATGGCACCCGGATCGAACAGTGGCTCTACCGCCGCGACCGCTTCGATGAGGACGGCGCCCTGATCAGTCGCTACCTGCTCACCACCGTGGGACGCGTGGTGATCAACCACACGATTATCGACGCCGTGGCTGCCTCCTGAACCGGCAGAACGCACCACTTTTCCCTGACTTCTCTCCAGCGCGCAGCCATGACCGCCACCCCCAGCAACCCCACCTCCTCCCAGCTGATCGACCAGACCCCCAGCCAGAGCGGTCCGCTCAGCCGTCAGGCACCGCCGTTCCGCAACCGGGTGATCGACAAGAAGGCCCTGCGCAACCTGGTGGCCTGGGCCTACAAGCACCACGGCACCGCCGCCACGGCCTCGATGGCCGATGAGCTGAAGGATCTGGGTTTCCGCTATGCCACCCAGGCTGCCGTGTCGATTTCGGTGGACGACCTGCGCATCCCCGGCGATAAGGCCGCCCTGCTGGAGGAGGCCGAAGAGCAGATCACGGCTACCGAGGAGCGCTACCGCCTCGGCGAGATCACCGAGGTGGAGCGCCACACCAAGGTGATCGACACCTGGACCGAGACCAACGAGCGCCTGGTGGCGGCCGTGCGCCGCAACTTCAACGACAACGATCCGTTGAACTCGGTGTGGATGATGGCCAACTCCGGTGCCCGGGGCAACATGTCCCAGGTGCGCCAGCTGGTGGGCATGCGCGGCCTGATGGCCAACCCGCAAGGGGAGATCATCGACCTGCCGATCCGCACCAACTTTCGTGAGGGGCTGACGGTCACCGAATACGTGATCTCCTCCTACGGCGCCCGCAAGGGTCTGGTGGACACCGCCCTGCGCACCGCCGACTCGGGCTACCTCACCCGCCGTCTGGTGGACGTGGCCCAGGACGTGATCGTGCGCGAGGACGACTGCGGCACCACCCGTTGCATCCCGATCGACGCCGACGAGAAAGGCAATTTCGGCAGCAAGCTCGTGGGCCGCCTGGCCGCTGAGCCGGTGCTGGACGGCGAGGGCAACACGCTGGTGGAGCGCAACGGCGAGATCGACGCGCCCCTCAGCCGCCGCATCGAAGCCGCCGCGGTGAAGACCGTGAAGGTGCGCTCGCCGCTCACCTGCGAAGCGTCCCGTTCGGTGTGCCGCAAGTGCTACGGCTGGGCCCTGGCCCACAACGAGCTGGTGGACCTGGGCGAGGCCGTGGGCATCGTGGCCGCCCAGTCGATCGGTGAGCCGGGTACCCAGCTCACCATGCGCACCTTCCACACCGGGGGTGTGTCCACGGCCGAAACCGGCGTGGTGCGCTCCCTGGTGGACGGCACGGTGGAATTCGGTGCCAAGGCCCGGGTGCGGCCCTTCCGCACCACCCACGGCGTGGATGCCCAGATCGCCGAAACCGACTTCACGCTGACGGTGAAGCCCGGCGGCAAGGGGCGGCTGCAGAAACTGGATATCACCGCAAGCTCGATCCTGTTCGTCCATGACGGCCAGGTGATTCCGGCGGACACGATGCTCGCCCAGATCTCTTCCGGCGCCACCGTGAAGAAGAGCGTGGAGAAGGCCACCAAGGATGTGATCTGCGACCTGGCCGGCCAGGTGCGCTATGAGGACGGCATCCAGCCCAAGGAGGTCACCGACCGCCAGGGCAACATCACCCACAAGGCCACCCGCCTCGGCCGCCTCTGGGTGTTCAGTGGCGATGTGTACAATCTGCCCCCCAATGCCCTGCCGGTGGTGCCGGGCAGCAAGCCGGTGACCACCGGCGAGGTGCTGGCGGAAAGCCGCCTGGTGAGCGAGTACGGCGGTGCGGTACGCCTGCGCGAGAGCACCGGTGATTCCCGGGAGGTGCAGATCGTCACGGCCAGTCTCACCCTCAAGGACTGCAAGCTGATCGGCGAGTCGAGCCACACCGGGGAGATCTGGCACCTGGAGGGCAAGGAGAACATCCGCTACCGGCTGAACACCGCCCCGGGCAGCAAGATCGCCAACGGCGAGGTGATCGCCGAGCTGGCTGACGACCGCTTCCGCACCCAGACCGGCGGCACCGTGAAGTTCGCTCCCGGCCTGGCGATCAAGAAGGCCCGCAGCGCCAAGAATGGGTACGAGGTGAGCAAGGGCGGCACCCTGCTGTGGATCCCGCAGGAAACCCACGAGATCAACAAGGACATCTCCCTGTTGATGATCGAGGACGGCCAGTGGATCGAGGCCGGCACCGAAGTGGTGAAGGACATCTTCAGCCAGACCGCCGGCATCGTCACGGTGACGCAGAAGAACGACATCCTGCGCGAGATCATCGTCCGTTCCGGCACGCTCCATCTGGTGAGCGACAGCAAGACCATCGCCAAGTTCGGCGAAGGCAAGATGGTGATGCCTGGCGAGGAGATCGCCAAGGGTCTCAACGCCGAGGCGATGGTGTTCGTCGAGGCCGTGGATACCCCCGAGGGAGGTGCGCTGTTGCTGCGCCCGGTGGAGGAATACACCATCCCCGATGCGGCCCACCTGCCCGAACTCACGGCGGTGAAGCAGTCGGGCGGACCGAGCATGGGGCTCAAGGCCACCCAGCGCCTGGCCTTCAAGGACGGCGAGCTGATCAAGAGCGTGGAGGGGGTGGAGCTGCTCAAGACCCAGCTCATCCTGGAAACCCACGACACCACCCCCCAGATGACGGTGGACGTGGAGGCTGTGCCCGACAAGCGCGCCAAGACGATCGAGCGCCTGCAGCTCACCATCCTGGAAACCCTGCTGGTGCGCCGCGATACCCTCTCGGACGCCAGCCATGGCTCCACCCACACCGATCTGCAGGTGGCCGATGGTGACACGGTGAAGCGGGGCGATGTGGTGGCCACCACCCAGATCCTCTGCAAGGAGGATGGTGTGGTGCAGCTGCCCGACCCGGTGGATGGTGAACCGGTGCGCCGCCTGATCGTGGAGCGCCAGGAGGACACCCGCAGCATCGAGCTGGCTGGGGCCAGCCCGCTGGTGGCCGTGGATCAGCGCATCGTTGATGGCGATCTGCTGGCCGAGGGTCTGCCGGCCCCCTGCTGCGGCCAGGTGGAAGCCATCGAGAAGGGCGCCGTGATCATCCGTCTGGGTCGCCCCTACATGGTGTCGCCCGATTCGGTGTTGCACGTGCGCGACGGCGAGCTGGTGCAGCGGGGCGACGGCCTGGCCCTGCTGGTGTTCGAGCGCCAGAAGACCGGTGACATCGTGCAGGGTCTGCCGCGCATCGAGGAGCTGCTGGAGGCCCGTCGCCCCCGCGACTCAGCCGTGCTCTGCCGCAAGGCCGGCACGGTGGAGATCAAGCAGGGCGAGGACGACGACTCCGTGAGCGTGACGGTGATCGAGGGCGATGACGCCATCAGCGATTACCCGATCCTGCTGGGCCGCACCGTGATGGTGAGCGATGGCCAGCAGGTGCGGGCGGGTGACCTGCTCACCGATGGCCCGATCAACCCCCACGAGCTGCTGGAGTGCTACTTCGAGGACCTGCGCAGCCGCAAACCCACCCTGGAGGCGGCCCAGGAGGCCATCTCCAAGCTGCAGTTCCGCATGGTGCAGGAGGTGCAGAACGTCTACAAGAGCCAGGGTGTGGCCATCGATGACAAGCACATCGAGGTGATCGTGCGCCAGATGACCAGCAAGGTGCGCATCGAGGACGCGGGTGACACCACCCTGCTGCCCGGTGAGCTGATCGAGCTGCGTCAGGTGGAGCAGGTGAACGGCGCCATGGCGATCACCGGCGGAGCTCCCGCCGAATTCACGCCGGTGCTGCTGGGCATCACCAAGGCCTCGCTCAACACCGACAGCTTCATCTCGGCGGCATCCTTCCAGGAGACCACCCGGGTGCTCACCGAAGCCGCCATCGAGGGCAAGAGCGACTGGCTGCGGGGCCTGAAGGAGAACGTGATCATCGGTCGCCTGATCCCGGCCGGCACCGGCTTCAGCGGCTTTGAGGAGGAGCTGCGCGCCGAGGCCGGGCCCCATCCCGACATCCTCGAAGAGGACGGCATGGGTTACCGGCGCATGCAGAACCTCCGCCCCGACTACACCGTGGAGATGCCCACTCCGGCGGCCTCCACCGCCGTGCTCGACGATCCATCCGATGCGGATCTGGAGGCCACCCGCAGCCGCCATGGCATTGAGGCCAGCGCCAGCAACCTCGCCGCCTTCACCCGCCCCGGCGTGGAGGAAGGGCTGGAGGAGGAGCTGATCGCTGATCCCGCAGCGTTGGAGGGTCTGCAGGAGGAGGGGCTGCTCACCGACGACTGAAACGGTGCTGCCCCGGCTGCGCCAAGATGTAGAGATGACCACCAGCAACCCGCCCCTCACCGCCCTGGGGACCCCCATCCCCCAGCGGCGTCTCCCCCGCTACGGCTTCCACCGCCACACGGAGCTGCTGAATGGCCGATTGGCCATGCTCGGTTTCATCGCTCTGGTGGCGGTGGAGTGGAAGCTGGGGCATGGCCTGCTGGTCTGGTGAGGCCATCGGATCCAACCGCTGCGGTGCCAGCCAGACCGCTGCCTGGGCCGCTGCTTGGTCTGGGGCGCAGTGAGCTGGAGGTGTGGGCCGAGCAGCAGGGCCAGCCTGCTTTCCGGGGGCGCCAGGTGCACGACTGGATCTACGCCAAGGGTGCCCGCGCCCTGGACGCGGTCACGGTGCTGCCCAAGGCCTGGAGGCAGCAGCTGGCGGCCACCCCTCCCCCCGGCGCCTCCGACTGGATCGGCAGGTTGCATCAGCTGCACCGCAGCGTCGCTGCAGACGGCACCACCAAGCTGCTGCTGGCCACCCACGACGGCCACACCATCGAAACGGTGGGAATCCCGGCCGAGGGCCGGCTCACGGTGTGCGTGAGCAGTCAGGTGGGCTGCCCGATGGCCTGCCGTTTCTGCGCCACCGGCAAGGGGGGGCTGCAGCGCTCGCTGGCGCTGCACGAAATCGTGGACCAGGTGCTGAGCGTGCGCGAGGCCATGGATGCGCGGCCCAGCCATGTGGTGTTCATGGGCATGGGCGAGCCGCTGCTCAACAGCGAGGCCGTGCTGGCTGCCATCGCCTGCTTCTGCGATGACCTGGCCATGGCCCAGCGCCGGATCACCGTGAGCACTGTGGGGGTGCCCCGCACCCTGCCCGTGCTGGCGGGGCTGGCCCTGGAGCGCCTGGGCCGGGCCCAGTTCACCCTGGCGGTGAGCCTGCATGCCCCGGATCAACGGCTGCGCGAAGAGCTGATTCCCACGGCCCACGCCTACCCGATCGAGGCCCTGCTCGACGACTGCCGCCACTATGTGGCGCTCACCGGCCGCCGCGTGAGCTTTGAGTACATCCTGCTGGGTGGGCTCAACGACCAGCCCCGGCACGCCGAGGCCCTGGCGCGGCTGATCCGCGGTTTCCAGAGCCACGTGAACCTGATTCCCTACAACCCGATCGCCGAGGAGGAGTTCCAGCGGCCCGCTCCGGCGGCCGTGGAGGCCTTCCGCCGGGCGTTGCTGGAGCGGCACATCGCCGTGAGCGTGCGCGCCAGTCGCGGCCTGGACGCCGATGCCGCCTGCGGTCAGCTGCGCCGGCGACTGGATCCAGCCTTCAGGTCGGATCGCGCGATGGATCGAATGCCCCTCTGACCCCCTGGCCGCCCCAGGGAGTGAGCTGGGTCATCAGCAGGAATGCCGGAAAGGAGCTGAATACAGTGAGCAGGAAGAAGCTGCCCCAGCCCACCCCCTCCGCAAGAAAGCCCGCCGGACCGGAGAGGATCGAGCGGCTGAGGGCGTAGACGCCAGAGAGAAGGGCGTACTGGGTGGCTGAGAAGCGGGGATTGCAAAGGCTCATCAGCAGGGCCACGAACGCGGCCCCCACCATCCCGCCGCCAAGGTTCTCCAGCCCTACCGCCGCCAACAGCGCCGGCATGCCCCCATTGAAACGGGCCAGGGCCCAGTAACTGAGATTGCCGAGTGCGCCCACCACGGCGAACAGCCAGAGTGAGCGGTTCATGCCCAGCCGGCCGAACAGCACCCCTCCCAGGACGGTGCCGGCGATGGTGGCGGCGATCCCCCAGCCGGCCTGCACAGTGCCCACCACCTCGGGGCTGTAGCCCTTCTGCAGCAGGAAGGGAACGGCCATCACGTTGAGCAGGCCGTCGGGCCAGCGGTAGAGCAGCACCAAGGCCAGCAGCATGAACGCCCGCCCCCCGCCGGTGCGGTGGAGGAACTCCCGCGCCGGGCCCACCACCGCCTGGCGCAGGCTGGTGACCTTGTGCTGGATTGGTGCCAGCTTCGGTGCGGTGAGCGTGAATGGCAGAACCGCCGCCATCAGCCCCGCAGCCGAGGCGAAGGCCAGCGGCCAGCCTGAGCGGCCAGCAAGGATGAAGCCACCGGCGCCGATCGCCAGCATGGCTGCGCGGTAGCCGAGGTTGGTGGCGGCAGCCCCGGCACCGCGCTCCCGTTCGGGCAGTAGGTCGGTGCGGTAGGCATCGACGATGATGTCCTGAGTGGCACTGGCCACCGCCAGTACGAGGGCCATCACACCCACGGCCAGCAGGCTGGCCTGGTTGGTGCCGGGGCGCAGCAGGCTCATCGATGCGATCACTGCCACCAGCAGCACCTGCAGCACCAGCATCCATCCCCGGCGACGATCGGGCCAAGGGATTGGCCAGCGATCCAGCAGCGGCGCCCAGAACATCTTGAGCGTGTAGGGCAGCTCGGCGTAGGCCAGCAGGCCGATCAGACCGAGGGGCACGCCAGTGGCCGTGAGCCAACCCTGCAGCAGCTTGGTGCCCACCATGTAGGGGGTGCCGCTGGCCACCCCCTCAGCCGTGACCGCCGTGAGCCGGCGCCAGGTGGCTACCTCCTGCGGCGAGGGAGACGGAAGCTGGGAGGCCATCGGCCGGAAACGGGTGGGGGAACCCTAGGTGGGGTCTGTTGACCAGCTCTGCGAACGGCCCAGACTCAGCCCCCCTGGCTGCTGCCGCCCACCCCGCAGGGGTGATGATGGGGCCAGCCCTGGAGCCATGCTCCGCCCGTCGTGCAATTCTTCCGCTCCACCCTTCTGCCGGCGGCGATCGTGCTGCTGTTCGCCCTTGCCCTGGTGGCGGTGAGTGCCCGCATCTGGCTGCCCGGTGACATGGCCGCCCCAGCTCCCCTGGGCTGAACCGCTGCCGTGACGGAATCCCCCACCCCAGGCCCGTTCGGCGACAGCCCCCAGGAGCTCTCCCTGGATCCGGACGTGCTGGCCCAGGAGCTGGCCGAGGAGCTGCTCGGCGATCCCCTCGACGAGCTCGACCATGTGGAGCCCGCTCCTTCGGCGGTGGCCGCCGAGTGTGACCAGGGCCTGGAGCTGTTGCGGCTGGGCAGCCATGAGGGCCGCATGCAGGGGCTGCGCATCTTCTGCGAACACCGCGATCCGCGGGCGGTGCCGCTGCTGTTGCCGCTGCTGGCCTGCAGCTGCCCGATCCTGCGCATGAGCGCCGTGTATGCCCTGGGCCGCAACCCCAGTCCGATGGCGGTGGAGCCCCTGCTGGGCCTGCTCAGCGGCGATGCCAATGGCTACGTGCGCAAGGCCGTGGCCTGGAGCCTGGGCAACTATCCCGACGCCCCGATCCTCAATCCCCTGATCCGTGCCCTGCAGGTGGACATCGCGGCGGTGCGTCTGTGGGCGGCCAGTTCCCTGGCCGATGCCGGCGGCACGGGCCCGGCCAAGGCGGATCCGGCGGCCGCCCAGCTGCTGCTCAGCCTGCGCATCGACAGCGAGCAGGCGGTGCGCAGCAACAGCGCCTGGGGCCTGGGCCGGCTCTACCCCGACCTGGTGGAGCCACGGCAGCAGGACGTGGTGGAAGCCCTGTTGCACACCATGCTCCACGATGCCGAGTCGAGCGTGCGCGATGAGGCCCGGCTGGCCCTGGAGCAGCTGGAGCAGCCCGAGGTGCTCGAACGCCTGCAGACCCTGGTGGACGAAGGACTGCTCAGCTGAGTGCTGTGCTGTAGGGCTGTGTTGAGCGGTGCTGTTGCGTTCAACCCAGCATCCAGGCAACGCGGTTAGCATCCGCCCATTCCTGTTCAGGCCTGGGATGGCACAGCAATCCATCCGCTTCCGCATCCGGCCCGATGGCCGGGTGGAGGAACAGGTCGAGGGGGTTCAGGGCCAGGCCTGCGAGCTGCTCACCGAGCGCATCGAAGCCCGGCTCGGCGCCGTGCAGCAGCGCCGGCCCACCGCTGAAGCCTTTCAGGTTGAGGTGGCCCCCCAGACCCGGGTGCAGCCGGCGACCCAGGCCAGCCAGCTTTCCTGATTCCTGATCACCATGTCCCACTTCAGCACCGTGAAGACCGAGCTGCGCGACCGGGCCGCTCTGCTGGAAGCCCTCGCGGATCTGGGGCACACCCCGCGTGAAGGCGCCCTGAGCGTGCGTGGCTACCGGGGCCAGACCCACACCGCTGATCTGGCCATCGCCCAGTCCAATGGTGCCGACATCGGCTTCCGTCTCAACCCCGACAGCGGTGCCTATGAGCTCGTGACCGATCTGGAGCTGTGGAAGCAGCCGGTGCCCGTGGAGCGCTTCCTGGCCCAGCTCAGCCAGCGCTACGCCCTGCGCAGCATCCTTGCCGCCAGCGCCGAGGAGGGCTTCCAGGTGGCGGAGCAGACCAGTGCGCTGGATGGCACCATCGAGTTGGTGGTGACCCGCTGGACCTGAGGGCACCGGAGCGGAGCAAGCCCGTGCCTCCCGCCGACCCCGGTCTGGCCTTCTCAGCCCCGGCGGCGATCACTTCGCCGTCCACTGGGCTTGAGCCTGTGCTGGGGGGAGAACTGCGCCAGAAGGCCGTGTGGGTTGATGAGGCCGTGTGCATCGGCTGCCGCTACTGCGCCCACGTGGCCACCAACACCTTTGTAGTCGAGCAGGAGTGGGGCCGTTCCCGGGCGATCCGCCAGGACGGCGACACCACCCAGCGGATCCAGGAGGCGATCGACACCTGCCCTGTGGACTGCATCCACTGGGTGGACTACGGCGAGCTGCCCTCCCTGGCCGAGCAGCTGGCCCAGCAGGACATCCAGCCCCTCGGCCTGCCCAGCCCCGCCCGCCTCAAGCGCACCCTGCCCCGGCGGGCAGCCAACGCCGGCTGATGGCCGCCGCCATCCCCACCCGCCGCTTCGGGCGCACCGGTCTGGCCATGCCGGTGCTGTCGCTGGGGGGGATGCGCTTCCAGCAGAGCTGGAGTGATCTGCCCGCCGCGGAGATCACCACTGCCAGCCAGGACAACCTGCGCGAGCTGCTGGAGCGGGCTGTGGCGGCGGGACTGCACCACATCGAAACCGCCCGCCACTACGGCAGCTCGGAGCGGCAACTGGGCTGGCTGCTGGCCGAGGTGCCCGATCCCCGGCGCATCCTCCAGACCAAGATCCCGCCCCAGGCCGATGCCGCTGCCTTCGAGCGGGAGCTGGCCACCAGTTTCGAGCGTCTGGCGGTGGAGCGGGTGGACCTGCTGGCGATCCATGGCATCAACCTGGCCGAACACCTGGAGCACACCCTGCGCCCCGGCGGCTGTCTGGCGGTGGCCCGGCGCTGGCAGGCCGAAGGCCGGGTGGGCTCGATCGGTTTTTCCACCCACGCGCCGCTGCCGCTGATCCAGGAGACAGTCGCCACGGATGCCTTCGACTACGTGAACCTGCACTGGTATTTCATCCGCCAGGACAACGGGCCGGCGATCGAGGCCGCCACAGCGCACGACATGGGGGTGTTCGTGATCAGCCCCACCGACAAGGGCGGCCACCTGCACACGCCCTCGGCGCGGCTGCTGGAGCTGTGCGCCCCGCTGCATCCGATCGCCTTCAACCACCTTTTCTGCCTGCGCTGTCAGCAGGTGCATACCCTCAGCCTGGGCGCGGCCCGGCCCAGCGACCTCGACCTGCACCTGCAGGCGGTGGCCCAGCTGGATCGGGCGGATGCGCTGCTGCAGCCCGTGCTGGAGCGGCTGGAGCAGGCCCGCCGCCAGGCCCTTGGCGACACCTGGCTGGCCAGCTGGGCCGAGGGTCTGCCGGCGTGGCAGGACACCCCTGGCGGGATCAACCTGCCGGTGCTGCTCTGGCTGCACAACCTGCTGGAGGCCTGGGATCTGGAGGGCTTCGCCAAGGCCCGCTACGGCCTGCTGGGCAACGGCGGCCATTGGTTTCCCGGCGCCAACGCCGATCTGCTCGATGCAGAGGTGAGCGAGGCCCAGCTGCTGGCGGCGCTGGGCGCCAGCCCCTGGGCGGAGCGCATTCCCGCCATCCTCCGCCAGCTGCGCGAGCGACTGGGCGGCCAGGAGGTCAGGCGGCTGATGGCCGAGTAGGCCCGCCGCCTCCCAGAGGTTGCTTGGCCGGCACGCCCACGGCCCGCGGGTACTGGCGGGGGCAGGGGCCCATGGGGGCCAGCACCAGGGCGTGGCGCAGGCCGCGGCCGGCCGGCAGCTGCAGGCGCTCGCAGCGCTCGATCCGGGCTCGCAGCGGGCCCAGCGCCTGTTCCAGGGCGCTCTGGTCGGCATCGCTCCACTGGCCGCGGTAGAGCAGGGCCCGGCCGCCTTCCGCCAGCAGGGGCACCAGGTATTCAGCCACCACGGGCGCACTGGCCACGGCCCGGGCCAGGGCCCAGTGGAAGCGGCCGCGGCATTGCTTGCTCTGGCCCGTGCGCTCCACCCGTTCACAGCGCACCTGCACCCGCTCCGCCAGTCCCAGGGCCTGGGCCATTGCCCCCACGGCCTCCAGCTTGCGTCCCACCGAATCCACCAGGGTGAGCCGGGCCCGGGGCAGGGCGATGGCCGCCGCCAGGCCGGGGAAGCCGCCGCCGGTGCCCACGTCAATCAGCTCCAGCGGCGCCTCAACCTCCGGCCCCCTGAGCAGAGGCAACAGGGGCCAGAGGCTGTCGAACACCTGG
Organism: Prochlorococcaceae cyanobacterium; assembly: GCA_044347105.1. Classification (GTDB taxonomy): domain Bacteria; phylum Cyanobacteriota; class Cyanobacteriia; order PCC-6307; family Cyanobiaceae; genus NIES-981. Next base: position 22,601 of record JBIIXY010000017.1, read on the forward strand.
GCGATCCAGTAGTCGTCGCCCTCCACCAGGCGGGTGAGATTGAGCTGGCTGTTCCAGTGGCGCAGCTCCTGCTGCAACTGCTGCAGCAGCGCGAGCTGGGCGTCGGAGGGCTGCCAGCCCAGCTGCTGCCAGAGATCGGCTGGAAGCGCCCGGGCGGGGGTGGGGACCATCCTGTGGGCTGAAGTGCGTTCTCCTTAGGATCCCGCACACCGGCCCCCTGCCGCCGTTGGCCAGCCAGCCCACCCACTACTCTCTGCTGGAGGTTCCCGAGCAGGCAGGTGCAGATGACCTGCGCCAGGCCTTCCGCCGCCTGAGCAAGCGTTTTCACCCCGACACCACCACCCTGCCGGCCCCTGAGGCTGAGCAGAGCTTCCAGCGGCTGCGCCAGGCCTATGCCGTGCTCAGCGATCCGCAGGCCCGCCGCCGCTACGACGCCGAGCTGCGTCTGGCCCGGCTCGCCGCTGCCGCAACCCCGCTTCCGAGCCCCGGCCAGGGTGCGCCGTTGCCCGCTGTCACCTCGGTGCGGCGGGCCCTCTCCGGCGGCGAGTGGCTGGCCCTGCTGCTGCTGGCCCTGGCCCTGGTGTTCAGCCTGGTGCTGGGGGTGGGGCTGGCCCTGGCCCGTGGGGCCGCGTTCAGCACCTGGCCCAGCTGGTTGCCGCCCAGCTGATGCAAAGCTGCCCCTGAGGCGTTGATCGGCATGGGCGAGCTTCCCCCAGCGCAAACCCCCCTCTACAACCACCCATTGCCCGCCCTGGAGCAGTGGCTGCGCGAGCTCGGCGCCGTGCAGCAACGGGCCGAGCCCTGCGTGTGGGACCTGCACCGGCCGGAGTGGAGCGCCCGCATCGAGCTGGCGGTGGAGGATCTCAGCGTGGCCTGGCATGCCGATGGCCAGACGCGGCTGCGCAGCTTCCCCTACGGCCTCTCGCGGGCCGATGCCGAGGCGGCGATCCTGGCAGGCCCCTGAGCCGGCTTCAGCGGCACACCGCACTGTCCCGTTCAATCCCGGGAGCGAGGCCGCTGCAGTTCACCCAGCGCACTAGCCGCAGTTCCACGTCGGTGAACAGCACCAGGATGCCGCCGCAGATCAGCACCAGCAGCGCGCTGACCTGCCAGTCGCTCTTGCTCATCGGGATGGGGCATCGGAGGAGGGGCGCCCCCAGTGTGGCCCCGTCTGGCCTCACTGGCGGCCGGCGAGGGCCCCCAGCTGCTGCAGCAGCTGGGGGCCCAGCTGCTGCGCCTGCCACTGCCGGGCCAGGGCAGCTGCGTTGAGGGGCTGCAGCGGCGGCAGTTCGGCCAGCACCGGCACCCCGCCCAGCTGCTCCAGGGTGCGGGGATTGTCGGGGTGGGGCGGGCCGTTGAGCACCAGGCCGAGCACCGGCAGTGCCCGCTGGCGCAGCGCTTCGAGGCTGAGCAGGGTGTGGTTGAGGGTGCCCAGGCCGCTGCGGGCCACCAGCAGCACCGGCAGTTGCCAGTGCTGCAGCTGCTCGATCTGCAGCCAGTCGCGGCGCAGGGGCACCAGCAACCCGCCGGCGGTCTCCACCACCAGGGGCATCTCAGGCGCGGGCAGCTCCAGGCGCGCGGGTTCGATCGCAACGCCGTCCAGTTCGGCGGCCCAGTGGGGGGAGAGCGGCCGGCTGAGCCGGTAGGCCTCGGGCAGCAGCCGCTCGCTGGCCTGGGGCAGCAGCCGGGCCAGGCTGTTGCGGTCCCCCCCACCCTCGAGGCCGCTCTGCACCGGCTTCCAGTAATGGGCGTTCAGGCCCTGCACCAGCCAGGCGCTCACAACGGTTTTGCCCACATCGGTGTCGGTGCCGCACACCACCACCCGGGGCGGCCGGGGCTCCGTGCCTAGCGCCGCCGCCGGCCGATCAGCAGCAGCACCGTCCACGTGATCCCCTCGTCGCTGGGCCAATGCTGCAGCAGCCGGCGCCATTCGGAGGTGCCCAGGCGCGGACCCCGGCCGCCCACGGCTCCGATCGCCCGCAGGGAGTTGAAAAAAGGGCGGCCGCCCCCCTGGTGCTGGCTGAAGCGCAGCAGCTGGTGGTGGTCCAGCTCCAGGTGCCGTTCCGCCACGGCCAGCAGGGGTTCACCAGCTGGCAGGGCCAGGCCGGTGAAGGGCACCCTGGCCGCGGCGGCGGCCCGGTGCCACAGGGAGAAGCTGCCGGCGGTGGGCAGGGCCAGGGCCAGCCAGCCCCCCGGGGCGAGATGGTCGCACCAGAGCTTGAGCTGGGCGGCCGGATCGTCGAGCCATTGCAGGGCGAAGCTGGAGCAGAGCAGGGAGGCGCCCTGGAGCTCGGCGGGCAGGCCGGCGTTGAGATCCCAGAGGCACTGGCTATGGCGGCGGGCCAGGGGGTTCACCGCCAGCAGCTCGGGGCAGAGATCGAGCTGGAGCAGGGGGAACGCCAGGCCTTGCTGCTGCAGGGCCTCGCCCAGCAGGCCGCTGCCGGCCCCCAGATCGGCTGCCGGGCCGGCGGGCAGCGCTCCCTGCTCACCCAGCTGCCGGACCAGCAGGTGCGCCAGCCGCCAGGCCACCGCCCGCTGCAGGGGCGCGTGCTGCCGATAGGCCCGGGCGCGCCGCCCGAAGCGCTCCCGCACCCGGGCCGTGAAGGCGGCCTTGGCAGGCGGCGCCGGCGGGATGGGGGTCAGAGGCTGGCGATCCACGCGCTGAGATCGGCGAGCAGCGGGGTGTTGAGCAGGCAGTGGCCGGCTTCCGGGTAGTGGATCAGGGTGGCCTCGGGCCGTTCCTGGCGCAGCAGCTCGCGTACCTGGGCGCCCACGATCCGGTCGGCCCCGGCCTCCACGATCAGACAGGGCAGCCCCGGAGCCAGGGCCTGGGGCAAGCGCTGGCAGCGCTCCAGCAGGGCCAGATCGTCCAGCAGGCGCTGGCGGCCCCGGGCGCTCAGTGGCGCCTCAAGGATCGTGCAGGGCAGGGCACTGGCGGGCGCGGGGGCGGCGGCTTCGGCCAGGAACGTGTGCAGCATGGCCTCGGCCTGGGGGCCCTGCAGGGCCTCGGCCATGGCGGCGAGGGCCGTCTGCACCCGGCGTCCCTCCCGGCCGGGCGGCACAAAGCGCCCGAAACTGGCCAGCAGCACCAGGGCATCGGCCCCGGCCAGCAGGTCGGGCCCCAGCAGGTGGGGCCCGAGGGAGTGGCCGATCACCACCCGCATGCTGGCCTGGCCATCCCAGCTCACGCTGCGCGCCGCCACCGGCCCATAGCCCCGGTCGGGCATGGTCCACCGCCAGCCCCGGGCGGCGGCCGCGGCGGCGAACGGCTCCCAGCCGCGGCTGTCGCCGGCCCAGCCGTGCATGGCGATCACCTGAACAGTCATGGCGAACCCAGGGCCTGCAGCAGTCGCTCCAATGTGCCTGCTGGCAGGTCGTCCCGCAGCACAAGGCGCAGGCGGGCGCTCTCGGGCGGCACGGTGGGGGGGCGGATCGCCACGGCCAGCAGCCCGGCTCGCTCCAGGCGCTGCTGCAGATCCAGGGCGCGCCGGTCGTCGCCCACCAGCAGCGGCAGGATCGGCCCTTCGCCCGGGGGACGCGGCCAGCCGGCGGCCTCCAGGCCATCGCGCCAACGCCCTGCCCGGGCCAGCAGCGCCGGACCCGGCGGCGTGCCGGCTCGCTCCAGGGTCTGGATCTGCTCCAGGGCCGCCAGGGCGCCGGCCGCCAGGGGCGGGGCCAGGGCGGTGGTGTAGCGAAAGGGGCCGCTGAATTGCAGCAGCCACTCGATCACCAGGCCGTCGCCGGCCAGGAAGGCGCCGCCGCTGCCAAAGGCCTTGCCGAAGGTGCCGCACACCAGGGCAAGTCCCGGCTCGCCGTGGCCCAACCCGCGCCCTCCAGGCCCCAGCACCCCCAGGGCATGGGCCTCATCCAGCAGCAGGGCGGCCCCGTGGCGGGCGCAGAGGGCGGCCAGGGGTGGGACGTCCGCGCTGGTGCCCTCCATCGAATAGAGGCTCTCGGCCAGCACCAGCAGCCGTTGGTCGGGCTGCCGCTGGCGGGCGGCGCTGAGCAGGGCGTTGAGGTGATCGAGGTTGTTGTGGCGGAAGCGCTGCAGGCGGGCGCCGCTGGCGCGCACGCCGGTGAGGAGGGAGTGGTGGATCAACCGGTCGGCCAGCACCAGGCTGTGGCGATCGGCCAGGGCCTGCACGGCGGCCAGGTTGGCCTGGAAGCCGCTGGGGAACAGCAGCACCCGATCCCGCCCCAGCCAGGCCGCCAGCGCACGCTCCAGTGCGGTGTGCACCGGCCGGCTGCCGCACACCAGCCTGGAGGCTCCGGATCCCACCCCCTCGCGGGCTGCGGCGGCCTGGGCGGCGGCCACCACCGCCGGCTCGCGGCCCATGCCCAGGTAATCGTTGCTGGCCAGATCGAGCAGCTCGGGCGCCAGCCCGCGCAGTTGCCGCCGGGCGCTGGCGGGCTGGGCGGCCAGCCCCCGGGCCAGGGGGCGCTGCCAGGGTGCCAGATCCTCCCTGGTGTGCGGCTGGGAGTGGGATGCGGCAGCGCCCATGGGGCTGAGGCTAGGCACGGGGACGGCTTGCCGAGCAATATTGCTGGTGGACAGTATTAAATAATTATCTCAGCAGCGAGAGAAAGCTCTTCTTTGTTGCTTGGGCGCATAAATTGGCGCAAGTTGTTTCCATGTGGCCATGCTCTCAGTCCAGGATATGCCAGGCATGCCTTTGCTTGAGCCTGCTATAAATATTAAATCAGTTGTTGAAGATATTGTTCGATGCCAGGCGATGCAAAATCCGCTCTCGGTCATTAGGCTCGGAGATGGAGAAGGTGCTATTCTTGGCTATGGTCGCTACTTTTCTCTGGATGATATTAATAGGATTTTGCGAATCTGGTTCCACGATCAGGTAGTGACTGAAGCTGTCGTGCTTGAGCTGCAATCCGATCTTCGGTGTGCAATAAGATCGGCCGATATTATTGGAATCCCAAATGTAAGAAGGCAGCGCAGGGAGCGTTTCTGTTATGCAATAAGTGTTTGCCTTCCCAGTATGTTCGAGGAGTCGGGGCTAGAAGGTCCAAAATATGCAGATGCAGCTATTCATCAATTTCTTCAGTTTGGTCTATTCTTTAATTTTTTCATGCGCGATAAGGACTATTGCGGGGTGATTTCTGCTCGCAACCTTGAGCTGCCTGTCAAGGAAGGGTTCAATATCGAAAGGGTTGAACTCTTTGAGGTTCCCGGTTGCAGCATAGCTCCTAACGGCATGAATGCTAAATTAAGCCATTATCCAGAAAGGTTTAACGAACTAAGGCGATCTTTGAAGGTGCCTTTTAATGGCGCTCCTTTCTTGATTGGAGCGGGATTGTTTGGGAAAACTTACTGCCATTGGATCAAGGAGAGGGGAGGTATTGCCTTGGATGTTGGTAGTTTGCTTGATGGATGGGCGGGGCTTAGTACGAGACCACGCCAACGAAAGCATCCTCATATTTACAGGCTTTCTCCATATAAAAAATTTACAATGTCAAGCTGGAGCGATGCGGTCAGTCGATATAATGACATTTGCAGAGAGCTCTCGATTCCAGCTCCTATCATTTCCTGAAAGCTTGTGTTTTGCGCCCTCAACTGCAGCAGCGATGGCTGGGCAGGAGCCTTACGGGCAAGAAACTCCTAGCTCGCCGTGCAGCTGCCGCAGCACCGCCCGCTCGTGTTTTTCTCCGGTGGCGTCGCAGGCCTGGCTGATGGCCAAACCGAGGGCGGCGGAGTACAGCGTGAAGTGGCAATGAACGCAGAGCCCCCGCTGGAGGTAGGCTCGATCGGCCCCCTCAGGGTTTTACCGTCACAGACCAGCTGATCGAGATCCGCTGCACCACCAGGAATCTGGACGATTGTCCAGTCACGGATCGGCGCGCAGGGCTGCCACTTCCACCCGCTGGAAGAAGTAGCGGAACGAGGAATCCGATGGTGGCCGCCGCATCTCCACGTCCAGCGCCTCGGCAAGCACGACGTGGTGGCGAATGGCATAGGCGAAGCCTTCTCCGAAGGAGTAGCGCTCCAGATCCCGCAAGCTCTGGCATCCACTAAGGATTCCGAGCACGGCCACCAACAGCAGATACCAGGCCGGGAACCGAACCCCGCGCCGCATCCCCGCATCGGGGATCGACCTCAGATAGCTGATCAGGTCGAGATCGATTGCAGCGGAAGCGCTTTCAAGCACAAGGAGGGGGCGATTCCGCTGACCTCAGCCCATGCTGACAGCCCTGGCAAGAGAGCCTGTGACTGACTTTGAATCAGCCCTGATTGCCCAGGTGACAGGCTGCTACCAATCGCTGGGTGTGGCGATCGCCCAGACCAACTAAGGAAGGTCTGGACAACCCCCGCGGCGGAAATCGCCATCAGGGCAGCGACATGAGTCTCATGCAGTAATCGGGCTAGTGTCCTGGGTTATCCAGACCCTCCCTAGGCCACCGATGCCATTGCCGAGATCCAGGCTTTGCGCCAGCTTCTGGAGGCGTCGATCTTGAAGGGGTGCTGGTGCAGGCTGACGCGCTGCATGCCAATCGCTCTTTTACCTCTACGTCGCCCAGCGCAGCACCGTTTTCCTGATCGCCGTCAAACCAAGCTGCCGCAGGGGATTTCAGCTGATCCGAGACCGATTGACCTACAGCCTCTGGTTCCCCTGGTGCATCAGCAAACAGGAGGTGAAGCGAGGTCATGACATCCCCTGGGCTGAGGGCAATGCCGGCACCCGATTGGGTTGCCGGGCAGCGCCAAGATCATCACTGTCCGCAGCCACAAAATCCGCGATGGCAAACCGCAAGACGAGACCTGTTACAACATCTCGAGTTTGCGGACCAGTGCCCTTGCCCGTAGGGCTTCCGCTTGCGGTAGGCTCTGCTCAGAGCTATCCGGCAGCGCTGGTCTAATGTGCAGGTTGCTAGATGCTTGCTCAGGCTGCTGGAGTGGATCAAGCCAGTAAAGGTAGCGCCGCCTTGGGACGACTTCAAATAGGCTCTGCGCAAGCGACCTCCTCCTCCGACTCCGGGGCTCCTTGACAGAAGTGGTAGTCCCTGTTATGATGGGCGAAGTTCTTTGTGTGTTATGGAATTCTTTGCCTTTGGTGGGGTGGCAAAAGCCGGTCAAATTAGTCAATCTCCCAAGAATAACACTGTTTTAAGGTTTAGCGTTGGTTTTGTTTCGGCCGCCTGCCTTATCTGCTCTACCGATGCCAAAGCCGTAACGGTATTCAAATTTGACGGCAATTCACAATCTCCTGCGATTGGCGTGCTCACCGCTCCCTCCCGTACTTTTACGGTTGGTGGAATCAGCCTGACTATTGATAATGCTGTTGGAAGCTCTGGTCTTCAAAGTTTTCCTTCCAACCAAAATACAATTGGAGGTATCAATACGGATGCATCCAACGGCTTGTGTGCCAACATTGGATTCACTCAATCCGGTCAATCCGGGTGTCAGTATACCGCAGCGGCAGCAGGGCAGCCAGCTATCAACGGGTTTACCCTGACATTTGACAAATCTGTATATTTAATTTCGCTTGACATTTTGAGGCCAGGTGGAACATTTACGGGTATTCTTGATTTTAGCTCAATTAACAATGCCAAACAGCTGACGTTCAGTAATCCGGGAGGCGGGGAAATTTCTTCCGGTGTTGTTTTTAGGACCCTTAATTTTCCGACTCCATTCTTAGCCCGAGCTAATACTCCCATTATCTTTAGTAGCGCCGATTCAATTGTTAGCACAACGAGTGCAAGTGGTTTTCGTATTAACAACTTAAGTGTTGATGTTCCTGGTCCACTTCCGGTACTTGGTGTTGCAGCCACCTTTGCTTGGTCGCGTCGACTCAAGAAGAAACTCAAGTCTTGAGCTTGTGAGTCCATTAAGGGTGGCAAACCAATAAAACCTAGCAGTTAGCCAGGTTTCATTGTGAAAATGTCACTTATGTCTGTATATTAATCTATATGGAACGAATCATAGGCTCTTGATAATCATCGTAAAGCCAGTCTTGAAGGTCAAGCCCAGTGTGCGAAGATGCCATCATGATTTCATTCTTAAACATATCTTTTAAGATTTGCTGTTCGTGATTCTGCATGACTGAGAAACATTTGTGTTGATAGGGTGATATGTATCCCAGATCATCATGTTCGTCGTCGCCTACGCTAACATTGAGAAATTTATAAATTCTGTTCAGGCAAGCTGATGGCTGCTTCCATAAATGATCAACACGATAGATTAATACCTGGCTTTTCGGAAATAGGCTAAGCACTCGACTTATTTGTAAGCCATAAAAGCCTCTTTCGATATATGAGTATAATCTTAGACTTTTGAGATTATCGTTTTGGAGGCGATGCCGTCCGCAAGGCCCTGTGGCATCAGCGAAAGTTAATTGCTCATGTCCCCTGGATACATTCATTAGCCACTGAGAGTGAGCCCTGAATACTGGGTGGCGCAGTCCAATAATGAGCTTGCTCTGTGGATTATAGCGATGCAGTCTCGTAATGGCATTTGGCCAAAACATATAGATAGGAGTTGCCTCCCCTCTCACAACGGCACTAGTATTCCAATCGAAGTGTTTATGGAGACGCCCATAGTCGGGGCAATCCCAGTTTACATTAGTTTCATCATCAAAAAAATGAATCTCCTTCTGTTTTGATACTTGAACACGTGTGCATTTGCCAAGGTATTGAGAAAGCGCAGTTGTTCCTGCTTTTTGAGCTCCGATAATGAAGAAATCAAGTCTTTCCTGCATGGATCTAGAGGTCACAAATGGATTTTGCCGGCCATCATTAGTCGAATGACATCCTCGCGTGAATAAAATGCCCAGCAAGCATTCTCGCTCTCTAGTAGCTTAAATGCAATGGCCCTTTTATTGGCATCGTCAGATACTTCGTTAAGGTTGCGTGAAACAAGTGGTTCATTTAGGTTTCGGGCTGAATCAGTCAAAATAGAGAGTGTTTTTCCGGAAGTTGCAATGATGTCCTCGTAGTGCAGTACCTTCGCCCTTGATGAGGTGGCGTAGCGATGAAAGAAGTAGTCAAGTAGTATGAGCTGCCTATCGAGAATTTCCTTGACGGAATTAAGACGATGACTCAGGTCAGGATCAGCCATTTCAGCTGCAGGTGCTCGACCACGGCTTACTGCCATTGATGCTGTACGCCATGACAATAAAACTGAAAGAGGGTTGCGCACTATGGCATAACAGGGATAATGCTCGGATAGTAGCGGTAGAAGGGCTGTAAAAACTGCTGGATGCTTGATAAAAAGTTTAAAGTTATGGTCCACAATATTGTCTACCTTAATTAGCATCCCGTCGAGTAGTCGCTTCCGGGAGCCATCAATCCAAATATCGGTTAGATGGTTAGAAGGCACCCTCCCGTCTGAGGACTTGCTCTTTGCAGTGCCTTGTGTCAAGATTTGTTCTCTTTGAGCAGCAAAAGTGGCATTCAATGTGGCTAG
>JBIIXY010000018.1:0-31782 GCA_044347105.1 Prochlorococcaceae cyanobacterium
GGGCAGCACCCTGGCCCAGCAGCTCCAGCACGGCCTGCGCGGGCTGGCCCTCACCAGCCTCAGCCAGCCCGGCTGGGAGCGGATCGTGGAGCTGGGCTTCGCCCGACGGCCAAACGAACCGCTGGAGAAGCGGCTGGTGATCGAGCTGATGGGCCGCCACAGCAACCTGTTTCTGCTCGACGCCGAGGGGCGGGTGGTGGCCCTGGCCCGGCAGGTCAAACCCGGCCAGTCCAGGCTGCGGCCGATCGGCACCGGCGACCCCTACCAACCGCCACCGCCCCCAGCCGGCGACCCGCCGAACACCGCGCACAGCTTCGAGGCCTGGCAGCAGCGCCTGCAGCTGCTGCCCCTGCCCCTGGAGCGCGCCCTGCGCGATGCCTACCAGGGCATCAGTCCGGCCCTGGCCCGCCAGCTGGTGCCGGAGGGCTGGCTGGAGCAGCCGGTGGCCAGCCTCAATCCGCAGCAGTGGCAGCAGCTCTGGCAAGCCTGGCGGAGCTGGCTGGAGGCGCTGGAGGCGGAACGCTTCACCTGGCAGGCCACCCCCTGCGGCTACCGCTGCTGGGGGCCGGCACCCCCAGCCCCCCAGCTGCCATCGCAGCAGGCGGGCAGCCTGCCGATCAACCAGGCCCTGGCCACCTACTACGGCGAGCTGCTGCTGGCCCGCGATCTCCAGCACAACCGCCAGCAACTGCGGCAGCGGCTGGAGAAGCTCGCCCACCAGCAGACCCGCCTGGTGGCCGACCAGGAAGTCCTGCTAGCTGCCGCAGCGGGCAGCGACGGCCTGCAGCAGCAAGCCGATGCCCTGCTCAGCCAGCGCCAGCCCAGCCGCCAGTGCATCGACGACGCCCAGACGCTCTACCGCCGGGCCCGCAAGCTGCGGCGCTCGGTGGCGGCGATCACGCCGCGCCTGGAGCAGCACCGCCAGCACCTGGCGGCGATCGAGGCCAGCCTCACCTATCTGGAACAGGCCGAGAGCAGCAGCCAGCTGGAGGCCCTTCGCGAGGAACTGGAGGAGCTGCTGGGTCGCTCCACCCGCCCCGGACGGCGGCAGCGCCGGGCCCTGGAGGCAGCGCGCGACACCCCCAGCCCGCTGGAGCTGCGCACGGGGTCGGGGGTGGTGGTGCAGGTGGGCCGCAACCACCGCCAGAACGAGTGGATCTCCTTCCGCCAGGCCCGGCGCGGCGACCTCTGGTTCCACGCCCAGGAGCTGCCCGGCAGCCATGTGGTGCTGAAGGGCTCCACCGCCGCGGCGGCCGATGCCGACCTGCAGGCGGCGGCTGACCTGGCGGCCCACTTCAGCCGCGGCCGGGCCAACGGCCGGGTGCCGGTGGTGATGGTGCCGGTGGATGCCCTGCAGCGCATCCCCGGCGCAGCACCGGGCACCGTGCGTCACCGGGGTGGGGAGGTGCTCTGGGGCGTCCCGGAACGGGCCCTTAGCCTGCTGAAAGCTCGGCAGCCATGACCCAGTCCCCCACCGATCCCGCCGCCCAGGCTCCGGCTCGGCCGCCGGGACAGCCAGGCGCGCCGCCGCCGCCGATTCGCGTGCCACCGCTCTCCGATTCCTCCCCGGACGCGTTCCCCGGCGAGGTGGAGATGAGCCTGGTGGACCACCTCGAGGAGCTGCGCCGCCGCATCCTGCGCAGCCTGCTGGCGGTGGTGGTGGCGGCAGCCGGCTGCCTGGTGTTCGTGAAGCCACTGGTACGCCTGCTGGAGATGCCGGCCGACGGCATCCGCTTTCTGCAGCTGGCGCCGGGGGAATTCCTGTTCGTATCGCTGAAGGTGGCGGGCTACGCGGGCCTCAGCCTGGCCCTGCCCTGGGTGCTCTACGAGATTCTGGCCTTCGTGCTGCCCGGCCTCACCCGCCGGGAGCGCCGTCTGGTGGCGCCGGCGGTGGCGGGTTCAGCCGTGCTGTTCGCCGCCGGCCTGGCCTTCGCCTGGTGGGCCCTGGTGCCGGCGGCCCTGCGCTTCCTGGTGAGCTACGGGGCCGACGTGGTGGAGCCGAGCTGGTCGATCGAGCGCTACCTCGACTTCGTGCTGCTGCTGATGGTGGCCACGGCCCTGGCCTTCCAGCTGCCGGTGCTTCAGTTGATCCTGGGAGCCCTCGGCCTGATCCGGGCCCGCACGATGCTGGCGGCCTGGCGCTGGGTGCTGCTGGCGGCCGCGGTCGCCGGTGCCGTGCTCACCCCCTCCACCGACCCGGTCACGATGCTGCTGCTGGGCGGCGCGATCACCAGCCTGTACCTGGTGGGCGTTGGGCTGGTGGCCCTCAGCGAACGGCTGCGTCCGGCTGGGCCCAGCCCGGCCGACGCCGGTTAGCCCAGCCGCCAGGGCCGTTCAGAGCAGGAATTCCCCCCGTCGCTCGGCGGGCAGCTCCAGGGCCAGCCCCAGGGCCCGGCCCAGCCGGGGCTTGTCGCTGGTGGTGCGCAGCCAGTGGCGCACCTGGCCGGCCACGCCCATGCCATTCACCATCCCGGCCACCTCCTCCAGCCTGGCGGCGTAGGCCTCAGCCGAGAGCGGGAACGACTGCTGCTCCAGGTAGGCCCACATCACCTGCAAGTAGAGCCGGCCCCGGCGCTGCACCAGCTGCAGGTCGTAGGACACCTGCCAGCGCTGGCGCAGCAGCTCCAGGAGCTCCGCCCCGCTGAGCGGCGGCGAGGGGGGAGTGGGGGGAACCGTGGGCTGCACGGCGGGAGGCACTTCGCAACGGCAGTCTCACGCACAACAGCTTGTTGCAGTGGTCCGCGCGCCCCCGGATGGCGCTGCGGTGGGGGGAGGGCAGGCCTTAATGTGACCGCCACGTTGCACCGGATACACCGGCACGTTGTCCATGACCCAGATACCAGCCAGCGCGAGTGGTGATGTGCCCGGAATGGGTCGTCGGCAGTTCATGAATCTGCTCACCTTCGGGTCGGTCACCGGGGTTGCTCTCGGTGCCCTCTACCCAGTGGTGAACTACTTCATCCCGCCCAAGGCAGCTGGCTCGGGCGGCGGCACCGCCGCCAAGGACGAGCTGGGCAATCCAGTCACCGCCAGCGGCTGGCTGGGCAGCCACAAGGAGGGCGACCGCAGCCTGGTGCAGGGCCTCAAGGGCGACCCCACCTACCTGATCGTGGAGGGCGAGGACGCCATCGGCAGCTACGGCATCAACGCCATCTGCACCCACCTCGGCTGCGTGGTGCCCTGGAACAGCGGCGCCAACAAGTTCATCTGCCCCTGCCACGGATCCCAGTACGACGCCACCGGCAAGGTGGTGCGCGGCCCGGCCCCCCTCTCCCTGGCCCTGGCCCACGTGTCGGTGGAAAACGACAACGTGTTCGTGAGCCAATGGACGGAGACCGACTTCCGCACCGGCGACAAGCCCTGGTGGGCCTGACGCGACAGATCCCTCCCTTCCCGTCGACCCGCTCCCACCCCCGATGCGCCGCTCCCTCTCCTCCCTGCTCGCCTCCCTGATCGGCTCCAGCCTGGCGCTGGCCGTGGTCCTGGGCGCAGCCAGCCCCAGCTGGGCCTACCCCTTCTGGGCCCAGCAGAACTACGCCAGTCCCCGCGAGGCCACTGGCAAGATCGTTTGCGCCAACTGCCACCTGGCCAAGAAGGCCACCCGGGTGGAAGTGCCCCAGGCCGTGTTCCCCGACACGGTGTTCAAGGCCGTGGTGGAGATCCCCTACGACACCTCGGTGCAGCAGATCGCCGGTGATGGCAGCGCCACCGGCCTGAACGTGGGCGCTGTGGTGATGCTCCCCGACGGCTTCACCCTGGCCCCCCAGGACCGGCTCAGCGAGGAGCTGAAGGAGGAGACCGCCGGCATTTATTACACCCAGTACTCCGACGACCAGCCCAACATCCTGCTGGTGGGTCCTCTGCCCGGCGATGACCACCAGGAGATCGTGTTCCCGCTGCTCTCCCCCGACCCGGGCGCCGACAGCAACATCCACTTCGGCAAGTACCAGCTGCATGTGGGCGGCAACCGCGGCCGCGGCCAGGTGTACCCCACCGGTGAGAAGAGCAACAACACCGTCTACACGGCCCCTGCCGCCGGCAGCGTTTCAGCGGTCACGGCCGGTGACGGCGGAGCGACCGTGGTGGAGATCACCGCCGAAGACGGCAGCACGGTGAGCGAAACCATCCCTGCTGGTCCGAGCCTGGTGGTGGCAGTGGGTGACACGGTTGCCGCCGGCGCGCCCCTCACCAACGATCCCAACGTGGGTGGTTTCGGTCAGATCGACGCCGAAATCGTCCTGCAGAACCCAGTTCGGATCTATGGCCTGCTGGCCTTCTTCGCCGCCATCGCTCTGGCCCAGATCATGCTGGTGCTGAAGAAGCGCCAGGTGGAGAAGGTTCAGGCCGCCGAAGGCATCGTCTGAATCACGCTCCCCCTCCGGCCTCTGAGGCCGATCTCCCGATCCGAGCGATTTGACTTCTCTGTTCGCCTTCACCTCGCCGGGGCCCCTGGTCTTCCAGCTGGGCCCTTTTGCTCTGCGCTGGTATGGGCTGCTGATTGCCCTGGCGGTGCTCGCCGGCCTGGCCCTGGCCACGCGTCTGGGGAGGGCCCGGGGCATTGAGCCGGCCCTGATCGCCGACCTGCTGCCCCTGCTGGTGCTCGGCGCCGTGATCGGCGCCCGGATCTACTACGTGGCCCTGGAATGGCGCCAATACGCTGCCAATCCGATCGAGGCGCTGGCGATCTGGCGCGGCGGCATCGCCATTCACGGCGCCCTGATCGGCGGTGTGCTCACCACGATCCTCTACTGCCGCTGGCGGCGCCAGCCCTTCTGGCCCCTGCTCGATGTGCTCGTGCCGGCGGTGGCCCTGGGCCAGGCCATCGGCCGCTGGGGCAACTTCTTCAATTCCGAGGCCTTCGGCGTGCCCACCGACCTGCCCTGGAAACTGCGCATCCCGGCCGCCAGCCGGCCACCGGAGTTTCTCGAACAGCTCTATTTCCATCCCACCTTTCTCTACGAATCCCTCTGGAATCTCGGGGTCTGTGCCCTGTTGCTGGTGTTGTTCCGCCAGGCCAGTCGCGGCCGCATCCAGCTTCCGGCTGGCGCACTCAGCTGCGTGTATCTGATGGCCTACAGCAGCGGCCGGGTGTGGATTGAAGCTCTGCGCATCGACCCGCTCTGCCTGTTCGCCGAGCCCCCCTTCTGTGAGGGCGGCCTCCGCATGGCCCAGCTGGCGAGTCTGGTGTTGATCGCTCTCGGGGGCCTGGGATTGTGGTGGCTGCTGGGGCGCCGCCGGGCGCTGCCCGACCCGGCGGGAGTGGTGCGTTGAGCCAGCCCCGCCTCTGGATCGTGGGTGCAGGGCCCGGTGCTCCCGATCTGCTCACCCTCAGGGCGGCCCGGCTGATCGAGCAGGCCGAGGTGCTGGTGTACACCGACTCCCTGGTGAACCCCCAGATCGCCACCCTGGCCCCCGAAGGCTGCGAGCGGATCCGCACCAGCAGCCTCACCCTCGAGGAGGTGCTGGCGATTGTTGAGGAGCGCACCACTGCCGGCAAACGGGTGGTGCGCCTGCACGATGGCGACCCCTGCCTCTATGGAGCCCTGGCCGAGCAGATCTGCCGGCTGGCCGATGCGGGCATCGACGTGGAGGTGGTGCCCGGCATCAGCGCCTACCAGGCCACCGCCGCTGCCCTCAATGCCGAGCTCACGATCCCGGGACTGGTACAGACCATCGTGCTCAGCCGCAGCGGCGGCCGCACCGGCGTGCCGGAGAGCGAGTCCCTGGCGCGGCTGGCGGCCCTGCGCGCCTCGCTGTGCCTGTATCTCTCGGCCCGTCACGTGGAGGAGGTGCAGGCCGAGCTGCTGCGCCACTATCCCGCCGACACGCCCGTGGCCATTGGCTACCGGGTGAGCTGGCCGGATCAATGGCTCACGGTGGTGCCCCTCAGCCAGATGGCCCAGGTGAGCCGCGAACGCTCCCTGATCCGCACCACCCTCTATGTGGTGAGCCCAGCCCTGGCTGCCCCCGAACAGGCCCGCTCCAAGCTCTACTCCGCCAGCCACAACCACCTGTTCCGGGGTGGAGTGCCCGAGGACAAACCCGGAACCGACGCAGCGACTGTTCAGCCGGCCTCGCCGTAGAGCTCCCGCACCAGCCGCTGGCGATCGAAGGCGCAACCCAGCCTGGCCGCAATCGCCTCCAGATCACGCAGAGCATTGCCCAGGCAGCAGGTGCCCCCCGGGGAAGGAGTCACGTTGAACACCAGACCTGGCATGGCCGCAATGCTGGCCTCGCCCAGCATCAGCTTGCGGTTGGCCTTGTCGATCAGCTGGGGCCGCACGCCGCCGTAGCCCTCCGCGAAGCGCAGATCATCGAGCTTCATGCCGGGCACGATCTTGCGGGCATCGGCCAGGAACAGGCGCCGCCGCAGCCAGGGCACCTCGAACAGCAGATTTTTAAGGATGTAGTTGCGGATGTCGGCGATGCGCAACAGCTGCCAGAACACCGCCAGCACCGCCCAGTCGAGACGCAGCACCTGGAGAAACTCCCAGAAGGAGGCCGGCTTGTAACGCTCCAGCAGCGGCAGCAGCAGGGCCGTGGGCCCGAAGCGGGTCTTGCCGGGGGCGCGCACGTCGGGGTCGCCGTGGATCGCGGCGAAGGGCAACTTGTCGTTCTGCACCGTGTACACCTTGCCCTGCAGAAGGTCGGGCGTGAAGTAGAAGCTGCCGGCCACCGGCAGACAGGAATACTCGAGGCCGAAACCCATCCGCTGGGCCATCAGCAAGCTGTGGGCACCGGCGTTCACCACCACGTGGCGGGCCAGGATCTCGCGGGGCGCCGCCGCTGGGCCATCGGCGGCCAGGCCGTCGCTGCAGCCGGGGGTGGGGGCCAGGGTCACCCGGAACAGCTCCCCCTCCGGCTTGATTTCAGTGACGCTGGTGCCCATCAGCAGATCAAGCTGGCGCGCGCCCTGGCCGATCGCGGCACGGGCCTGGTGCACGAACGACTGGGCCAGTTCCTCGTAGTCGACGGCGGTGTAGGTGCTGCGAATACCGATGGCCACCAGGGGTTCAGGGCGCAGCTGGCCGTCGACAAGGGCCACATTCGGCTCCCACGCGGCGATCTGCTCTTTCTCCAGCAACTCCATGGCCGGGAAGTGGGGGGAGAAGCGTGCAAAGCGCTCGCGCAGGAAAGCGCATTCCTTCTCGCCCACGGCCAGCACCATCTTTGGGGTGCGGAACACGCAGCGCTCCCGCACTGCCGGGTCAAGCAGGTCGGCGTAGTGCACGATCATCTCGGCCGTGCGCTTCACCTTCACAGCCTTCTCAAGGGTGTAGTTGGTCTCGATATCGCCGCAGTGGATCGTCTGGCTGTTGTTGGTGGCCCTGGAATTCACCCGTGCCAGCTGGTCGTAGCGCTCCACGAGGGTGAGGCTGGCCAGATCCGTGTAGCGGGCCAGCTCAAACAGCAGCGCCGTGCCGCACACGCCACCCCCCACGATCAGCACGTCAACCACCGGGGTGGCCGGGTCGGACACCCCCCCATCCCCTGGCTGGCGGCCCCGCTGCAGTGGAAAACCATCGGTTTGGGACGGGGCCATGCTCACGGGGTGGGCGCTGAAGCGACAGGGCAGAGGCTGCCATGGTGGCTGATCACCCCCCTCCTGCAGCTCCTGAGCTCGGCGCCGGGAGAAAGGTTACGGAGCAGGGGGCGGCCATGTTTTAAGCTCAATCAACGCCGCATCCGGCAGGCTGGCTCCAGCCCATCGGCTTGCGGAACACCTTGCAGTGAGCGCTTCAAGCGGGCAAGGGACAACCGGGCGATTAGCACAGCGGTAGCGCACTTCCTTCACACGGAAGGGGTCACTGGTTCGAATCCAGTATCGCCCATTTGGGATCAACACAGGGATCGGTGTTTTCTGGGTGACTGATTGAGCCACCAGGCTGATCAGTCCAGCGATCAATCTGGGGAACGTTGCACCCGGGGATGTTGCGGAACTGTTGTGTTGGGCAGGAATGTCTGCGGCCGTTGCTGGACAGGGGCACAATGCCGGCACACAGCACCTGCCGTGCCGCCCGTCTGAGTCCTGCCCGTGAGTGCCGAGCTGATTCCTGAACTGCAACGCCTGGGCCAGCGCCTGGCGCAAGCCCGTCAGGCCCGGGGCCTCAGTTTGGATGAGCAGGCCGATCGCCTGCACATGGGGGCTGAGCAGCTGCGGGCGCTGGAGGAGGGCGACCGGGACGAACTGCCCGAGGCCGTGTTCGTGGTGGCCCAGGCCCGCCGGGTGGCGGCAAGTCTCGACCTGAACATCGACGACGACATTGCGGCCCTGCGGGCCAACCGGGCCTTTCAGGCCCGCCCGCCCCAGCGGCAGCCGATTCCCGAGCCCCGTCCAGCGGCAGCACGGGTCGATGCCGCCGCCGTTGCCTCCTCAGGGCGTCCGCCGCTCCGGCTGCTCGGCCTGGGCGCAGCCCTGATCGCAGCAGCAGGCCTGGCCTGGGGGTGGCAGCGCAGCTTCACCGGCGTCCGGCCCGGCCCTCGCGTACCACCACCCACCGCCTCTGAACAGGCCGGCCGGCCGGGCCCGTCCCAGGCTGAGCTGGTGCTGCGCAGCGCCGAACCCAGCTGGGTGGAGGTGCGCTCCGCCAGCGGCAAGGTGCTCCTGCGGGGCACGCTGGAGGGCGAGCAGCGCTTCCCCCTCAACGGCAAGCTGCAGGTGCTGGCCGGCCGGCCTGATCTGGTGAGCGCCAGCAGCGCAGGAGCACCGGCCAAACCGCTCGGCCCGATCGAAGCCGTGACCTGGTACACCTTCAGCCCGGAGGTCAGCCCAGCTGCAGCGCCGGCTCCCGCACCCTGAGTTCCACCCCACAGGCCTCCAGCACCACATCGGAGCAGGCGCGGAGGCTCCAGCGCTCCAGGCTCAGGTCCGGGGCTGGCTCCCCGGGCCCCGGCTGGCGGGGCACCAGCTCCACCTCCAGGGCCTGGGCATCGCCGTTTCGCTCCGGCAGTATGCGAATGGCTTCGATCACAGCGGCCGGACGGCGATCGAGGGCGGCGGCCAGCCGCAGCAGAAGGGCCATTCCGGCCACACAGCGGCGCTGCTCGCGGCCGGTGATCAGCTGCCACGACTCATGTCGCTTCTTGGGCAGGCTGCGGCGGTGGTAGCGGGCGATGGCCGCCACCATCAGATGCTCGGTCTGGGAGTACCCCAGCAGTTCGCCGTTGCGGATCAGGTACCAGGTGTGCTTGTGGTAGGCCGAGATGTTGATACTCTTGCCACAGGTATGCAGCTGGGCCGCCGCCCAGAGCAGCTGACGGCCCTCATCGTCGTCGTGGTGCAGTACACCCCTGGTCTGGTCGTAGAGGCTGAGGGCATGGCCGGCCACCCGGTCGGCCCGCTCCAGATCCACGCCAAACTGGCGCGCCAGGTGCAGAACGGTGCGCTCGCGGATTGAGCTCTGAAAGGAAAAGCGATCACCGAGCAACTGGTTGCGCAGCATCCAGTCCACGATCAGTCCTTCGCGCAGGGCCCGGTCGCACACCAGCAGATCCCTGGCACCGAGCATGGCCATGGTGGTTTGCAGGATCAGCGCCCCGGGCACGATGATTTCGGCGCGGCGCTCGTTGATCGCCGTCAGGCCGCGGCGCTGCTCCGGGGTCATCACCACCAGCCGGGCCACCAGCTGGTCGATCCGCTCCTTGCTGAGCCGGTAGCCCTGCAGCTTCAGCGGCGGGGTTGGGTCTTCGGCCACCGCCAGCGCGGCCAGGGCCATCGCCGTGCCGCTGGTGCCCACCAGCTGCATGGTTTCAGCAGGCCTGAGGGCCTTCTTGAGCTCGGCCACGGCCGGGTCCATCGCCCCCTGGATGTAGGCCTGCAGAAAGCCGCGGCGCTCGGGCGGCAGGGGGTCGGGCTGGCCGAACTCCCGCTGCAGACGTACCGCACCGATGCGGGTGCTGGTGAGCACCCGGGCATCGGAGCCGTCGGCCAGCACCAGCTCGGTGGAGCCGCCACCGATGTCGATGATGGCGTGGGCACGATCGCCGAAGGCCATGCCTGAGAGCACGCCTAAATAGATCAGCCGGGCCTCCTCCGGTCCGCTCACCAGGTCCACCTCCAGGCCCAGCTGCTCCTGGAGGGTCTGCAGGAACTGACCGCCGTTGGGGGCCTCGCGCACGGCGCTGGTGGCGGCGGTCACGATCTGCTCCACGCCGTGGCTCTCGGCCAGCTGGCAGTCGTGACGCAGGCTGCGGAAGGCCCGCTCCATGGCCTCGGCGCTGAGGTCGCCGCTCACTGGGTCTCGCTCCCCGAGGCGGGTGGTGGCCTTCTCCGCGAGCAGGACGGAAAAACTGCGCAGCTGCTCGTCCACCTCAGCGATCAGCAGGTGGATCGAGTTGGTGCCGATATCGATGGCCGCCACCCGCCGCCGGCCGGCCTGCAGGGGAGTGGGGGCCTGGGCCATGGGGGTCGGCGGGCATCCTGGCGGCGCCACTTTGCCACCCCTGGCGCCCCCTAGCCTGAGCCGCAACGCAAGGCGGGGATGCAAGGCACAGCAGAACGGGCAGCACAACCGGCCCGCTGGCGCGCCTGGCTTGAGCTGGTGCGCTGGCACAAACCCTCCGGCCGACTGATCCTGCTCATACCGGCCGGCTGGAGCCTCTGGCTGCTGCCCCAGAGCCCGCCGCCGCTGGCCCTGGTGGGCTGGATCGTGCTGGGCGGCCTGGCGGTGAGCGCCGCCGGCTGCATCGCCAACGACCTCTGGGACCGGCGCATCGACCCCCGCGTGGAGCGCACCAGCGGCCGCCCCCTGGCCAGCGGAAGGCTGGGCGTGGCGGAGGCCCTGGCCCTGCTGCTGCTCTGCCTCCTGATCGCTCTGGCGGTGGTGCTGCTGGGGCTCCCCCCCGCCCAGCGGGGGCTCTGCCTGCTGCTGGCCCTGGCCTGCCTGCCGCTGGTGCTGCTTTACCCCTCGGCCAAGCGCTGGTTCGGCTACCCCCAGCTGGTGCTGGCCCTCTGCTGGGGCTTCGCCGTGCTGATTCCCTGGGTAGCCGCCACGGGCAACCTGGCGGGCGGCTGGCCCCTGCTGCTCACCTGGCTGGCCACCGTGCTCTGGACCTTCGGCTTCGACACGGTGTACGCCATGGCCGACCGCGATGACGACCGCCGCATCGGCGTGCGCAGCAGCGCCCTCAGCCTCGGCCGCCGGGCGCCCCTGGTGGTGACCCTCTGCTACGCGGCCGCAGCCACCAGCCTGTCCCTGGCTGCCGGACTGCGCGGCCTGCACCCCCTGGGCTGGCTGCTGGCGCTGGTGGCGGCCGCTTCCATGGTGCGCCAGGGCTGGCTGCTGCGCCGGCTGGAGCGCACCGGCTCGCCGCCCGCCGCCAGCTACGGACGCCACTTCAGCCGCCAGGTGCAGCTGGGCGGCCTGCTGCTGCTGGCCCTGGTTGTGGGGCGCTGGCCATGAGCAGCCCGCTCGCCTGGCCCCAGCCGCTGCAGCCCGGCGACCGGGTGCGGCTGGCCGCCGCCAGCTCCGCCCTCGACGACCCGGGGGCCGTGGCCAGGCTGGCAGCGGGCCGGGCCGTGCTGGAGAGCTGGGGCCTGGAGCTGGACAGCCGGCCGATTCACGGCCGCAGCTGGGGCTACCTGGCCGGGCGGGACGACGAGCGCCGCGACGACCTGCTCGGGGCCGACCGCGATGGGGCGGCCCTGGTGGCCTGTGTGCGCGGTGGCTGGGGGTCGGCCCGGCTGCTGGAGCGGCCGCTGGCGTTGCCGCCCCGCTGGCTGCTGGGTTTCAGCGACGTGACATCCCTGCTCTGGGCCCAGCTGGCCCAGGGCCATGGCGGTGGCCTGCACGGTCCCCTGCTCACCACCCTGGCGGCGGAGCCGGCCTGGAGCCGTGATCGCCTGCGCCAGCTGCTGTTCGGCGAGATGCCCCCAGCCCTGGGGGGGGAGAGCTGGCGGGAGGGGGTGGCCGAGGGGCCCCTGCTGGTGGCCAACCTCACCGTGGCCACCCACCTGCTGGGCACGGCCCACCTGCCCGCCCTGGCCGGGGCGGTCCTGGTGCTGGAAGACGTGGGTGAAGCGCCTTACCGCATCGACCGCATGCTCACCCACTGGCGGCTGAGCGGCGCCCTGGGCCAGCTGGCGGGCATCGCCTTCGGCGCCTTCAGCGACTGCGACGACGACGAAGACGACGAGGCCGCTGGGGCGGGCCACCGCCGTCTCGAGCAGGTGCTGCGTGAGCGCAGCCTCGATCTGGGCATCCCGGTGCTGGCCGGTCTGCCGCTGGGCCACCGCTGTGGCAACGCCGCCCTGCCCCTGGGGGCCCGGGCCAGGCTGGACGCCGACGCCGGCCGGCTGGAGCTGGTGGACTGGCCGCCCAGCCCCCACTGACAGCCGCCGGCCTCAGGGCCGGGCGGCCAGTACCGCCGCGGCAATGGTGAGGTCGAAGGGGGTGGTGAGCTTGATGTTGGACGGGGGTCCCTCCAGCACCTGCACCGGCCAGCCCAAGCGCTCGAACAGGGCCGCGTCGTCGGTGACACTCCAGCCCTCGGCGCTGGCGGTGGCATGGGCCTGACGCAGGCGCTCCACCGGGAACCCCTGGGGGGTCTGGGCTGCCCAGAGCTGGCTGCGGTCCGGGGTGGCGGTGATCGTGCCCGCGCCGTCCACCTGCTTGATCGTGTCGGTCACCGGGCTGGCCGCGATCACCGCGCGGCCGGCCAGCACGGCCTCGGCGCAGCGGCTGAGCAGGTGGGGATCCACCAGACAGCGGGCACCGTCGTGAATCAACACGCCGGCGGCCTCGGCGGGCAGGGCAGCCAGGCCCCGGCTCACCGATTCCTGGCGGGTGTCACCGCCGAGAATCCATTCCACGGGTTTGGCCGGTGCCGCGGCGGCCACCAGCGCGGCGATCGGTTGAGCATCAACCGGCTGACCCACGATCCCGATCCACTCGATCGCCTCGCAGGCCAGGGCCGCCTCCAGGGTCCAGGCCAGCACGGGGCGGCCAGCCACCTCCAACAACAGCTTGTTGCCGGCGGCGCCCATGCGGCGGCCGCTGCCGGCGGCGGCGATCAGCAGATGCACAAACAGGGCCGCGCTGCGGGCGCGATGGAACAGGCTCCATACAATCAGCCCGCCATGCCTGAGCCCGTGAGATGCGCGCCCTGTTTCTGATTCCGGGCGAGAGCAGCCGCCAGCTCCAGGCCTTCGCGGCCGTGGCCGCCGTGGCCAACCAGCTGGGGGCGGAGGTGCAGGTGGTGTGTCCTCCGCGTGTCACGGCGCTCTGGAGCCTGCACCCGGCCGGTGTGCGCGCCATCCCCTTCCCCTTCGAGGCCGCCACCCTGGCCGACTGGGCCAACCTGCTGGGCTCGGTGCGCGAACCCGACTTCCAGCTCTGCATCAACCGCGCCAGCGGCCGCCAGGTGGACCTGATGCTGGCGATGAGCCACATCCCCACCCGGGTGGCCAGCGGCGGATTCTCCGCCACCGACACCGTTCAGCAGCCAGCGGGGATCTGGGAGGCGCAGGCCTGGCAGGCCTTTCTGCAGCCGATCGGGGTGCAGCTGAACGCCGACGCCTTCCGCCTCAGTGTGGCGAAGGCCGACCTTGATGCCGCCGCGGGCGAGCTGCCAGCCGGTGACGGCCCGCTGCTGCTGCTGGCCCCGGCCGGTGGCGCGGCCGACTGGCCCGCCCAGCGCTGGCAGGCGCTGCCCGGGCGCATCCGCCAGCGGCTGCCCGGCCTGCGCACGCTGGCCGCAGGTGGCGGCGCGGCCCGGACCCAGGCCGCCCGGCTCGCCTCGGCCGACGTGGTGCTGGCCAGTGACGCCAGCTGCATCGAACTGGCCCTGATGCTCGGGCTGCCGCTGGTGGCCCTGGGCCGCAGCCCAGCCGAACTGCCCAGCCGCGAGGGCGTGCGGGGTGTGGGCAGCCCGGATCAGCTGCCCGGCCTGGATGACGACACCGTGCTGCAGGCCCTCGGCCTGGGCTGAGAGCGGGCGGGCCATACGATCACTCCCCCCCTATCTGCATCGATGGCCCCAGTCCTCCCCCTCGCCGGCCAGGTCGCCCTCGTCACCGGGGCCAGCCGGGGCATCGGCGCGGCCATCGCCGCCGAACTCGCCAGCGCCGGCGCCACCGTGGTGGTGAACTACGCCAGCTCGCCCGATGCGGCCCAGGCCGTGGTGGCGGCGATCCAGGCGGCCGGCGGCCAGGCCTGGGCCCACCAGGCCAACGTGGCCGATGAGGAGCAGGTGGAAGCGATGGTGAAGGCGGTGCTGGAGAAGGAGAGCCGCCTCGACGTGCTGGTGAACAACGCCGGCATCACCCGCGACGGCCTGCTGATGCGGATGAAGAGCGCCGACTGGCAGAGCGTGCTCGACCTCAACCTCACCGGCGTGTTCCTCTGCACCCGCGCCGTGAGCCGGCCAATGCTCAAGGCCCGAGCCGGCCGCATCATCAACATCACCTCGGTGGTGGGCCTGATGGGCAACCCCGGCCAGGCCAACTACAGCGCCGCCAAGGCCGGCGTGATCGGCCTCACCCGCAGCAGCGCCGCCGAATTCGCCAGCCGTGGCGTCACCGTGAACGCCGTGGCCCCCGGTTTCATCGAGAGCGACATGACCGCCGCGCTCGACAAGGAGCCGATCCTCAAGGCCATCCCCCTGGGCCGGATGGGCCAGCCGGCCGAAGTGGCCAGCGCCGTGCGCTTCCTGGCCGCCGACCCCGCCGCCGCCTACATGACCGGCCAGGTGCTGCAGGTGGATGGCGGCATGGTGATGCGCTGACCCCAGCAGCCCAGGCCCTCAGGAGGTGCCAGGGCTACCCACCGGTTTGCCCAGCTCGTTGCGCAGCTGGCGGATGCGCTGCAGCAGCCGCAGCCGCCGGCTGCGGGCTGTGATGGTGAGGAACAGCCGCAGCGGCACGTAGATCAGGGCCATGGCCACCCCCAGCAGGGTGATCAGGGCGAACACCATGGCGTTGGCGCTGGTGGTGGGGTCCAGAAGCACCGCATCGGCAGGCGACTCCAGGGCTTGGGAGAGCAGGTCGTCCATCCGTGGCCAGGGGCCCTTGCACTGGTGCGTTGCCGGAACCCTATCGACGTTCGGGCGATTCGGCTTTCCCCACCGCTGATCCTGCAGCCTCCATGGGAGCCTGGAACGCCAGAGATCTTCCTTTCCCGATGGCCAAGCTGGTCAGTTTTTCCGATGAGTCGCGCGCGGCCCTGGAGCGGGGCGTGAATGCCCTGGCGAACGCCGTGAAGGTGACCATCGGGCCCAAGGGCCGCAACGTGGTGCTGGAGCGCTCCTTCGGCGCTCCCGACATCGTGAATGACGGGGTCGCCATCGCCAAGGAGATCGAACTGGAGGATCCCTTCGAGAACGTGGGCGCCAAGCTGATCCAGCAGGTGGCGAGCAAAACCAAGGACAGCGCCGGTGACGGCACCACCACGGCCACCGTGCTGGCCCAGGCCCTGGTGCACGAGGGGCTGCGCAACGTGGCCGCCGGTGCCAACCCGGTGGGTCTGCGGCGCGGCATGGAGCAGGCCGCCGCCCAGGTGGTGGCCGGCATCGCCGGCCGCGCTCAGGCGGTGAGCGGTGATGCCATCCGCCAGGTGGCCACGGTGAGCGCCGGCAACGACGAGGAAATCGGCCGGATGATCGCCGAGGCCATGGAGCGGGTGAGCGCCGATGGCGTGATCACCGTGGAGGAGTCGAACTCCCTGGCCACCGAGCTGGAGATCACCGAAGGGATGGCCTTCGACCGCGGCTACGTGTCGCCGTACTTCATCACCGATCAGGACCGGCGCGAATGCGTCTTCGAGAATGGCCTGATCCTGGTCACCGACCGCAAGATCAGTTCCATTGCCGACCTGGTGCCCGTGCTGGAAGCCGTGAGCAAGGCGGGCCGAGCGCTGCTGATCATTGCCGAGGACGTGGACGGCGAGGCCCTGGCCACCCTGGTGGTGAACAAGAACCGCGGCGTGCTGCAGGTGGCTGCCGTCAAGGCCCCTGGCTTCGGCGACCGCCGCAAGGCCAGCCTCCAGGACATTGCCATCCTCACCGGCGCCACCGTGGTGAGCGAGGACCAGGCGATGACCCTCGAGAAGGTGACCCTGGCCGACCTGGGCAGCGCCCGCCGCATCACGATCACCAAGGACGACACCACGATCGTGGCCAGTGGCGACCACCAGCAGGCCGTGGCCGACCGGGTGGCTTCGATCAGGCGCGAACTAGAGCGCACCGACTCCGACTACGACCGCGAGAAGCTGCAGGAGCGCATCGCCAAGCTGGCCGGCGGCGTGGCGGTGATCAAGGTGGGCGCTCCCACCGAAACCGAACTGAAGAACCGCAAGCTGCGCATCGAGGACGCCCTCAATGCCACCCGCGCAGCCGTGGAGGAGGGAATCGTGGCCGGCGGTGGCACCACCCTGCTGGAACTGGCCGAAGGGCTGGGCACCCTGGCGGCCGGCTACCAGGGCGATGAACGCACCGGCGTGGAGATCGTGCAACGGGCCCTGGCGGCCCCCCTGCATCAGATCGCCGCCAATGCCGGCGCCAACGGCGCCGTGGTGAGCGCCGAGATCCTGCGTCAGGGCAAGGGTTTCAATGCCCTCACCGGCCAGTACGACGACCTGCTGGCCGCCGGCATTCTCGATGCTGCCAAGGTGACCCGCCTGGCCCTGCAGGACGCCGTCTCGATTGCGGCCTTGCTGATCACCACCGAGGCCGTGATCGCCGACAAGCCTGAACCGCCCGCCCCAGCCCCTGCCGGCGGCGGCATGGACGGCATGGGTGGAATGGGTGGTATGGGCGGTATGGGCATGCCCGGGATGATGTGAATCCGGGCCCGGGGGACAGTGCCAGCCAAGCCTGTCCCCCTCAGTCTGTTCGGCTCAGCCCAGAGCCACTCCGTCAGAGGGAGCGCACCAGAGCGGCGTGGATGCGGCAGACACTCAGGGCCTCCCGGGGCGGGTTGCCGCAGAGACGCCCCAGTTCCCTGTTCAGCGCCTGAATCTGACCCAGATGAAAACTGGAGAGGGGCATGCCCAGCAGCATGGTGCTCATCAACACCATCCCCGGGCCTGCCCACAACCTGGTGCGTTCCATGGGTCCTCCCTGCCAGCACATCAACACTGTTCCCAGTGTGTGCGTTCGCCGAAGTGGCACCCCCGTGGCTTCTGAAAAATTTTCGTTGGCGCTGGGCGGACCCCGGCCGCTCAGGACATCGCACGGCAGTAGGCAGCCACCTGCAGATCGATGCCGGTGATCGCCGTGCCCACCACCACGGCCTCAGCACCCAGGTCGAGCGCACGGCGGGCCTGATCGGCCGAAGCCACGCCGCCCTCGCAGATCAAGGCAACCTCGGGCGGTAGATCCCGCCGCAACGATTCCAGCAGCGACCATCCGGGCGGCTTCTCCTGGGCGGTGGCCTCGGTGTAGCCGTAGAGCGTGGTGCCCACCCAGCTGCAGCCCAGCTGGGCCGCCCGCAGCCCGTTGGCCAGGCTGTCCACATCGGCCATCAGCACCGCTCCAAGCTCCTGGCGGGCGCGAGCGATCAAGGCGCCCAGGTCGGCATCCCCCGGGCGAAGCCGCTCGGTGGCATCCAGGGCCACCACGTCGGCACCGGCCGCCCACACGGTGCGGATCTCCTCCCAGCCCGGGGTGATGTACACCGGGCTGCCGGCAAAGGTGCGCTTCCACAGGCCCACGATCAGGGCCTCCGGGCAGCGCCGGCGCACCGCACCGATGTGTTCAGGGCTCTCCAGCCGCACGCCGCTGGCACCGTTGCGCAGGCATGCCTCGGCCATCGCAGCGATCACCTGGGGATCGCGCAGGGGCGATCCCTCCGGTGCCTGCACGGACACGATCAGGCCACTGGGGCGGGGCGGGGACATGGTTGGATCAGGACGCGGAGAGAGAATCAGCTGAGCTTGCGGTTGAGCAGAGGGCGGATCAGCAGGAACAGCCCGCCGGCCAGGCCCGCCAGCAGCAACAGGCACACCCCGGCGCTGAGCTCGCCGTAGGGGGCCTCCAACACCACGGCGTTGAGGGAGAGCTGGCCGGCGTAGGCGGCCCGGATCGGCTCGATCGCCAGGGTGAGCGGATTGAGTGCCGCGAGCCAGCCCAGCCAGGCGGGCATGAACGACAGCGGGGCCAGAGCCGTGCTGGCGAACAGCAACGGCAGGTTGGCCACGAAGATCACGGCGATCAGCTCGATGTGACCGGGCAAGGCGAAGGCCAGGCCCAGGCTGAGCGCGGTGACGGCAAACACCAGCAGCAGCAGCGTGGCCAGCACCACCAGCAGACCAGCCCCGCCGGGCCAGCCATAGCCGAGCAGGGCAGCCGTAAGCATGATAGCCAGACTCTGGATCAGGCTGATCACGGTGATGTAGAGCACCGAGGCCAGCACAATCGAGCTGCGCGAGCGCAGTGGCGCCACCAGCAGGCGATTGAGGAAGCCGAATTCCCGATCAAACATCACCGGCAGACCGGCGTTAAGGGCGCCGCTGAAGGCGGTGAACACGATCACCCCGGCCCCGAGAAAGCGGCCATAGCTCATGCCGCCCGGCAGCATGCCTTCCGGAGCATTGGCGAACAGGGCGCCGAACAGCACCAGCCAGATCAGGGGCTGCAGCACACCGGCCACCAGGGTGGAGGGCCGGCGCTGCAGCTGCACGAACAGGCGCCGGGTGAGGGCCAGGGTTTCCTGGCTGATCTCAGCGGCGGCGGACGCGGATGTCATGGGGGCAGGGAAGGGAACGGCGGGCAGATGGAGGGGCGGTGTGCGTCAGCGCATGCTCTGCTTGCGCTCCGCCTTGGCGTCGCGGCTGCCGGCCACCGCCAGTTCGGCATCCATCAGGGTGCGGCCGGTGGCCTGGAGATACACGTCGTCGAGGCTCGGCCGGCTCTGGGCGAGGGCAAACACCGGCAGATCGGCCCCGGCCAGCTGGCGGCGCAGCTGCTCCACGGCGCCGGTGTCCTCCACCACCAGGTTCAGGGAGTAGCCCTGAGCCCGGTTCACCACCACCTGGCGCACGCCGGGGCAGTCCTGCAGCAGCCGCTGCACCCGGCCGGCTTCCTCGGCATCGCTGAATTCCCGCACCCGCAGCGTCACCCGGTCGCCCCCGAGGGCGCTCTTGAGGGCATCAGGGCTGCCCTCGGCGATCACCCGGCCACCGTCGATGATCGCCAGCCGGTCGGCCAGGGCATCCACCTCCTCGAGGTAGTGGCTGCTCAGCAGCACCGTGGTGCCGCCATCGCACAGTTCCCGCAACACCCGCCAGATGGCGGCCCGGCTCTCGATGTCCAGCCCCACGGTGGGCTCATCCAGCACCAACAGCCGGGGGCTGTGCAGCAGGCCGCTGGCCAGGTCGAGCCGGCGGCGCATGCCGCCGGAATAGCCGCCACAGCGGCGATCGATCCAGTCGCCCATTCCCAGCAGCTCGATCAGCTCGGCGATGCGGCGCTCGCGCAGGCTGCGGTCGAGGTGGTACAAATCGCCCTGGAGCTGTAGAAGCTCGCGGCCGGTGAGGATCTTGTCGATCGCCACCTCCTGGGCCACGTATCCTAGCAGGGAGCGCACCCGTCGGGGGTCCTGCAGGGCATCCAGGCCGGCCACCCGCACACTGCCGGCGTCGGGGGCCAGCAGGGTGCAGAGAATGCGCAGGGTGGTGGTTTTACCGGCCCCATTGGGGCCCAGCAGCCCATAGAGGCTGCCTTCAGGCACGCTCAACCGGATACCGTCAAGGGCCTGCACGCTGCCCTGCCCGAGGCCGTAGGCCTTGCGCAGATCGTGGATCTGGATCAATGGCTCACCCATCAGAGCCGGAGCCCCAGGTTTCAGGGGGCCAATGTAGGCAGCACAGCAGGCGGCAGGGAGAGGGACTGGGCCAGAGGCAGGCGTGCCAGAAGCAGCAGCAGGCAGATGCCGAACAGGTAGATGATCGACCAGCGGAAGAGGGCCCTGGCCCGCTGGGGGTTGGCGGGTTCAGCGGCCAGGGCGCCGCTGAGCTGAAGCAGGCGGCCATTGAACGGCAGCACCAGCAGGCCGTAGAGCACTCCACCGGCGGGCAGCACCAGCGGGGCGAACAAGCTGAGCGCCGCTGTGGCCCAGGCGTAGCGGCGGATGGCCCGGCCCGTCACGGCCACTCCCTTGACCACCGGCAGCATCGGGATGCCCACCGAGCGGTAGTCGTCGCGTAGCAGCAGTGCCAGGGCCCAGAAGTGGGCGGGAGTCCACACCATCACCAGGGCGAACAGCCACCAGCCGCCCCAGCCCAGCTGGCCGGTGCTGGCGGCCGCCCCCACCAGGGGGGGGATGGCGCCGGCCACCCCGCCGATCACGATGTTCTGAGGCGTGCGCGGCTTGAGCAGGGCGGTGTAAAGCAGCACATAGCTGCACAGGCCCAGCAGGGCGAGGCTGGCCGCCAGAGCATTCACCTCCAGCACCAGCACAAGCACGGCCACGCTGGTGAGCAGGGCGGCAAGACCGAGGGCCTGACCCTGATCCAGCCGGCCGGATGGCAGGGCCCGGCGGCTGGTGCGCTGCATGCGGCCATCCAGGTCCTGCTCCCACACGCAGTTGAGAACGCCGGCCGCCGCCGCGGCCAGGCTGCCGCCCACCAGGGTGGCCAGGACGGTGCCGGCCGGCAGCGGCCCCGCACCCGGGGGATCACTCACTGCCATGCCGGCCAGGGTGGTAGCCAACAGCAGCGGGATCAGACGGGGCTTGGCCACCTCCAGCCAGGCGGGCAGGCGCACGGAAGGGCGCACAGGCGGGGGCTGACTGGCCAGCAGCAGGGCACCGGCCTGGGGTGGAGCACTAACCATGACTGGGTACCGGAGTGGCTGGAGAGGAGGGCTGGACGAGGCTGCGGCCAAGACTGGCGCCAAGCAGGGCCACCAGCAGTGCCGCCACCATCTGGTGGGCAATGGTCACGGCCGGCACGATCAGCCCCAGGCGCAGGGTGGTCACCCCCAGCACCACCTGGCCTGCCACCAGCAGAGCTGCCCCCAGAGCGGCCCAGCGTTGCCAGCGCTGGTGAGCGGGCAGGGCCCAGCTGGCAGGCACCAGCACCAGCACCAGCAGTGCTGCGGGCCTGGCCACCAGGCGATGGCGCCAGAGCCACTGGCAGCCCTCACCGGCGGTGAGGCACCGCTCCGCAGACCAGGTGCTGGCCAGGGAGCCGCCGAGAAGGCACTGGACGAACACCAGCGTGAGGGCCAGCAGCAGCAAGGGGAGCCACCACAGCGGCGTGGCAGAGACTGGGACTGGCGCCGTCGCGAGCGCCTGGCGGGTGCGCCACCCCACGGGTGGGGCAGTCAACAGGGCCTGGTGGACCGCACTGAGCAGCACCACCAGAGTGAGCGCCGTGGCCAGGTGAGCCGTGACCAGGGGAGCAGCCAGAAGGCGGGTCACCGTGAGTGCCCCCAGGCCGCCCTGCACGGCCACCAGCAGCAGCGCTGCCAGGGAAGCCAGCGGCAGCCAGGAGGGCAGGCGGTGACGGGCCAAGACGCTGGCGGCGGCAAGCACCAGCAGGGCCACGCCCACCACAAAGGCATCCAGGCGGTGGAACCACTCCAGAAAAACCTGCAGGTTGAGCTGGCCGCCCGGCAGCAGGGAGCCGTAGCAGAGCGGCCAGTCAGGGCAGGCCAACCCGGCCTGCATCACCCGGGTGGCGCCGCCGATCACCACCAGCGCAACCAGGGCCACCACCAGATGGGCCGTGAGAGTCGCCAGACGCCGTTGGATCGGCAGAGATCCAGCCGATGGCCCAGCAACCAGCGAACAAGCTTCAGCCCCCGCACGCTCGAGCCCTTGGCCGCGGGGGGGGATGACGGCGGAAGCCGGTCGTGCCACGGAACTCCGCAAAGCGAGTTTCACCGTAGCCAGCCTGGACCGGAGTCAGAGCACCCTTAATAACCTGGCGATCTTGATCTCAAGACATGACGCAATCGCCCAATCCCAGCTCGGTCATTCACCCGTTGTTGTCCCCACATGGGGACATGCCAGCGGCGGCCAACGGCAATGTGAGGCGATTCACATCCAAAGCCAAAACCGGTTCGCAGGACCGCATCACCACCCATAAGGTGGTGTAACGCTTGTCAAGAATCGTGCGTATCCGCACCGCTGCCACCACCGGTCTTGCCGCTGCGGCCCTTGTGGTGACAGGGCTGGTGATTGGCACCCAGGTGAATCTGCTGCCGGAGGACGCCAGCACCAACGCCTTCGCCTACGACAGCCTCTTTCAGGTTCTCTTCAGCATCGGCACGATGCTGTTTCTCGGCATCCTGATCGTGCTGGTTTACAGCCTGGTGCGCTTCCGCCGTCGCCCGGGTGAACTGGCCGACGGCCCGCCGATTGAAGGCAACTTGCCCCTGGAAATCGTGTGGACCGCTATCCCTGCGGTGGTGATTCTCTTTGTGGGGATCTACAGCTACGACATCTATGAGCGCATGGGCGGGATGGCCTCGTTCGACCACGGCGCCATGGATCACGCGGCGATGGAGCACGGGGCCATGGCTGACGATGTCGTGGCCACGGACCTGGTCCGCCGCCCGCGCATCTGGGGGGGCATCGGTCCTGCGGCGGTGATCAACGACGCAACGCAACCAGGCGCGTCGTCACCGATCACCGTGGACCTCGCGGCGATGCAGTTCGCCTTCATCTTTCAGTATCCGGAAGCCGGCATCACCAGTGGTGAACTGCACGTTCCACTCGGCCAGCCTGTGCAGTTGCGCATGGAGGCCCGGGATGTGATCCATGCCTTCTGGGTGCCCCAGTTCAGGCTCAAGCAGGACGTGATTCCCGGGCAGCCCACCCTTCTGTCGTTCACCGCCACCCGTGCCGGCACCTATCCGCTGATCTGCGCTGAGCTGTGCGGGCCATACCACGGCGGCATGCGCTCCAACGTGGTAGTGCATGAGCCGGACGACTACATGGCCTGGCTGGCCCAGAACACGCCGGCGGCAGCGACCTGAGCCCATCGCCTTTGCTTCAGCCCCTATTGATGCCCCTTCCCTCCGCACTCCAGCCATGACCGTCGCCACCCCCCGGGATCTGGAACCCCAGCTGCAGGAACCCCTCCAGCCCAGTGGCTGGCTTCGCTACTTCAGCTTCAGCGTCGACCACAAGGTGATCGGCCTGCAGTATCTCGTGTGCGGCTTCCTCTTCTATCTGGTGGGCGGGCTGCTGGCGGGAGCGATCCGCACCGAGCTGGTCACGCCGCTCTCCGATTTCATGCCGCGCGACACCTACAACGAGGTGCTCACCCTGCACGGCACGGTGATGATCTTCCTGTGGATCGTGCCGGTGGTGAACGGAGCCTTCGGCAACTATCTGATCCCCTTTTATGTGGGCGCCCGCGACATGGCCTTCCCGCGTCTGAACGCGGTGGCCTTCTGGATGATTCCACCGGCGGGCCTGCTGCTGATCAGCAGCTACTTCCTGGCTGGCGCCGCAGCCCAGTCGGGCTGGACCGCCTACCCGCCCTTGAGTCTCACCACCCCGGCCGCCGGCCAGGTCGTGTGGATCCTGAGTGTGTTGCTGCTGGGGGGCAGCTCGATCTTCGGCGCGGTGAACTTCATCGCCACTGTGCTGAAACTGCGCCGGCCTGGCCTGAAGCTGATGCAGCTGCCGATGTACTGCTGGGCGATGCTCGGCACCAGCCTGCTGGTGGTGCTCTCCACCCCCGTGCTGGCCGGGGTGCTGATCCTGCTCAGCTTCGACATCATTGCCCACACCGGTTTCTTCAATCCGGCCCTGGGCGGCAATGTGGTGGTGTACCAGCACCTGTTCTGGTTCTATTCCCACCCAGCCGTCTACATCATGGTGCTGCCGGCCTTCGGCCTGGTGAGCGAGATCCTGCCGGTGCACGCCCGCAAACCCCTGTTCGGCTACACCACGATGGTGTACTCAATCATGGGCATTGTGTTTCTGGGCCTGATCGTGTGGGCTCACCACATGTTCACCAGTGGCACCCCGCCCTGGATGCGCCTGTTCTTCACGATTGCTACCTCCTTCATCGCCGTGCCCACGGGCATTAAGTTCTTCAACTGGCTGGCCACCCTGTGGGGCGGCAAGATCGCCCTGAATTCAGCGATGCTGTTTTCCTGCGGCTTCATCCTGAATTTCGTGTTCGGCGGCATCACCGGCATCACCCTGGCCCAGGTGCCCTTCGACATCCACGTGCACGACACCTACTACGTGGTCGGCCACTTCCACTACATCGTGTATGGCGGCACGGTGTTCGTGATCTTCGCCTCTCTCTACCACTGGTATCCGAAGTTCACCGGCAAGATGCTGAATGAGGACCTGGGCCGGCTGCACTTCCTGCTCACCTTCATCGGCTTCAACCTCTGCTTCCTGCCCCAGCACTGGCTGGGTCTGAACGGCATGCCCCGCCGGGTGGCCGAATACGACCCCACCTTCACCACCCTCAACCAGGTGAGCAGCGTGGGCGCCCTGATCATGGCGATCAGCACCCTGCCGCTGCTACTCAACGTGGTGGTCACCGCCATCAACGGGAAGGTGGCGGGCGACAACCCCTGGAATGCCCTCACCCCCGAATGGCTCACCAGCTCACCGCCGCCCGTGGAGAACTGGAAGGGGGAGGCGCCCCTGGTCACCGAGCCCTACGGCTACGGCCGAGCTCCTGAAAGCGACGCAACAGGCCACGCACAAACGCTGGAGCCGGCCCGATGACCAGCACAACAACCTCTGCTTCGGCCGAAGCGATCAGCACGGCCAACCCCAGCCACGGGCACGAGCACCCGGACCTGCGTTTGTTCGGCCTGGCCACGTTTTTGGTGGCCGACGGCATGACCTTCGCCGGCTTTTTTGCGGCCTACCTCACCTTCCGGGCGGTGAATCCCCTCCCCGAGGGCAGCACCTACGAGCTGGAGCTGCTGTTGCCCACGATCAACACCGTGCTGTTGCTCGTGAGCAGCTTCACCTTCCACCGAGCCGGGAAGGAATGCCGGGCCAACAGACTGTCTGCAGCGCGCAACTGGCTGCTGCTCACCGGAGCCCTGGGCCTGGCCTTTCTTGCTGGCCAGATGGTGGAGTATTTCACCCTGCCCTTCGGGCTTACCGACAACCTCTTCGCCAGCACCTTCTACGCCCTCACCGGCTTCCACGGGCTGCACGTCACCCTCGGAGCCATTTGTATCGCCATCGTGGCCCTGCAGACCAGGCCTGGTGGAGCCATCACTGCCCAGAACCACTTCGGCCTGGAAGCTGCCGAGCTCTACTGGCACTTTGTGGACGGCATCTGGGTGGTGCTCTACGGGATCATCTACCTGCTCTGAAAACAGCCTCAACCGCAACACAATCCAGCGCTGATCGGGCAACGGCCACAAGCGTTCTGCCGGATCCTCAACCTTGCCGATCGCCTGAACCAATGGGCACAATCTGATCAGGAACTCCCGCAAGAGTCATCACCATGGCCTCAGGCAACGGCCCGGGACAGACACAGATGCTGGAAGGCAAGGCTCTGCTCGACCGGGCCAGGGCGCTCAGCAACAGATCTGAGGACGAAATCGCCAGGGCCTGTGGCTACGTGGGTCCCAGCGGGCGGGTGTTGCGCAAGAGCTTCTACCGGGCACTGGTGGCTGCCAAGGGCTATGCCCTGCCCTCAGCTCCCACCCCTGGCCATTCCGGGCTCAAAGGGCGCCAGGCCGATTTCCGCACGCGCGTGCATGGCAATGGCAACCTGCTGATCGGCAACGCCTACACCCGTCGCCTCGGACTGCAGCCCGGGCAGGAATTCAGGATTGAGATCCACCAGGAAACCCGCTCCATCTGGCTGATGCCTCTCGATTCCAGCTCGATGCAGGACTCGCAGGGATGAGCTGCGGATCCGGCCAGCCAGCAATCCACCGGGCCTGGATCTCAACCCCACCAGCATCTCAATCCCGGTATCTCAGTCGTCGTGGAAGCTGGCGCTGAAGCTGAGCAGGTCAATCCCGCTGAACAGGAAGCTCACCCCTACCAGGATGCCGATCACGCTGAGCAGGCCCGCCTTGCCCATGCTGAGGATCAGCACCCCCAGCACCAGGGTCACGATCCCGTTCATCAGGCCCCAACCCCAGCCGCGGATCTGGCGGTGGCTGAGCGACACCCCCAGGGCCACCAACCCCTCCAGCAGAAACACCAGCCCGATGGCCAGAGCCAGACTGGCCACAGGCAGGGTGGCGCCGGCTAGACCGGAGCCGAGTTGCTGAATCATGCTGGCGCCGGCCACCAGGAACAGGGTGGAGACCACAAGCCGCCAGAACACCAGCCAGCGGCCCAGCAGCCTGGCCCGCATCAGGTTGTTGATCCAGCCCACGATCCCCCCCACCAGGAAACCGAGGGCCACCACGGCGGTGGCCCACACCGAAGCCACCACAGGAAAAATCAGCGCCAGCACACCGAGCACCAGCATCAGCACCCCTTCAAA
This sequence comes from Prochlorococcaceae cyanobacterium, assembly GCA_044347105.1. Lineage (GTDB taxonomy): Bacteria > Cyanobacteriota > Cyanobacteriia > PCC-6307 > Cyanobiaceae > NIES-981. The sequence goes on from JBIIXY010000018.1 coordinate 26,382, forward strand.
CAGGGTGAACGACCGCAGACTCGACGTGCTGGCCACAGGCCTGAAAGGCAGCTGAGCGCAGCCTAGGCAGGCTGCTCCAGCGGGCCGCACAGACTCACAACCAGCCGTGCTCCGCCAGCCAGCCGCGATCGAGGGGCTGGGGTGGAGGTGCACCCTCGTCTGAGGCGGCCACCCGGCTGGCCAGCAGCCGCTCGGCGTACTTGGCCAGCAGGTCGGCCTCCAGGTTCACCGCATCCCCGCTGCGCAGCCGGCTCAGGGTGGTGCTGGACCAGGTGTGGGGGATCACGGCGATCCAGAAGCGGCTGCCGTCGGTGCTGCAGCCGGCCACGGTGAGGCTGATGCCATCCACGGCCACACTGGCCTTCTCACACACATAGCGCCCATAGGCCGGATCGCCCCAGGCCAGCTCCAGCCGCCAGCTCTCGCCTTGCCGCTCGGCGGCCCGCACCTGCCCAAGCCCGTCCACATGGCCGCTCACCAGATGGCCGCCCAGACGATCGGCCAGGCGCAGGGCCGGCTCCAGGTTCACGGCAGCCCGGTGGCGAGCCTTGGCGGCCAGGGTGCTGCGCCCCAGGGTCTCGGCACTCACATCGGCCCGGAAGCCATCGGCCAGCCGCTCAGCCACGGTGAGACACACCCCATCCACCGCCACGCTGTCCCCCAGGGCCAGATCGGCAGGAGGCCAGTCGGAGCAGCTCCAGCGCAGCCGCACGCCGCCGTGCGCCGGTTCAATCGTGCCGATGGCCCGCACCAGGCCGGTGAACATCTGCTCCTCCGTTTCGGCTCCGCAGCCCGCAGCTCTGGCCATAATCGGGCAAAGGGCTTCGCCAACACCATGGTGGAAATGAGCGTCGCCGGCATTGCCCTCGATGCGGCCAGCCGCAGTCCGATCGTGCTGCTCCGCGATCCGGGCAGCCGGCGCCAGGTCCCGATCTGGATCGATCAGGCCCAGGCCCAGAACATCCTGGCGGGCCTCAGTGACGACAAGCCGCCCCGGCCCCTCAGCCACGATCTGATGGTGGCCCTGCTGGTGGCGGGCGACCTGCAGCTGGAGCGGGTGATCATCCACGCCATCGAGGAGAGCACTTTCCGGGCCGTGCTCAAGCTCAGCCGCGGTGAAGGCAAGGCGGACGTGGAACTCGATGCCCGTCCCAGCGACGCCATCGCCCTGGCCGTACGCACCGGCTGCTCGATCTGGATGCTGGAGGAGGTGGTGGCCGATGCCTCGATGCCGGTGGATGCCGAGGCCGACGCCGAGGACGCCGCCGACTTCCGCCGCTTCCTGGACTCGGTGAGCCCGGCCGAACTGGTGCGCCACCTCAGCAAGGCCCAACCCGAACCGGAAGGCCCGCCCGGCAACGGCGGTAGCGAGGAGAGCGGCCCGGGCGAGCCCCCCAGTGAGCCCGCTGGCTGAGCGCCCCTACGGCGCCGGCCCGCCGGTGTCGCTGTTCACCCTGGGCACGATGCGGGCCCTGGGCAGCCCGGCCCGGATGGAGGCGGTGCTGCGTGCCGCCCTGGCCGCCGGCATCAACCATCTGGAAACAGCCCCGGCCTACGGCCCGGCCGAGAGCTTCCTGGGCCAGGCGCTCAACACTCTGGCCGCCGAGAACCTGGCCCCCGAAGGCGGCTGGCGGATCACCAGCAAGCTGCTGCCCGGCAGCGATCTCACCAACGCCCAGCAGCAGCTGCGGGCCATCCTGCAGCGCATGGGCATCAGCCAGCTCACCACCCTGGCGGTGCACGGTCTCAACACGGCCGAGCACCTGGACTGGGCGACCCAGGGCCCCGGCGCCGAGCTGCTGGCCTGGGCCCTGGGCGAGGGTCTGGTGGGCCAGGTGGGCTTCTCCAGCCATGGCAGCCCCGAGCTGATCGAGGCCGCCCTGGCCAGCGGCCGGTTCACGGTGTGCAGCCTGCACCTGCACCTGTTCGACCAGACCCGCCTGCCCCTGGCCCGCGCCGCCCTGGCCGATGGCCTCGGCGTGCTGGCCATCTCCCCGGCCGACAAGGGCGGCCGCCTCTACGACCCACCGCCCGAGCTGCTCGCCGACTGCGCCCCGTTCCACCCCCTGGAGCTGGCCTACCGCTTCCTGCTCGATCAGGGGATCTCCACCCTGAGCCTGGGGGCCGAGCAGCCCAGCGATCTGGCCTGGGCCGCCGCCCTTGGCAAGCCCCCTGAGGCCAGTGGGGTGTGCGGGCGGCTCAGCCCCGCCCATCACGCAGCCCTGGCGCGGCTGGCCGCCGCCGGCCGGGAGCGCCTGGGAACCGAGCGCTGCGGCCAGTGCCGCGCCTGCCTGCCCTGCCCCAACGCCGTGCCGATCCCCGAGCTGCTGCGGCTGCGCAACCTGGCCATCGGCCACGGCATGCTCCCCTATGCCAGCGAGCGCTACAACCTGATCGGCCGGGCCGGCCACTGGTGGGAGGAGCTGAATGCCGAGGCCTGCCGGGCCTGTGGCGCCTGCCTGGCCCGCTGTCCCCACCAGCTGCCGATTCCCGATCTGCTGGCCGACACCCACCGCCGCCTGGCCGCTGCCCCCCGGCGACGGTTGTGGGGCTGAGCCGCGGCTGAACAGACGATGCAGCGGCTACTCCGGCAGGCCGCTGGCGTCCCACACGGTCTGCAGAGCCAGGCGCTGGGGCACGGTGAGCGGTGGCAGGCTCCAGCAGCGCTCCAGCACCTGCTGATCGGGCAGCAGCAGCGCAGCCAGCGGGGCGGGGAAGCGGCGCATCTGCGGCTCCAGCACCGCACGGGGCAGGGGCGGCACCCAACCCGCCTGCAGCAGCGCCGGCAGCAGCGGCGGCTCGAAAGCCGCCTGGATCCAGTCGGCAGGGAGTGGGGCGGAGGCACCCGTGGGGCGCAGCAGCAGCTGCCAGCTGAGGGGGGCGCCGCTGGCGGGCAGCACCACCTGCAGGCGCTGGTCGCGGCGCAGCAGGGGGATCAGCCGCCGCAGCGGCACGACCGCCGCCTCGGCCTCACCACTGAGCAGCAGGCTGAGACCGTCCCGGTCGTCGTAGGCCAGAGCCTGGCGGCGCAGAGCAGCGATGCGGTCGAAATCGCGGCCCATCAGCTCGATGCACAGCCTCGGGCTGGAGGGCAGCACCAGCTTGCCGGTGAGGCTGGGATCGAGCAGCAGCTCCCAACCCTCCCGGGCCCGCGCGGCCAGGGAGGGGCGGGAGCGCAGCGCCAGCACCCAGGGGCTGAAGGCCCAGGGAAAAGCCAGCGCGGCAGCATCGGCCGGACCGAACAGGCGGCTGATCGGCCGGGCCCAGTCGGCCAGCAGGGCCAGCAGGGCCGGCGGCAGCTGCAGGGACTGCCAACGGCCCGGGGGCAGGCTGGTGGCCCAGCCGTCGCCCAGGCTCACCAGCCCAGGCACCCCCTGGGCCCTGGCGCCATCCTGCAGCCGCTGCAACAGGGCGGAGGGCGAGTCCAGGGGGCGGCCCCGCCAGGGGGACGGCAGCTGCCGCAACCAGGTCGGCGGCAATTCGCCCGCCACCAGCAACAGCTCCTCCGCCTGGCCCTGCCGGCAGCCCGTGAGCCCCGCCGGCAGGGCCAGCACAGCGGTGGCACCCAGGCCCAGCTGCAGCAAGCGGCGGCGGCCCGGGGACGGGGGGGAGGCAATCATTCCGAGACCCTAGGCACCGGCCCTGGAGCGGACCGCTGCTCAGCCAGCAGTTGCGCGCAGGCCCGATCACAGGCCTCTGCCAGAGCCTGGGGGTCGCGGCCGAGACGCTGCCACAGCCAGGCCAGCCCCCCGGCCCCCACCCCCTCCTTCACGTACCCGCGCTCGTAATCGCGCAGGGCCGGGCTGCTGCAGCGGTGAAAGCGCAATGCGGCCACCTCCAGCCTGGGCCGCACCCGCCAGTGCCCGCCGATCAGGGCCAGCAGCCGTTCCAGATTGCTGTCGGTCTCCTCGGCCACCCAGGCCGTGGTGGCGATCGGCGCCGCGGCGGCCAGCTGGGCCCGCAGCGAGGGCGGGGCCAGGGCCAGGGCCAGGGCCAGCACCGCCGCCATCTGGCTGCCCCCGGCCAGCAGCAGCGGCACCCCCCGCGGCGCTGCCCCCAGCAGCAGGCCCGCCGCCAGGGCCTGCATCGGGTCGCCCACCGCCGCCAGCACCAGCTGGGGGCTAGGCACAGCGCCCGGCAGGCCCGCCGCCGCCAGCCCACGCCGCACCAGCTCGGCCTTGAGCCCATGGGCACTGCTGCGCAGGCTGCCGCTCACCAGGCCGTCGGCGGGGAGCCCCAACCCGCGCAGCACCGCCAGGGCCGTGGTGGTGCCGCCGGGCACGCACTCAGCCAGCACCAGCGGCTCGGCTGGGCTGAGCCGCTCGCCCCAGCGCCGGCCCCGCCGCAGCAGGGCCTCCACCCGCGCGGGGTTCATGGCCTGGCCGGAACTCAGGCAGCGCGCCGGCCCGGCACTCTCGCCGGCAGGCAGGCGCAGATGGGGCACCGCCGGTGCCAGCGCGCAGCCCAGATCCAGCACCAGGGCGCGCTCCAGCCAGCCCAGCTCCCGCAGCACCACATGGCTGATCAGGGCGGGGCTCACCCCCGCCGGCAGGGGCGGCAGGGCATGGGGCCGGCAAGCACCAGGCCCGGCCAGCAACAGCTCGGCATCGGCCGCCGCCGTGCCCCGGCGCGAGGCCGGCGTGGCTCCGGCCGCCGAGATGCCCGGCACAGCCGCCGTCTCGGTGGCGGCCAACAGCAGCAGGAGGCGGCTGTGCGGCCAGGGCACGGGATCGGCAACGGCCTCTGCTCCCAACGCCTGGCCTCCGTATCAGAGCGGATCCATCGCCACCAGGCCCCGCAGCGCCGCTGGCGGTTCGCTGATCGGCGCCTTGAGGCGGGGAAAGATCCAGTAGGCCACCGCGTGCAGGGCCAGCACCACGATCAGGTTCTGCACCCACACCAGCAGCACGGCTGCCACCTGAACCTGGGCCAGTTCCACGCCTGCCGCCAGGCCCAGCAGCCCGGCCAGCCGCTCCAGCAGACCGGCCGCTGCGGAGGTGATCACCACCCAGAGGTTCTCGCCCACCATCAGCGAGAGCACGGCCACCCGCACCAGAAAGCCGAGGGTGCCGATCACGCTGCCCACCGTCCAGCTCAGCCACCAACTGGAACGGCGCCGCCAGCACCAGCCCAGCCACAGGGCGAGCATTCCGTAGGGGAACACCACCAGCGGCCCCCGGATCGGCCCCATCAGCACCACGAGCAGCAGGGCGGTGACCACCATCCCCTCCCAGGCGCAGCGCCAGCCGTGACGCAACTGCAGCAGGGCCAGGGGCAGGGGCAGGGCCAGCCGGAACAGCGGACTGCCCACCGGCAGGTAGTAGAGGGCCACCCAGAGCAGGCCGGTGGCTGCCGCCAGATAGGCGGTGTCCATCAGCTGGCGGGTCTGCCGGGGGCTCAG
>JBIIXY010000180.1:0-3089 GCA_044347105.1 Prochlorococcaceae cyanobacterium
CCAGCCGAGAGGCTGGGCACGCCAAGCAGGCGAACGGCCCCCAGCTCGTTCACCACCTCCATGGCGCTCAGGGTGACGCCGGCGCCGATCGATGGCAGGGCAATCGGCAGAGAGATGCGGAAAAAGCCGGCCCAGGCACCCACGCCCAGGCTGCGGCTGGCATCCACCAGGCGATGGCCGCTGGCGGAGAAGCTCTCCGTGCTGAGCAGGAACACATAGCTGTAATTCGCCAGGGTGAGCAGCAGCACCGCCCAGCCCAGGCCGTGAATGCGCAGACCGTGGTAGCTGCCCCAGTCGATCAGGCTCGCCGCCAGCAGATAGGCGGGAAAGGCCATGGGCACCAGCTGAGCCCGGCGCAGCAAGCGGCGGCCAGGGAAACGGCAGGATGCCGTGAGCCAACCGATGGCCGTGCCCAGCACGGCACCGCACAGGCCCTCGCCCAGCACCAGCAGCAGGGTGCCCTGGATCTGCTCCGCCCCACTGAAGCCCAGCCCCAGGGGGGTGGGCTGCTCTGCGAAGACCGCATCCCAGAACAGGGCCAGCAGGGGCAGCAGGGCGAGCACCCCGATGGCCCAGGTGGCGGCACTGAGACCCCAGCGGCGGTGAGCGACCGTCGGGGACCCAGCTGCGATGGTTCGGGGAGGCCTGGCCGTTGTCTCCATCGCAGCTGGGTTCAGGACACCGGTTTACTTCCAGCCAGCCTGTTCCATCAGCTGCACGGCTTCGCGGTTGCGCTGGCCGAGTTGCTGGATCGTCACAGGCGAAGCCGTGAAGGTGCCGAAGCTGCGCAGGGTGGCGTTGTTGCCCCAACCCTTCACCGGATACTCGTTGTTGGCGGCGGCATAGCCCTCGCCCGAGGTGGGGGAGGAGAGGAATTCCAACAGCCTGCGGCCACCTTCGGGATTATCCGCGTGCCGGGTCACGCCGCCACCGGTGACGTTCACGTGGGTGGGCTTCACCCACACGATCCGCACCTTGCGGGCGTTCGCCTGATCGGTGGCGTTGTCAGAGGTGAGCAGTCGCGCCAGGTAGTAGGTGTTGGCAACGGCGGCGCCACAGTCGCCCTGGCCTACCGCTCGCACCATGGTGGTGTCTGAGGTGAAGAACGGTTGTTTCACGTTGGCCACCATGCCTTTCAGCCATCGTTCCGTGGTGGCGCGGCCTGCCCGTTGCAGCACATCAGCCGTGAGCGACTGGCTGTACACGCTGGAGCGGTCGCGCATGCAGAGCTTGCCCCGCAAGTCCGATCGGGCCAGATCGCCGTAGCTGCGGATCAGGCTTGGATTCACCCGGGCGGGATTCACCATCACAGGCCGCGCCCTGCGGGTCAGGGCATACCACTGGCCGCCGGGGTCGCGCAGGTTGGCCGGTACGTCGCGGTTGAGTTCCGCCGACTGGATCGGCCGGAACAGATTGAGCTCCTTGGCGCGCTGCAGCCGGGCGGCGTCCACCGTGATCAACACGTCGGCAGGACTCTTGGACCCTTCGCGGCGAAGCCGTTCGATCATCTCGTCGTCCTTGCCTTCGATCAGATTCACCCGGATACCTGTCTGGCGGGTGAACTGGGCATAGAGCTCTCTGTCGGTGTTGTAGTGACGGCCTGAATAGACATTCACAACCTGGCTGCGATTCTGAGCCAGTGCCGCAGTGGTGATGCCGCCCAGCAGACTCACACTGGCTGCGGCAGCGATGCCCAGGCGGAGCGGATGGGGATGGAACCGGAATTGGATCATGGTGAGAAACAGCAAAGGCCGGAGGCCAAAGGGGCGTGGCCTCCGGACTGGGAATGGGGGGATCGGGGTTGCCTGGCTTTTTGGATCAGAACCGGAAGGTGGTCTGAATTACGCCGCCCCAGGTGTCGAAACCGCTGTTGTTGCGGTAGTCGCTGGCGTAGAAGAAGGCCGGGGTGATGGAGATGTTGTCGCTGAGCTGGTACTTGTAAAAGACCTCCAGCATCCAGGTTTCAGAGTCGTTGCCGCTGTTGAAGGGCGGCATGCCGAAGGCCACGCCGGCGGCGTTGCCCTCGTAGAACACATCACTCCACTGCAGGCCCACCATCCACGACTGGGAATCGCTGAATCCACCGGAACCGCCGTTGTAGCCGTAGCCGGCGCTGATCGAGGGCGCCCAGCTGGCATCGATCGGCGACCAGTAGCCAGCGAGGGACACGCTGCTGCTGTTCTCACCGTCAGCCAGGGTGGCGGGGCTGAAGTTGGGCGTGCGGATCGAGGAACCCTGCGTGCCGTAGCGGTAGGCCACGGCGGCACCCCAGCTGCTGCCGCGGATACCCAGCTGGGCCAGGGCGTTGATGCCGCTGTCGGAGCTGAAGGCACCGATCGTGGAATCATTGAAGCCGCTGTTGGCCACATAGTTCACATCAAAGGTGATGAAGGGATTGCCCTTCTCCACCTGCTGACGCCAGCTCAGGCCCACACCGGCACCGGTGGCCTTGTTGTACACACCGGAAGCACCGGCCAGGCCAAAGAAGTCGAGAATGTCCGACTTGTAGGCACTCGGGATGAAGGAGAGCATCTCGGTGTTGCGGATCAGGGGACCCACGCTCACGCGGACGCCCTTGCCTACCGGGAACTGGTAGAACAAGCGGTCGATGTTCACCGAACCGCCCGTGCCGGTGGCCTTGTCGAGCTGGAAGATTTGGGAGCTGCCGTTGAAGGGAACGCCCGTGAAGTTGCCGGCCCGCAGACGGGTGCGCAGCAGGTCCTTGCCGCTGAAGCTGGTATCGAAGCTCAGGCGGGCGTCGTAGTTGAAGGTGGTGCGGTTGGGGGCGTCCGGACGGCTGCCGTCACTGAGGCGGAGCGGGCTGTTGAAGTCGGGGGTGCCGCCCAGGATGAAGCTGGCTTCACCGCGCAGCTTGGTGGTGGTGGAGAACTGCTGGGCTTCCAGGGTCTTCACCTTGGATTCGAGGCCATCGACGCGGCCCTTGAGCACGGCCAGTTCCTTTTCGAACTCGGCCATCAGGCGCTTGAGCTCGTCGGTCACCTCGGTGACGCGGTCGAGGCAGGCGTTGAGCAGGGCGGCCGCCTCATAGCGGGTCATGGCCCGGCCGCCCTTGAAGGTGCCGTCGGGGT
>JBIIXY010000181.1:0-3085 GCA_044347105.1 Prochlorococcaceae cyanobacterium
CCAAACCCGCACCCAGCTCGGGAGCGGCCACCAACTCCTGAGGCTCCCGCCAGGGAATGGCCGGCGGAGAAAACGGCTCGGCAGTGGAGGCACCCATGCTGAAACGCTACCGCCAACTCCTGAGCGGCAGCCATAGCGTGGCCGCCATGGCCCGCGCCACCGACCAGCTCAACCGCCCCCTGGGGGTGCTGCGGCTGTCGCTCACGGCCCGCTGCAACCTGGCCTGTCCCTACTGCCTGCCCGATGGCGTGGAGCCGCCGGGCCTGCTCTCCCTGGAGCAGCGGCGGCAATTGATCGCGGCGGCGGTGGACCTGGGCATCCACAGCCTGCGGCTCACCGGCGGCGAGCCGCTGCTGCACGGCGGCCTGGAGGCGTTGATCGCCGCCGTGCAACCCCTGCGCGCCAGGGAGCCGGACGGCCCCGGCCTGCGCGAGATCGCCCTCACCAGCAACGGCGTGCTGCTCAGCGCCGAGCGGGCCCGGGCCCTGCGCGCCGCCGGTCTGGATCGCATCACCCTCAGCCTCGATGGCACCACGGGCGCCTCCGTGGCCCGCATGGCCGGGGTGGGCGGCAGCGATCCCCGGGAGCGGGAACGGCGCGGGGCGGCCTTGCTGGCCAGGGTGCTGGCGGCCATCGCGCATGCCCGGGCCGCCGGCTTCGATCCGGCCCAAGGGGCGCTCAAGCTCAATGCCGTGATCCAGCGCGGCGCCAACGACGACCAGCTGCTGCCCCTGGCAGCACTCGCCCGCGAGCGGGGCGTGGAGCTGCGCCTGATCGAATTCATGGACGTGGGCAACCGCAACGGCTGGCGGCCCGAGGCGGTGCTCAGCGCCGCGGCGATGGTGGAGCGGATCGACGCACGCTGGCCACTGGAGCCCCTGGGCCGCGCCGCCCATGGCACCGCTGGCCGCTGGCGCTACCGGGATGGCGGCGGCGCGCTGGCGGTGGTGGCCTCGGTGAGTGCCCCCTTCTGCGGCGACTGCAACCGCCTGCGCGTCACCGCCGATGGCATCGCCTACACCTGCCTGTTCGCTGCCCCCGGAGGCGGCCTCGATCTGCGCCCCTGGCTGACGCCCGACGCCCCGGCCGAGGCCCTGCGCGAGGCGATCGCCGGCCGTTGGAGCCGCCGCAACGACCGCTGGAGCGAGGAGCGGCAGGAGGCCTGGAGCTGCGGCGGACCTGAGAGCCAAGCAACCGCGCCGGCCCACGCGGAGATGGCCTACCTGGGCGGGTGAAGCGGCCAGCCCGTCACAGCCAGTGGTGGGGGTAGGGCAGCGCTCCCTTCACCCAGCGGCTGAAGGCCGCGGCGAACAGCACCAGCAGCAGCGAGCCGCTCAGCACGGGTGTGAGCACATAGAGCGGCTGGGCCCCCAGCGCCACGCCCAGAAAGGCCAGGCCACCGGCGGGCGGATGCAGGCAGCGCAACTGCTGGCCGAGCAGCACGGTGAACCCCACCGCCAGGGCGATCACCAACGGCCCCTGGCCCAGCCAGGCCACCGCCGCCACGCTCACCAGCGCCCCCACCAGGTTGCCGAGCACGATGTTGCGGGGCTGGGCCAGGGGGCTGGCCGGGTAGCCGAACAGCAGCACCGAGGAGGCCCCCAGCGGCGCCGCCAGCAGCACCATGCCGCTCCAGGCGCTGAGCAGGCCGAGCAGGGCCAGGGCCAGCAGCGCCCCCAGCCAGGTCACGGACCGTTGACAGCGCCGGAAGCGCGGCTGATAGGCCCGGCCGCGCCGCCGCTGCTCCGCCAGCCAATTCCGCAGCACCACCGCTTGGCCCAGCACCCGGGATCGATCGCCTTCCAGCCACTCTCAACGGCCCCTCAGGCCACCAGGGTGACGATCGCTACGGATCGACGGGCCAGGCCCGCACCAGCACGTTGCCCTGCGGAGAGACCATCAACCCTGCACCGTGCCGTGCTGGTCAGCCGCCAGGAAGGGGTCCAGCTCAGGGGTGCCCGTCGCAACGGTGCGGACACGGACCAGCAACGGGAGCGGGACTTCAATCCCTTGCCGTTGTTCTGAGGGCTCGCAAACCTGTGGAAGCGTTCACCTTGACGCAGCCGCCGAATGGATCCCATGACCAGTGACACGAACCAGGCTGGCGACCAGCAACCGGCCAGGCCCCAACGCGACGGCCGCACGCCTGCTGGGCTCGTGGCGGCGCTGGCCACGGCGCTGCTGATCAGCACCGCGGCGGGCTTGCCGAGCCGCTCACAGGGGGTTGAACGGGCTCGATCCCTGCCGGACATCAGCGGGCTGGTGTGGTTGGAGGAGGACCTGTTCATCGGCGTCCACGATGCCAAGCCCAGCCCTGGCCAACCCCAGTTGCCCAGGATCAGCCTGGTGCGCCTGCCCCAATCCAACGGCAAGGGGGTGAGCGGGGAACCCCTGGATCTTCCGGTGCCCAACGATGGCGCACCCATCAGTGATCTGGAGAGCGCCAGCCGGCTGCCTGGGACGCAGAGTTTCCTGCTGGCCGAGAGCGGTCAGGAAGGCCGGCAGGCCCGGCGCCTCTTTCTTGCCTCCTACCGCAACGGCAGGGTGACCCTCGACGCGCAGGCGCCCTGGCCGGTGCCCGTGGAGAACGTGGAGGCCGTTGAGGTGGTGCAGGTGGGCCCGCAGCTGCTGTTTGTGTTTGCGGAACGGGCGGATGGTCGCGGCCAGACCCGCCTGCGCTGGGCCCCGATGTTCCTCAATCCGCTGCGGTTCGGCGCCTTCAGGCAGGTGACCTATCGGGGGCTGGATCCCGTTGGCGACGGTGCCCGGCCGATCGTCGCCCTGGCGGCTGCGGCGGATGGCACCCTCTACGGCGCATCCTCCTTTGATCCGGGCAACGATGGCGGCCCGTTCCGGAGTGTGGTGTGGCAGATCGGCCGCATCACCGCCGATGCCGATGGCCAGCCACGGCTTGAACTGAGCCCTGCGAGGCGGTTGGCCACCCTCGATGGCCTGAAAGTGGAGAGCCTGGCCGTGCGCGAGTCCACCCAGGACGGCACCCAGCTGTTCATCGGCACGGACGATGAAAACTACGGCGGGATCCTGCGCCCGCTACCGGTTCGTCTCACGACGGATCGCCCCCCCG
>JBIIXY010000019.1:0-31251 GCA_044347105.1 Prochlorococcaceae cyanobacterium
GCCCGCATTCACCAGCGCGATCTTGACGTCCTCCAGTTTGAAGGGACGAATGATGGCCTCGACTTTTTTCATGGAAGCAGCTGGGCTTGGAGGTGGTCTGGTTGGAAAGCAGTCTCGCAGGATCCCCGGTTTTCCGGGAACAAGTCCATCAGACCTGAGCTGATCAGGGGTTGTCGTAGCCGTTGTTACGGCCCCTGATCCCCTTCATAGGATCGCCTGATCCGCTGTCTCCCCGGCCAGTCCATGTCGTCGCCCCTGTCCAGCGAGCTGCTGGCCTCCCAGTCGATCCCCGCGCCAACCGTCCCCGAGCAGACGCGCACCCCTCTGTACGGCGAGCGGGCGATCGCCGAGGCGCAGCTGATCTGTTTCGACAACCCGCGGCCCGGGCGCAGCTATGAGATCGCCATCACCCTGCCGGAGTTCACCTGCCGCTGCCCTTTCTCCGGTTACCCCGACTTCGCCACGCTGCGGTTGCTCTACCAACCGGGGCCGCGGGTGATGGAGCTCAAGGCGATCAAGCTCTACGTGAACAGCTACCGCGATCGCTCGATCTCCCATGAGGAGGTGGCGAACAGGATCCTCGACGATTTTGTGGCGGCCTGCCAGCCGGTGTGGATGCAACTTGAGGCCGATTTCAATCCCCGTGGCAACGTCCATACCGTGGTGCGTGTGAGCCACGGTGGGCGCCAGCCCTGCTGAGGGGGCCCAGACCAGCCCCAGTCCCTGCCCCAGCTTTCAGGCCTGCTGCCTGGTCAGCCCAGCCAGCAGCTGGGGCAGTTCCCGCGAGAGTGCTGTGAGGTTGCGGTTGCAGAGGCCGGCCAGATGCAGGCGGCCGGGCTCGGCGATCGCCCAGAGCTGGCGCGTGGCCAGCAGGCTCAGACCGCCACCCGCCAGGGCGATGGCGAAGCCCGCATACACCAGGGGTACCCCTGGATCGCGCTTGAGCAGGATGCCGCTGGCGGGCAGCACGCTCTCCACCCGGATCGGCAGTTCGTTCACCTCCCGGGCGGGGCCGCCGACGGCCAGGGTGGCCAGCAGGGCTCCATCCGGCCCGTAGACCTCCACCGGGCCCTGTTCACTGGCCAGGCTGATCAACACCGGTTGGCTGCCATCGGGCCGGGTGGGCAGCACCAGACCCCACACCTGCTCGCCGAGCTGGGGGAACGTCTGCAGGGGCAACTCCAGCACGGGGCTGCGGCCCAGCTGCACCGAAATGGTGGCCAGGCCCCAGTCGGCCTGATAGAAGGTCACCCCCCGGAAGCGCAGGGGATGGTTCACGCTGATCTCAGCCTCACGCAGCACCTGCGTCCCAGGGGTGGCGGCCCCGGGCCTGCCATCATCAGGGGGGCCACTGCCATCAGTGCCCTCAAGGATGCGCAGGGAGGAGCGGAACTGTTCGGGGCGGCCGGCGGGATCCCGCTCCACCGCGAAGCGGTCGAGGGCGAGGGTGAGCTCGCTGCGCCCGCGGCTGTCCATCAGTTCGAGGGTGCGGCCGGGTGCCAGAAATTGCTCAGCCCTCCGTCCCCCCAGGGCCCCCCAGGCGGCGCCGAGCATCAGCACCACCAGCCCGGCATGCACCAGCAGGGGCCCCACCCGCCCCAGCAGTCCCTTGCGGGCCGCCAGCCGCTGCTCCTGACGTCGGATCTGCCAGCCCTGCTGGCGCAGGCGCTGTTCCAGACCATCCAGGCCGGCGACCGCGTCATCGCATGTCAGGGTCTCCGCCAGGCTCAGCTTGCTCAGCTGGCGTGGGGAGCGGTAGTCGATCCAGCGCAGGGCGGCCCTCAGGGCTGGCCACTGGCGTCGCCAGCTGCAGAGCAGCAGCGAGAGGGCCAGCCAGGCCAGCAGGCCCAGGAACCAGCTGCTGGAGTACACGTGATCCAGTTGCAGGCTGAGCACCGCATCGCCCTGCAACACCCCCAGCCAGGGGGTGGCGTCGTAGAGCTGGTGGTACAGCGCTTCGGTTTCCCGCTGGGGAACGGCCGTGCCGATGCCGCTGGCAACGGCTATCACCAGCAGCAGGACGATGGCCAGCCTCAGATCCGAGATCCAAGCTGCCAGTCGGCCCAGGCTCCTGCTGGCTGAGGCGGCGGAAGGTTCGCGGGCGCTGCCGGAAGCGGGCGGGGGTGGGGTGGGCATCAGGGGCGGAACGGGTGGTGCCAAGGCTCAGGTCCACTGCGCCAGCAGGGTGAGCAAACCGGTGGTCACCAGCACCACACCGCTGATCGGCGGCACCCACTGGCCAAGGCGGCGCAGGTTCAGCAGGCCGGGCAGGCTGGCCGCGGCCGTACCGGCCAACAACAGGGGCATCACCTGGCCAGCCCCGAAGCTGGTGAGCATCAGCATGCCCACCAGCGGTTTGCCGGTCTGGGCCATCCAGCCAAGCAGCACCGCCAGGATCGGGGTGGTGCACGGGGTGGCCGCCAGGCCAAAGGCCAGGCCAGCCGCCAGCGGGGCCAGCGGGGCTGGCACCCGCTGCCGCCAGCGTTCCGGGTCGGGCCCGGAGGGCATCGGCAGCCTGAGCAGGCCCAGCAGGTTGAGACCCATCAGCAAGGCCAGCAGGGCTACCAGGGTGGGGATCAGCCCCGGGATCTGGCCGTAGATCCGCCCGAGCAGGCCACTCAGCAGCCCCAGCAGCACAAGGGAGCCAACGATGCCCGCCGCAAAACTGGCGCTGCGCTGCCAGGGGCTCACTCGCCGTTCCGATCCAAAGCCGGCCAGATAGGCCAGGGTGACTGGCAGCAGGGAGAGGGAACAGGGCCCCAGGCTGGTGAGCAACCCTCCCAGGAACACCACGGCCAGGGTGGTCGGGCCTGGCTGGGAGAGGGATTGCTGCAGCAGACCTTCGCTGGCGTGAGCCAGATCACTGAGTGCCAGTGTCCAGTTGGCCGTCATGGCCCCGAAGCCGATCATCTCAGGAGGCTATCGGGCGATGCCAACGGCAGCAGGGCGCTCAGGCCGACCGGGGTGGGGTGGATGTCCACCGGCGACGGCCCGGTTGTCTGCCGGCGACCAGAGCACTGGACTCCAGGGAGCAGCGGATGAGCAGCCCGCACACCAGCAGGCTGGCCATCAGGGAGTTGCCCCCGTAGCTGATCAGGGGCAACGGCAGGCCAGTGGTGGGCATCGCCCCACTGGCGACCGCAATGTTCAGGATCGATTGGCCCACCAACAGGGTGGTGCAGCCCATGGCGATCAGCCTCTGCTGATTGCTGCGGCAGGTCAGGGCCACACGCAATCCCACAAAGCCGAACAGCACCAGGAAGCCCAGCAACACCACTGAGCCGATGAAGCCGAATTCCTCAGCGAACACGGCAAAGATGAAATCCGTGCTCTGAATCGGCAGATACTGGAGCTTCTGGGTGGACAGTCCAAAGCCCTCCCCCAGGATCCCCCCGGAGCCGATCGCCAGCAGGCTCTGCACCAACTGGTAGCCGTCTCCCTGTGCGTCCTGCCAGGGATTCAGAAAGGACACCACCCGCAGGCGTTGATACTCGTTGATGGCGATGCTGGCGGCCCCAAGCAGCCCTCCGGCGCCTGCGGCGCCGATCAACAGGGGCAGCCCCACCCCGGCCGCCAGCGCCATGAACCACAACAGCAGTCCGGTGAGAGCTGCCGTGCTCAGGTTCGGCTGCTTGAGGATCAGCAGAATCAGCAGGCCGAACACGCCCAGCCACAGCAGTTTCTGATCCATACCGATGCGCCGCCAATGGGCGAACAGAGCAGCCCCCTGCAACACCACGAAAGGTTTCACCAATTCGGAGGGCTGCAGCTGCACCGGTCCGAGCACCAACCAGCGGCTTGCTCCGTTCACCGTGGTGCCCAGAAACAGGGTGGCAGCCACCAGCAGGCAACCCACCAGCAAGGCCAGGGGGGCCAGATGCAGCCACCGACGCAGGCTGGTGCGAACCCCGAGCACCAGTAATCCCCAGCTCGCCAGCATCCACACCAACTGGCGTTTGAGGTAGAAGGCCCCGTCCCCCATTTCCCGCACGGCCACCCACCAGCTCGCTGAAGCCAGCACCAGCAGGCCCATCACGCTCCAGATCGTCACCAGCCCCAGCAGCAGGCGGGCTTCCGCTGGCCAGGCCTGCCACGGCCAGGCCCAGCCACCTGTGGCGCGTCCGGATGGGGAACGCCCTGGCCCGGCCACCGCGATCGAACGACTCAAGGGCGTGAACAGCGAGGTGTGTCCCATTGAGCCGTGCCAGGCCCCTGCTTGTCGAGCCTTTGCAGAAACTGCGACCACTGTCCCGCCCGATACGGACACCTTGCAACAAAAAACCCGGCCTTCAGGCCGGGTTCGAATGCATCACCGGATCGCAGACGCTCAGTTGCCAACGTTCACCTGGGGCCGGCCTGTGGCCAATTCCACTTTGAGGATCTTGCCTCCCTGCTTCATGATCCGCTGCTGCTCAGCGAACCAGCTCTCGTAGGGCACCCACTTGGTGAAGAAGGTGTTCTGCAGTTCGCGCTGGGATCGGCTTTTCTCAGGGCAGGGGATGCAGGCTGTGATTTTGAACAGGCGCATGGCAAGGATCCGTGAGGTGAGCGACTGGTCGGATCAGTTACCCAGACCGGAGCAGATGTAGTCGAAGTAGACGGCCATTTCACGGCCGGCATCGGGACCCACCAGGGAAGCGGTGACTTCCTTCATGGCCTGGATCGACTGGACGGTTGCACCGATGGGCACGCCCAGGGAGTTGTAGGTCTCCTTGAGGCCATTAAGCACCCGCTCATCAAGGATCGAGGTGTCGCCGGCCAGCATGGCGTAGGTGGCGTAGCGCAGGTAGTAGTCGAGGTCGCGGATGCAGGCTGCATAGCGACGGGTGGTGTACATGTTGCCGCCCGGACGCGTGATGTCCGAATAGAGCAGCGACTTGGCCACGGCTTCCTTGATGATGGCCGAGGCGTTGGCACTGATGGTGGCGGCAGCGCGAACGCGCAATTCGCCACTGGCGAAGTACTGCTCAAGGCGGCCCATGGCGGAGCCGTCGAGGTAGAGGCCCTGGACGTCAGCTTGGTTGATGACGTTGGTGATCGCGTCTTGCATGAATCCGGCTGGAATGGGCGGTGGGAACGGGAGAGAAGGGCCTCAGGAGAGGGCGCCGACGACGTAGTCGAAGTAGAAGCCGGCCTCTTCAGCATCAGAGCCGGTGAGCATGCTCAGGGAGGCGTTCTTCATCTCGCGCACAGCTTCCGCCATGGCTTCGAGCGGAGTGCCGAGCGAGCGGTACATCTCCTTGGCGCCGATGATGCCGATCTCCTCGATCGGCGTCACATCACCGGCAATAATGCCGTAGGTGACGAGGCGCAGGTAATAGTCCATGTCGCGCAGACAGGAGGCGGTCATTTCCTCGCCGTAGGCATTGCCGCCGGGGGAGATGACGTCGGGTCGCTTCTGGAACAGGGCGGCGCCGGCCGTCTTGATGATGCGCTCTCGACCTTCGCTCAGCACTTGGGCCACGCGCACGCGGCGCTGGCCCGCGGCCACGAAGGATTTGATCTGGTCGAGTTCGCCAGGGCTGAGGTAGCGGGCTTCGGCGTCCGCGTTGATGATCGAGTTGGAGACGATGCTCATGCAGTTCTGCCTCGAAACAAGCGGTCGCCTTGACGGAGACCGTATCCGGTGGGTAAGGGGAGGATCGACTTGCGCCGATCGCCCAAGCATTCTGCGGCAGGGCCTGCGGCTGCCCGGGACTGCGGTCACAGTTCTTCATGCGGGTTGTGTTGGCGAAAAGCCTTGTGCCGCAAGGGTTTTGCCTGGCGTTGCTGATAGTTGCCCATCGCAGCAATTGTTCATCATGTTGTGCCGCTGAATGGCTGCTCCTCTCACTGCTGGCGTGCGAATGTCCGTGGGCCAGTGATCAGAATTGGGCGTTTGTTCCTGCAATCAAACCCCCGCTGGAATCCATCCAGCGGGGGTTTGGGGGCGAGGGTGGGTTGGGTTGTGGGAGAGTGATTTGGCTGCCGTGAGATCCGGAAGCCTCTTTCGGCGATCGCGATTCAGATGGCCCCGCCGGGCGGCGGGGTGAGTCCGGCATTGCCGCTGTAGAGCGATGCGGTGCGGTTCACGGTGGTGAGGGGCTGGCCGTCGCTGGTCTGCATCCCGCGCAGGTAGGGAACCGTGTCCTGGCCGAAAGCCTGGGCGTATTCCGAGCTCGCCAGCAGCTCGTCGATGGCAGCCTGCAGGCCTCCGCTGGTGCGGCGGGCCAGAAAACGGCTGGTCTCCTGAGGTTGGGCGGCGCGTCCCAGAATCGCCAGATAGGCCGCTGCCGCGGTGCGCAACGGAGCCAGCCGGTTCAGCCGTTGCTGGAACAGGTCACTTCCGGCCACGACCCCAACGAACTCAGCCACGGTGAGCTGGCCATTGCGGAACTGGGACTCCGCATCCACCAGGCGCTCTGCGGCCAGGGCGGGTCGGTTGAGCAGCTGGCGATACACGGCGTCCGCCGCATTCCGCACTTGCTGCTCGGAGGCGGTGCGCCCGAGTTTCAGGGGTACAGCCAGGCTCCCACGGCGGTTGAAGCCCTGGGGACGGCTCGGCTGCAGGGCCTTGGCCATGGCCGCTCCTGGCTGGCGGGCTGGCGTGGCCGCCAGGTTGCCGCTTTCCTGCTTCGTCCAGCCTCCGGGGGCGGGAGCCGAAGGCCTGGGTTGGCTGAAGCCGGATCCCCCGGGAGTCACCCAGGCGGCCAATCCCGGGGAGGTGCGCCAACGGCGGCCGGGTTCGGGGTTGCGGCGCACGCTGCCCGGGCCTGGGGCTGCGGCGGGCGGCGGTGCCATCACCTCGCCACCGCTCACCTTGGCACTCCACACACCCCGAACAACGGCGCGGCGATCGGGCAGGTTGCGAGGGGTGAGATCCCCGCTGGTGCGGAGGCTGTTGCCGGCCGATGCCTCCGGGCGCTGGCGGAGATTGACGTCGGCGTAGGCACCGGCGTTGAAGGGCCGGTTGAGGCCGGGCATCACCCGGGCGTTGCGGTCTGCCGGGGTGATGAAGCGCTCGTAAGGAACGGTGTCCTCGCCGAAGCAGTCGTTGTATTCGCGGCTGTTGAGCATCTGATCAACCACGCCGTAGAAGCCCTTGCGGGCGGCGGTGTCGAAGTAGGCGTCGATTTCCCAGCGACCGAAGGTGGGCCGGCCCAGCAGACGGCGATGCATCACTTCGATCGCCTTGGTGATGTAGAGGCCGCTCCAGTACCGCCGGCGGAACGCATCGCTGCGGGCCACCTGGCGCACGAACTCACGCAGGCTGATGTCGCCGTTCTCGAGCTTGATCTCCTCCACTTTGTTGCGCTCGCCGGCATAGCCGGCATTGCCGAGCACCTGCACGTACACGGCGTTGATCACGGCCTGGGTGCTGCTTTCGGTGCCGCGGGTGCTGGGCTGGCCGCCCCGGCGGGGAACGGAGCTGCCGCCGGTGGCAATCTGCTGCAGGCGCACCACCCGCGGGCCGACGCGGCGCGGTTTGGCCTGACGGAAGCCAGGGCTGTCCATCTGGCCCGGGAGGCCCATGCCGTTGCCGATCAGGATGCGGCGGCTGTCGTAGCTGAACGGTGCCGGGCGGGTGGCCACCTTCGCCGTGGCCGAAGGGAAGATGGCGCCGTAGGTGAGCCCGAGGGGATCATTGCCACCGCCATAGGGGTGCTGATCGGCGAGGGGCTGGCGGTAGGCGGCGTAGAGGGTGACGTACTGGGGAGCGCCCTCAAAGGGAGCGCTGAAGCGGAAGAGCTTGCGGTTGCTGCCCCAGCCGGCGCTCTCCTGGGCCTCTTCGCCGAGATCGCGCAGGTAAGGCACGGTCTCCTCGCCGAACACGCGGGCGTACTCCATCGAGTTCACGAGGGAGTCGACGAGACCGGGCAGACCCTGCTCGCTGACGATGTTGAAGGTGGTGGTGAACTCCTCGCGGGAGCTGATTCCCCGGCCGAGGAAGTGGCGGAAGGCCAGTTCCACGGCCCGGCTGTTGGAGAAGCGGCCGTAGAACTGCTTCTGATACTCCTTGCTGCGGCCCAGGGCGCGAATGAACTCGCGCATCGAGATCTGACCCTGGCGCACCTGGGTGGCTTCCACCGGGCACACCACCTGGCTGTAGCCCTTGACGATGTCGCGCTCAAACACCTGGCGGTAGGCGGCCCGCACCACCTCGGCCTTCTGGCCGCCGGACATGGCGGGCTTCATCACGAACCGCTGGGCCTTGCCCTGGGCGGCCAGTGCGTAGGTGGCAGGCAGCTGCAGGCCCTGGTTCACCGGGCTGCCCAGCCGCTGGCGGGTGGAGGGTGTGGGTACCTCCAGCTCGCTGATCAGCACGTTGAAGGTCTGGATCACCAGCTGGCGGATTTCGGGCTGGTCGGTGAACAGGCCGGCGGCGGCGGCACGCATCTCCTGCAGCGCCACGTTGGTGGCGGCCAGCGAACAGGCCTTCTCCAGCACGTCCCGCAGACCACGGGTGTTCACGGTGAGGATGCTGGGATCACCGGCCACCAGGGCGTAGCCCGCATAGCGCAGGAACCAGGCCAGGTCACGGATTGACTTCTTCATCCGCGCGGTGCCGTAGCGCCCGACTGCGATCGGGCTGAAGCCGCTGGGCAGCACCACCCGCACGTCAGCGTCGCCGCCAGCTCCTTCCAGCAAGCGGCTGAACACGTTGCCCTTGCGTTCAGCAGCGCCGGCGAACGTCTGCACCGAGCGCTGGAAGGCCGCCTGGTCGGCTGCCAGGGGTGTGGCATCGCTGGAGGCCGCCGGACGCAGGGGGGCGTCGAGGTAGGAGAGCGGGGTGCCGCCGGTGAAGATCCGGTTCGCGGCCTTGGCCACGATGAACTCGGCGTTTTCGGAGATCCGCCGGGCGGCTTCAACCCGGCGTTGCCCGCTTTCAAAGAAGGTGACCAGGCTGCTGAGCTCGCCGCCATCAGGGAAGCGATCCTCTTGCTCGGCCTGACGGACGCTGGAGAGCGGCAAGGTGTCGTAGCGCTGGGGCGCCACCCTGGTGCTGCCGCTGCTGGCGGTCACGGTCATGGACGAGAGCGAACCGGGCTGGGCCAACTTACGGCTGGCCCCCTGGCCCCCCCGGCGGCCATGAACAAATGTTTGCAGCGCTGGGTGCGGCGCCATGAAATGCTCGCCACAGCCGCCCCGCAGCCGTGTCTGCCTCTGATGCCGCCACCCCTGTGGTGAGTGCGTTCTACGACCGCTTTCCCTATCCGGGCGATCCCCTTCAGGACGGCCCGCCGCCGGGGTACAACTGGCGCTGGTGCGTGGACAGTGCCCGGGCCTTCGCGGCCGGCGTGCTGCCTCCTGCCATTGGCGCCCAGCCGCGGCCCTGGCGGATCCTCGATGCCGGCTGCGGCACCGGGGTGGGCACCGACTATCTCTGCCATCTCAACCCCGCTGCCTCCGTGCTGGCGGTGGATATCAGTGCCGGCGCCCTGGATGTGGCCCGGGAGCGCACCCGCCGCTCCGGCGCGGCCACCCAGGTGCAGGAGCTGCGCATCGAACAACACAGCCTGCTCGACCTCGCCGGGGAGGGGCCGTTCGACTACATCAACTCGGTGGGGGTGCTGCACCATTTGCGTGAGCCGGAGCTGGGCCTGCGGGCACTGGCCGCACTGCTGCGCCCGGGGGGACTGCTGCATCTCTTTCTTTATGCCGATGGCGGCCGCTGGGAGATCCATCGCACCCAGCGCAGCCTGACGCGTCTCGGGGTGGACAGCGGTCCCGAAGCGATTCGGCTGGGCCGGGAGCTCTTCAGCGTGCTCCCCGCCAGCAATCGGTTACGCCGCCATCATGAGCAGCGCTGGGCCCTGGATACCCAGGCGGACGTGAACTTCGCCGACATGTATCTGCACCCCCAGGAGACCAGCTACAACGTCCAGACCCTGATGGCCTTTGTGGCCCAGGCGGAGCTGGAGTTCGTCGGTTTCTCCAATCCGGAGGTCTGGGATCCGGCGCGGCTGCTCAGCGGCGGGTTGCTGGATCGGGCCCGATCCCTGCCGGAGCAGGAACGGTGGGCCCTGATCGAGGACCTCGATCCCGACATCAGCCACTTCGAATTCTTCCTCAGCAAGGGCCCGCTGCAGTGCCCCGACTGGGTTGACGACAACGTGCTGCTGGCCGCGAGCGGTCAGCGCAACCGCTGCCTGTGGGGTTGGCCCTCCACCGAACTGCTGGGGCCTGATCTCCTGCCTCTGGCCATCGAGCCGGCAGACCTGGAGCTGATGCAGGCGCTGGAAGCGGCCCCTGGCGTGCCGCTGGCCGACTTGGCGCTGCCCTTCGATGCTGGGGAGCGCTGCCAGCGGGCGCGCCGTCTTCAGGCGCAGCAGGTGCTGCAACTGGTTGCTTAACGCAGCGTGATAAGTTGCCCGAGCTTTAAGCCCCTCAGCACTTGCAGGTCAGCCTCGCAGCGGATACCGGCTCAACCGGTACGCCATCTGCGGATGGGGAAGCGCTTCTCACGTCAACCCGCACGTCAACGGATCAGCCTCTCGCCGATCCCGTTGTTGTGGATCCCTTCCTGCGCCTGCAACGGCGGTTGCTGCTGGCAACCCTTCTGCTCACTCTTGTGGTGAGCCTGATCAGCTGGCCCCTGTTCGGCGCCAGCCCTGCGCGCAGCCTGCTGCTGGGTGGATGCTGCGGATTGCTTTACCTCCGCCTGCTGGCCCGCAGTGTGGCGCGGATCGGTCCTGAGTCGCGCTCCCTGGGACGCTTTCAGATCGTTGTACCGGCCCTGCTCGTGGTTGCAGCAGCCCGTGTTCCAACCCTTGAGTTGTTGCCGGCCCTCCTCGGCTTCCTGCTCTATAAGCCGGCCCTGCTCCTGCAGGCCGTCCTCGCCCCCTGAACCACCATTCACCCCATGGTTCCCTTGCCTCTCGCCCTGCCGTTCGCCGAACTGGAAGTCGGCCAGCAGTTTTACTGGCACCTCGGCAAACTCAACCTTCATGGTCAGGTTTTTCTCAGCTCCTGGGTGGTGATCGGCGCCCTCCTGGCGCTGGTTGTGGTGGGCACCCGCAAGATGGAGCGGGAACCGCGCGGGGTGCAGAACCTCCTTGAGTTCCTCTGGACCTACATCCGGGATCTGGCCCGGGAGCAGATCGGCGAGAAGGCTTACCGCGATTGGCTGCCCTTCATCGGCACTCTGTTCCTGTTCATCTTTGTGTGCAACTGGGGTGGCGCCCTGATCCCCTGGAAGTTGATCGAACTTCCCAACGGCGAACTGGGTGCTCCCACCGCCGATATCAACACCACCGTGGCCATGGCCTTGTTGGTGTCCCTTGCCTATTTCTACGCGGGCTTGAGCCGCAAGGGTCTGCGTTATTTCGAGTACTACGTGGAGCCCACCCCGATCATGCTCCCGTTCAAGATCATTGAGGACTTCACCAAGCCTCTATCCCTGTCCTTCCGTCTGTTCGGAAACATCCTGGCAGATGAACTTGTCGTTGCCGTTCTCGCGTTTCTTGTGCCCGTGATCGTGCCGCTGCCGGCCATGTTCCTCGGCTTGTTCACCTCGGCCATCCAGGCCCTGATCTTCTCAACCCTTGCCGCCAACTACATCGGTGAGGCCGTGCACGAAGAGCATCATTGATGCCTCGGCCAGACCGGTCCGCCGGTCTGGCAAACTCATCGCGCGCAGGTCCGGGTGGAACCGGGCCCGCTCCCTCTGGGGAGTGTCCCGGCCGCGCTCCAGCCCTTCCGCGCTCATCCCTGCGCTCCCTTAACTCCTTTCCACCAATGAGTGATCTGACCTCCGCCGCTTCCGTACTGGCCGCCGCTCTGGCCGTGGGCCTCGCCGCCATTGGCCCTGGTATCGGCCAGGGCACCGCAGCCGGTCAGGCTGTGGAAGGCATCGCCCGTCAGCCCGAGGCTGAAGGCAAGATCCGCGGCACCCTGCTGCTGTCCCTGGCCTTCATGGAAGCTCTCACCATCTATGGCCTGGTGGTTGCTCTGGTGCTGCTGTTCGCCAACCCCTTCGCCGGCTGATCACTCACTGCAGGGGGCGGCGGTCATCCCGCGTTGACCCCGTCCCCCACGTGACTGTTCCCCCGTCCACCCCGGCGATCCCTTCCCAATGACCAGCTGGCTCCTGCTTGCCGCCGCTGACGCCGCCACCGGCGTTGCTTCCGGCGCCCCGGAGGGAGGTCTGTTCGACCTTGATGCCACCCTGCCGCTGATGGCGCTGCAGGTGGTGCTCCTCACCTTCATTCTCAATGCCCTGTTCTTCCGGCCTGTCGGCCGCACCGTGGAAGAGCGCGAGGGATACGTCACCACCAGTCGGGCTGAAGCCAAGCAGCAGCTGGCCCAGGCTCAGCGACTGGAAGCTGATCTCACCGAACAGCTCAAGGAAGCCAGGCAGGACGCTCAGAAGCTGATCCTGGAGGCTGAGCAGGAGTCCGACAAGCTGTACCGCGAGGCCCTTGCCACGGCCCAGGCCGAGGCCATTGCCGTTCGTGAGAAAGCCCGCCGGGAGATTGAAGCCGAAAAGGATCAGGCCCTGGCCTCCCTCAAGGCCGAAGCCGATCAGCTCGGCTCTCTGATCGTTGACCGTCTGCTGGCCGCCCAATGACCTTCAACACGCTGGCCACCGTGCTCTTTGCCCACCACGGAGGCTTTGGTCTCAATCTCAATCTTTTTGAGACAAACCTGATCAACCTGGTCATCGTGATCGGGGTGCTCACCTGGTTTCTGCGCGGCTTCCTTGGCGGGATGCTCGATCGCCGCCGTCAGGCCATCCTGGCCGACCTGAGCGATGCTGAAGAGCGCCTCAAGACCGCCAGTGCCGCCGTGGCCAAGGCCCAGCAGGACCTCCAGGCTGCCCAGGAGAAAGCCCAGCAGATCCGGGCCGATGGCGTCGCCCGGGCCCAGTCCGTCCGCGATGAGAGCGAACGCCGCACGATCGATGAGATGGTTCGGCTC
Source organism: Prochlorococcaceae cyanobacterium (assembly GCA_044347105.1). Classification (GTDB taxonomy): domain Bacteria; phylum Cyanobacteriota; class Cyanobacteriia; order PCC-6307; family Cyanobiaceae; genus NIES-981. The sequence continues at coordinate 12,901 of JBIIXY010000019.1, forward strand.
AAGGAGGACGCCTCCGCCGATCTGAATGCCGAAGCTGCCCGGGTTTCCGACCTTCTGCGACGGGAAGCTGCCCGTCAGGCGATCGAGAAAGCTCTGGCCACACTTCCCGGCAAGCTCGACGAAGGCGCCCAGGCACGCTTGATCGACCAGTCCATCAACACTCTGGGGAACGCCTGATGCCTGTGCTCAATACGATTGCCACTCCCTACGCCGAGGCTCTGCTGCAGGTGGCCGAGTCCCGCAAGGAGACCGACACAGTTGCCGAGCAGGCCCGTGGCCTGCTCGCTCTCTGGAACGAAACCCCCGAGTTGCGTGCGGCCATGGCGTCCCCCGTTCTTGAGCCTGAAGCCAAGAAAGCTGCACTTGCCAAGCTGTTCGCCGATCAACTCACGCCATCGGTTCAGAACCTGTTGAAGCTGCTGGCTGACCGCCAGCGCATCGCCGTTCTCGATGCGGTGCTACTGCGTTTCCTTGAGCTCTACCGCGAGGTGCGTGGTATCACCCTTGCCCGGGTCACGTCCGCTGCTCCGCTCAGCGATGAGCAACAGCAGCAACTCAATGGCAAGGTGCGGGCCATCGCCGGCACCAAGGACGTGGAGTTCGACCTCAAGGTCGATCCATCCCTGATTGGTGGCTTTGTTGTGAGCATGGGCTCACGCGTGATCGACGCCAGCCTCTCCGGACAGGTGCGTCGTCTCGGCCTGGCGCTCGCCAAGGTGAGCTAGGCCAACCCCCTCCTCCGGCTTCCCCTCCTCCTCCCATCCATTCCCCCAGCGGGGACTTCCCACCATGGTTTCCATCCGCCCCGACGAGATCAGCGCCATCCTCAAGCAGCAGATTGAGGACTACGACAAATCGGTTTCGGTCAGCAACGTCGGAACCGTGCTGCAGATTGGCGACGGCATCGCCCGCGTGTATGGCCTGCAGCAGGTGATGGCCGGTGAGCTGGTGCAGTTCGAGGACGGAACCGAGGGCATTGCCCTCAACCTCGAGGACGACAACGTGGGTGTGGTGTTGATGGGCGAGGGCCGCGGCATCCAGGAAGGCAGCACGGTGAAGGCCACCGGCAAGATCGCCTCGGTGCCCGTGGGCGACGCCATGCTCGGCAGGGTTGTCAACTCCCTCGGCCAGCCCATCGACGGCAAGGGCGACATCGCCACCACCGAGACGCGCCTGATCGAATCGATGGCGCCCGGCATCATCCAGCGCAAGTCGGTGCATGAGCCGATGCAGACCGGCATCACCGCCATCGACGCGATGATCCCCATCGGCCGCGGGCAGCGCGAGCTGATCATCGGCGACCGTCAGACCGGCAAGACCGCCATTGCGATCGACACGATCATCAACCAGAAGGGCGAAGACGTTGTCTGCGTGTATGTGGCCGTGGGCCAGAAGGCTGCCTCCGTGGCCAACGTGGTGGAAGTGCTGCGTGAGAAGGGCGCCCTCGATTACACGATCGTGGTGGCTGCCAACGCCTCCGAGTCTGCCGCTCTCCAGTACCTGGCTCCCTATACCGGCGCAGCCCTGGCCGAGTCGTTCATGTACAAGGGCAAGGCCACCCTGGTCATCTACGACGACCTCACCAAGCAGGCCCAGGCCTATCGCCAGATGTCCCTTCTTCTGCGTCGTCCGCCCGGGCGGGAGGCCTACCCCGGCGACGTGTTCTACTGCCACAGCCGTCTGCTGGAGCGCGCCGCCAAGCTCAGCGACGCCATGGGCAAAGGCTCGATGACCGCCCTGCCGATCATCGAAACCCAGGCCGGTGACGTGTCGGCCTACATCCCCACCAACGTGATCTCGATCACCGATGGTCAGGTGTTCCTGAGCTCCGACCTGTTCAACTCCGGTCTGCGACCGGCCATCAATGTGGGTATCTCGGTGAGCCGCGTGGGCGGTGCCGCCCAGACCAAGGCCATCAAGAAGATTGCCGGCACCCTCAAGCTGGAGCTGGCCCAGTTCGATGAATTGGCCGCTTTCTCCCAGTTCGCCTCCGATCTCGATGCCGCCACCCAGGCCCAGCTGGCTCGGGGCAAGCGTCTCCGCGAGATTCTCAAGCAGGCCCAGTTCAGCCCCCTCAACCTGGCTGAGCAGGTGGCCGTGGTGTACGCCGGCGTGAAGGGCATGATCGACGAGGTGCCCGTGGAGTCGGTGGTGGAGTTCTGCCGCGAACTGCGCGACTACCTCAAGACCAACAAGGCCGACTTCATCACCAAGGTGATGTCTGAAAAGCAGCTCAGCGACGAAGCTGAAGCGATGCTCAAGGACGCCATTGGCGAAGTGAAGTCGACCATGCTCGCCACCGTCTGAGGAGGACGCTCAGATGGCCAATCTCAAGGAAATCCGCGACCGCATCAGTTCGGTCAAGAACACCCGCAAGATCACCGAAGCCATGCGCCTGGTGGCGGCTGCCAAAGTGCGCCGTGCCCAGGAGCAGGTGCTGCGTAGCCGGCCTTTCGCCGATCGCCTGGCCCGCGTGCTGGAGAATTTACAGTCGCGCATGCGCTTCGAAGATGTGGATGCTCCCCTGCTTGAGGAGCGTCCGGTGCAGACCATCACCCTGCTGGCCGTCACGGGCGATCGGGGGCTTTGCGGGGGCTACAACGCCAATATCATCAAGCGCACCGAGCAGCGTCACGCTGAGCTCGCAGCCCAGGGCTATGCAGTGGATCTGGTGCTGATCGGCCGCAAGGCGATCACCTACTTCCAGAACCGCTCCTCCCAATACACGATCCGGGCCACCTTCACCGGTCTGGAGCAGGTGCCCAACGCCGATGAGGCCCGCGGGATCGCCAACGAGATCCTGGCTGAATTCCTCTCGGCCACCACCGACCGGGTGGAGATCATCTTCACCAAATTCATCAATCTGGTGAGTTCCAGGCCGGTGATCCAGACCCTGCTGCCCCTGGATCCCCAGGGCATCGCGGTTGAGGATGATGAGATCTTCCGTCTCACCACACGGGAAGGTCGTCTGGTCGTCGAGCCGGGTAGCTCGGCGAATGCGGCTCCCGCTCTGCCTTCGGACATCGTCTTCGAGCAGAGTCCGGAGCAGTTGCTCAATGCCCTGTTGCCGCTGTATCTGCAGAACCAGCTGCTGCGCTCCCTCCAGGAAGCTGCGGCATCCGAGCTGGCCAGCCGGATGACGGCCATGAACAACGCCAGTGACAATGCCAAGGCCCTCGCCAAGACCTTGACCCTGGACTACAACAAGGCCCGCCAGGCCGCGATCACCCAGGAGATCCTGGAAGTAGTGGGCGGCGCTTCAGCCATGGGCTGAGCCCAGGCCACCATGGCTCACAGCAGCTTCAATCCGCTGAGCTCCTGAGGCCGTCACGCCCGCTTCGCGAGCAACACGGCCTCAGGAGTCCGGCGGGTTCTGTTCATGCCGGGGTTTGGTGCCCGATCTAGGCGTTTCCGTTCCCGGCCCCAAGAGCTGCAGAGCCTCCACCTTCACGGCAAGACCCCTCCGAACAGCCGGCCGGCACACCCCAGATTTGGGGGTGTACACCCCCCTGCCCCATGTCCCTGCCCCTGCCTGCGCCGGGAGCGCTGCAGATTCAGCCCCTGTTCCCGGTGGCCCTGGGGCTGGTGCAGCTGCGGCCCGACCCTCTCGATCTGGCACAGCAAGTGCAGGCGCTGCTTGAGCTGCGCGGTGCTGCCGGGAGCAATCCTGAACCGGGCTGCGCCTGGACCGGAGATCTCAACGGGGTGTGGCAGCTGCATCGCCATCCCCTGTTTGCCCCCCTGCTGGCGGAGATCGCCAGCCATGCCCGGGCCTATCTGGCGCAACTGGGCTTTGATCCTCAGCAGGTGGCCCTGCACATTCAGCGCTGCTGGCCCGTGCTCAGTGAGCCCAGCCAGGTGGTGGGCCGCCATCACCACCCCAACGCCCATCTCAGCGCGGTTTACTACCTCACGGGCGATGGCAGTGGCCGCTGCGGGGTGCTGCGCTGCTGGCCCCGGCGCCAGCTGAATGAGCTGGTGCCGGGGATGGCGGTGGGCCATGGCGGCCCGCTCGCCGATTCACCCTGGACCCAGCCCTGGCAGGATGTGGCGCCCAGGGCTGGTCTGCTGGTGCTCTTCCCCGCTTGCCTCGACCATGCCGTGCTGGCCAATGAGGACGACGACAGCCTGCGTTGCTCCATCGCCGTCGATTTCGCCCTCACGGCCCCGCCGGCCGCCGCAGCGGACTCCCCGCCGGAATACCTGGCCCCCCATCCCAGCCAGTGGACGGCGATCACGGAAGATGGTTGGCCGCCGGCCTGAAGCTTCATGACTGCCAGCTACACCGTTGTTGCCCAGATCAACGGCGTCAGCCACACCTTCGCCTGCAGCGAAGACCAGACGGTGCTCGCCGCGGCAGAGGCCGCCGGCGTGGAGCTGCCCAGCTCCTGCTGTTCCGGCGTCTGCACCACCTGCGCCGCCTTGATCTCCGAGGGCAGCGTGCACCAGCCGGACGCGATGGGCGTGAAGGCCGAGTTGCAGCAGCAGGGTTATGCCCTGCTGTGTGTGGCCTTCCCGCGCAGCGATCTCAAGCTTCAGGCCGGCATGGAGGACGCCCTCTACGAAGCCCAGTTCGGCCAGTATCAAAAGTGAGGGGCAGCCGGTGACGGGGCTCTCCCTGCGGTGTCTGCATCTGCAGCTGGAGCGCCCCTCGGGCCCTCTCCGTCCGGCCATCGAAGCTGCCCTGGCCGGTCATGGCCGGCCGCTGCGCTGGGCGATCACGGCCGCATCCGAGGTGCAGCTGGAGATTGAGGCGGTTGTGGGGTTGGGCGCGGATGATGGGGTTGCCGATGAGGTAGCACCGCCGGGTGGGGGCAAGGCCATGACGGCAGCTGATCAGGCTGCAGCGCCCCTGCCCACCCTGCTGGTGATCCCCACCGGCATCGGCTGTGAGCTGGGGGGCTACGCCGGGGATGGTCTGCCGGCCGCCCGCTTGCTGGCGGCCGCCAGTGGCAGCCTGGTCACCCACCCCAACGTGATGAACGGCGCCTCCCTCTATTGGAGCGATCGGCGCATCCACTATGTGGAAGGTTCGGCGCTGGATCGCTTCGCCGCCGGAGGCCTCGCGCTGCGGCCTGCGCGGCGCCAGCGGCTGGGGGTGCTGCTCGATGCCGGCATCGAGCCCGAGCTGTGTCATCGCCATCTGCAGGTGGTGGACGGCTGCCGGGCCAGCCTTGGCTTGGAGATCGGGCCGGTGCTGCGCACCGACGATCCCCTGGAGGTGAGTCTGCAGCAGGGTCCCAGTGGGGCCAGCTGGGGCCAGCTGGGGCGTCCTGATGCCCTGCTGCGGGCCGGCGAGGCCCTGCGGCAGGCCGGCGCCACGGCCATCGCCGTGGTGGCCCGTTTTCCGGATGATCCCGCCAGCGAGGCACTGGCGGCCTACCGGGGCGGATCCGGGGTGGATGCCCTGGCCGGCGCGGAGGCGGTGATCAGCCACCTGCTGACCGAGCACCTCGGCATTCCCTGCGCCCATGCCCCCGCCCTCAGCTCCCTGCCCCTCAGCGCCGACCTGGACCCCCGCGCGGCCGGCGAGGAACTCGGCTATACCTTCCTGGCCTGTGTGCTGGTGGGCCTGAGCCGGGCCCCCGATCTGGTGCCTCGCCCCGTTGCCGGCGACTGGAGTGATCCCCAGCTGCTGCGGCCCGAGCTGATCGGCGCCGTGGTGGCACCAGCGCATGCCCTGGGTGGTGCGGCGGTGCTGGCCTGCGCCGAGCGTGGCGTGCCCGTGATCGCGGTGCACAACCCATGTGTCCTGGAGGTGAACGCTGAGGCCCTGGGGCTGGAGGTGCTGCAGGCCCGCAGCTACAGCGAGGCCGCCGGTCTGGTGCTGGCCCTGCGCGAGGGGATCGCTCCCGCGGCCCTGCAGAGGCCGTTGCCGCCCCTGCGCCTGCTTCAGCCACGGTGATAGGGGCCCCCCTGAAGGATTGTCTGGGCCCGGTAGAGCTGCTCCAGCAGCAGCAGCCGGGCCAGGTCGTGGGGAAAGGTGAGCGGCGACAGGCTGAGGGTCCAGACGGCCCGTTGCTTGAGTTGTGAACTCAGTCCATCGGCGCCGCCGATCACGAAGGCCAGCCGGCCGGAGGCTGAGTCGCGCAGGCGTTCGGCCAGCTGCACCGAGCCCAGGGCCTGTCCCTCTTCACTCAGGGCAACGAGCTGCTCATCACCACGCAGTTCCGCCAGCAGGACCTCAGCCTCCCGCTCCGGGCTGCCTTCGCGCAGCTCGTGCACCGTGAGACCTGGAAGGCGCTTGAGATAGAGGGCCAGCCCTTCGCGCACCCAGCCTTTGCGTACCTTGCCCACCGCCAGGATGCGGATGCGCGCCGGATTGAGCATCAGCGCAGGCAGGCCATCGGGTGGCGGGTGGTCATCCCCAGCGCCCGGGCCACGCCGGGGTGGCAGACGGCTCCATTCACGGTGTTCAGGCCGGACAGCAGTTCCGGCCGGTCGGTGACCGCCTCGCTGAGGCCGCGGCCGGCCATCACCAGGATGTAGGGCAGGGTCACACTCACCAGGGCCTCGGTGGATGTGAAGGGCACGGCCCCGGGCATGTTGCCCACGGCGTAGTGCTGCACGCCGTGCAGGGTGTGCACGGGATCGGTGTGGGTGGTCTCCCGGCTGGTGGCGATACAGCCGCCCTGATCAATGGCCACATCCACGATCACCGAGCCCGGTTTCATCTGTTTCACCAGCTCTTCATCCACCAGCGTGGGGGCCCGCCCCCCGGGGGTGAGCACGGCCCCGATCAGCAGGTCGGCGCCCGGCACATGGCGCTCGATCAGGCTGGGGCTGCTCACCAGGCTCACCAGCCGGCCCCGGCGATCGGCCTCCAGCTGCCGCAGACGCTGGGGCGAACGATCCAGCAGCAGCACCTCGGCATCCATGGCGGCGGCGATGCGGGCGGCGTTCCAACCCACACTGCCGGCACCCAGAACCACCACCCGTGCCGGCCGCACGCCGGTGCAACCGCCGATCAGGATGCCGCGACCGCCGTGGGGTTTCTCGAGCAGGTGGGCGCCCACCTGGGCTGCCAGCCTGCCGGCGATCTCGCTCATCGGTGCCAGCAGGGGCAGGCTGCCGTCCTCAAGCTGCACGGTTTCGTAGGCCACGCCGGTGGTGCCGGCTTCCAGCAGGGCCCGCCCCACCTCGGGATAGGCCGCCAGGTGCAGGTAGGTGAACAGCACCAGGTCGGCACGCAGGAACGGGAACTCCTCCGGTTGGGGTTCCTTCACCTTCACCACCAGATGGGCCCCCCAGGCTTCCTCCTGACTCACCAGGCGGGCCCCGGCGGCGGCAAAGCTGTCATCGCTGATGCCGGCTCCCAGGCCGGCGCCGGCCTGCACGCGCACCTCCATGCCCTGGGCCACCAGCTCGCTCACGCCGTCGGGTGTGAGGGCCACCCGCCGCTCATCGCGCTTGATCTCACGGGGCACGCCGATGCTGGCCATCGGGGCGCTGAAGGTGGATGGGGCGGCCATGGCGCTTGCCTGCGCGTGCCCCCTCAGCCTGGCTCAGCGGGCGGCAATCGGCATCCGCCAGCCGCTGCCGAAGGCCTGGCCGCTCACTTTCAGCACCGGTGCGGCCTGACGGCGTTTGAATTCCGCCCGGCGCAGCAGCACCATTACCCGTTCGGCCAGGGCGCCGTCCTGGCCCGCCGCCCCCAGTTGCTCGGGGCTGAGGCGCTGCTCCACCAGGGCTTCCAGCAGCGGATCGAGCACGGCGTAGTCGGGCAGGGAATCGCTGTCGCGCTGATCGGGCCGCAGCTCGGCGCTGGGGGGCTTGTGGCGGATCGCCGCTCCCACCAGCTCACCGCTGGCCGGCAGGCCGAGTTCGCTGCGGCAGGCGGCGGCGGCGGGGGAATCCAGCCAGTGGCAAAGCTCAAACACCCGGCTTTTGTATACGTCGCCGATCACGGCCAGGCCGCCGTTCATGTCGCCGTAGAGGGTGCAGTAGCCCACGGCCAGTTCGCTCTTGTTGCCGGTGGAGAGCAGCAGCTGGCCCTGCTGGTTGGCCACCGCCATCAGCAGGGTGCCGCGGATCCGCGACTGCAGGTTTTCGGCCGTGACCCCGGCGGGCTCACCCCCCAGGGCGGGTGCCAGCGCCTGATCGAAGCCGGCCATCAGGCCCGCGATCGGCAGGGTGTGGGTGTGCAGGCCGAGCCGGCTGGCCAGGGCCATGGCATCGTCGATCGAGCCCGCAGAACTCCAGGGAGAAGGCAGCAGCAGAGCCTGCACTCGCTCGCTGCCCAGGGCGGCTGCGGCGATCACCGCCACCAGGGCGGAATCGATGCCGCCGCTCAGGCCCAGCAGGGCCTGCTGGAAGCCGCAGGTGCCGGCGTAGTCGCGTACTCCTAACACCAGGACCCGGAAGAGCTGCTCCAGCGGCTGCGGCTCGGGGGCCACCAGGCTGCCGGCCGATCCTTCCCCTGGCACTGAGCGCCCCGTGGCATCCCATAACGTCACGGCCTCCCGGCAGCAGGGCAGGCGGCAGAGCAGATCACCACAGGCATTCACCACAAAGCTGGAGCCGTCGAACACCAGCTCGTCGTTGCCGCCCACCTGGTTCACGTACACCACCGGGCAGCCGAGCCGGCCCGCTGCCCGGTTGGCCAGCTGGCGGCGCAGGTCGGTCTTCGCCTGGCTGAAGGGGGAGGCGGACAGATTGAGCAGCAGATCCGGCCTCAGGGGCTGCAGGGCTGCGATCGGATCCGGACCCACCAGTCGCTGGCCCTGCAGCTCCTCCTCCACCCAGAGGTCCTCGCAGATGGTGAGCCCCAGCCGCCAGCTCCGGCCCCGGCAGTCCAGCTCCAGCATTGCAGGGCCTGCGGCGGGCCGGAAATAGCGGCGCTCGTCGAACACGTCGTAGCTGGGCAGCAGCTGTTTGCGGGCCACCACCCGCCAGCCGCCGGGCTCCACCAGCGCCAGGGCGTTGTGGAGCCTGGGGAGGGAGCTCTCGCCGCAGGGCTCAGCCATGCCCACCAACACCGCTGGAGAGCCCGGGAGTTCAGCCAGGCCCGTGGCCAGCCCATCGAGGGCATGGATCTGGGCCTCCAGGCGGGCCGGCAACAGCAGCAGGTCCCTCGGGGGATAGCCCCAGAGAGAGAGTTCAGGGGTTAGCACCAGATCGGCGCCCTGGGCAGCGGCCTGGCGGCAGGCTGCCAGGATCCGGAGCCGATTGCCCGCCAGATCGCCCACCACCGGATTGAGCTGGGCCAGGGCGAGGCGCATCAGGGTCGGGCGGCGAGGCCGTAAAGATTGTGCTTCAGCAGCACCGGCCAGACGGCGGCCGGCACCTGGTCGGGCCGGGGCTGCTGACGGATCGTTGAGCTGGCCGTGGCGGGGATCTCCAGCGGCAGGGTCTGCACCCGGGCCCCGAGCCGGCGCAGCCGCTCCAGCGCGGTTGGATCCAGGGGCCAGCCGCAGCGGGGCACGATCGCCAGCCGGCAGCTGCGCAGCACGGCCTCCGCCTCCTTCCAACCAGGAATCTGGCCTGCCAGATCACTGCCCACCACGAACACCAGCTCCTCCCGGGGCCAGCGCTGGGAGGCGCGCCGCAGGGTGGTGATCGCCCAGGGGCTGCTCAGTTCCTGCGCCAGTTCCAGGCGTGGATTGGCGATCGCCTGCACAAGAACGGCCAGCAGGGCCGCCCGCTGCTCCAGGGGGGCGCCATGGCGCTTGCTTGGGTTGTCGCTGGCCCAGGTAGCCACCCGCGGGAAGTGGTTCAGCAGGCCTTCCAGCAGGGCCTGGTGGCCGCAGCTGGGCGGATCGGCGCTGGTGCCCAGCAGGGCCACGCTCACGGCCGCTCCAGCGCGATCGGCCGGTGCGCCAGCCACTGGCGCACCTGGGGGTCGCTGCTGGCCAGGCGGCGGAGCAGGGCGCCTGGCTGGCCGCCGCGCTGGCTGCGGCGCAGCAGTTCGCGGGCGGCCAGCCGGCCCGTGCGCCGGGTGGTGTGCACGGCCAGGACCGCCTGAGCCACGGCCACCGGTGCCGCCGGTGCCAGGCTCAGGCCCGCGCTGAACGGGGCCGCCAGCAGCAGCAGCTGACGCAGGGCTGCGAGCACGATCTGGATGCCCAGCTGGGCACCCCCCAACAGGGCGTTCTGGCGTGACAGTTCCCCCAGCAGCTGGCGTGCCGCCGGTCCGTCCACGGGTAAGCCATACAACCGGCAGAGCTGGGTCACCAGGGCGGTGTCGCAGGCGAGGCCGCCGGCGAGATCGAGCAGCACCAAGGGATTGGCCACCACCCCCGTGGCCTTCAGGGCCGCATAGCGGCCGATCAGCCCCTGGGCGCTGCGGCGGCCGCGACGCAGGCGGTCGTGCTGCAGCTGCCGCTGGAAGTGGTCGGCCGCACGCAGGCTGTTGAGGGCCAGCAGGAGGGGGCCCTGGTCCTCGAGCAGGGCCAGCAGCCGCTGGCGCAGGGGCTCCACTTCGGGGGCACTGGCGTCGGTGCGCACCCGTCCATCGGCCAGCAGCCGGGGGCTGCGCGGTGCCGCCGCCACGGCCACCAGCTCCAGTCGGCCGCCGCCCGTGGGCAGCAGGGTCTCCAGCCGCCGCTGGATGCTGGTCACCAGGGCCTGGCGCTCCGCTTCGGGCCAGCAGTCGCTGCGGTTGAGCACCAGCAGCAGCGGCTTGCCGCTAGCCAGCAGGGGCAGCAGGGCGTCCTGGTCAACGCTGGTGAGGTCGCCATCGAGCACCAGCAACACCAGGTCGGCGCCGCGGGCAACCCGTTCGGCCAGGCGGGAGCGGGCGGCGCCGCCGATCTCGTCGATGCCGGGCGTGTCCACCAGCTCCAGCCGCTGCAGGCCTGGCAACGGCTGAGGCCAGGTTGTGGCCCGTTGATGGCGGGTGCTGCCATGGGCCACGTCGGTGGGACAGACGGCCTTGCCCACCAGGGCATTGATCAGACTCGACTTGCCCACCCCCACCCGGCCGAAGACCGCCAACCGCAGCTGGCCCCGCTCCAACCGCTCCAGCTGGCGGTCGAGACCCACCAGCGCTCCGGCCAGCAGACTCTGCTCCCTGGAGGAGAGGCTGAGCTGGCCGCGCCATTGGCGCAGCAGCTGCCGGCAGCGCTCCGGGGTTTGCGGGGTGCGCGTGCTCATCCCGCCGGCTCTCCGGCAGCGCTCTGGTTGGGCCTCCACCAGCCCGCCAGCACCGCCAGCACGGCCTCTGCGCCGATCACCCCGGCAAAGCCGCCGAATTCATCCACCACAACCCGCACCCCACCGCTGTTGCGCCGGAAGCCGGTGAGCAGGCGGTCTGCCCGGATCATCTCCGGCACGAATTCCACCGCCTCGCTGAGCTGCGCCGTTGTGAGTGAGCCTCCGCCTTCCAGCAGCGCCGTGAGCAGCCGTTCGCGGCTGGCCACCCCCACGATTTCATCCACCTCCTCCCCCAGCACCACCCACCAGGGGGCGTGGTTGGACAGCAGGATGGAGCGCACCCCATCGAGCGGTGTGCCAGCCGCCAGGGTGGGAGCAGCCACGCGCGGTGTCATCAGATCGCGGGCGGTGAGGTCGTTGAGCTGAAACACCTTGGCAATCATCGCCGCCTCGTCGGCTTCGATCTGGCCTTTCTGGGAGCCGAGACGGGCCAGCAGGCGGATTTCGTCCTCGTCTGTGCTGATCTCGTTCTCCCGGGTGATGGCGGGCAGCAGACGCTCCAGCAGCAGCACCAGCGGGGCCATCAGCACCCCCAGCCAGTGCAGGGGCGGGGCACTGGCCAGGGACACCGGCAGGGCCAGGCGGCTGCCCACCGCCTTGGGCAGGATCTCCCCCAGCAGGATCACCAGCACGGTCAGGCCGATGGAAAACGCCGGCAGGGCGATACCCGCCACGCCCCTCTGCTCAAACAGGTGGGCGGCATAGCCACCCAGCATCAGGCTGCCGAAGATGTTGAAGCCGTTGTTGGCGATCACCAGCACGGCCAGGGTTCGGCCCAGGCGCTGGCGCAGCTGCTCCAGACGCCTGGCGCCGCCCACGGGCCTGGAACGGGTCGCCAGTTCGTGGATCCGCACCGGATTGACGGTGAGCAGAGCGGCCTCCACCCCCGAACAGAGGGCGGAGCCCATGATCACGGCCAGCACCAACAGGGCCAGGCCCAGCAGGTCATTCATGCGCGCCTGGCATGACCTGGCAGAGCCATCCTGGGGTGGGGGCGTTCAGGGATGGCTGGGCCTTCATGGGTTGGCTGGTGCTGGGACCATGGCCTCAGGAACGCTGCCCGCGAAAAGGCAGGAGAACGTCAATGCTCAATTCTAAGATTACCGATTCTGATCGTCAGCCTCGCCAGCCCGTCCGCAGACCCTGCCCACGGCTGCTGGCCCAGAGTGGTGCCCCTGACCGCCATCAACCGTTCGTTGGATCATCCTTCACCTGAACTGCGGCCCGACACGATCCACGCCCGCAGGAGGCAGCGCTTTCTTGAGCAGCTGGGCGGGGCGGCAGCGGTGATTCCCGCAGCACCACTGGCGGTTCACCATGCCGACTGTGAGTGGCCCTTCCGCCAGAACAGCGATTTCTGGTACCTCACCGGCTTCGATGAGCCCGACGCCGTGGCCCTCTTTCTGCCGCACCGGCCGGCTGGCGAGCGCTATGTGCTGTTCGTGCAGCCCAAGGAGGCCAGTGCCGAGGTGTGGACGGGTTTCCGCTGGGGCACCGAGGGGGCGGTGGCCCAGTTCGGCGCTGACATGGCCCATCCGCTCGAGGAGCTCGAGCAGCGCCTGGGCGACTACCTCCAGGGGGCCGAGGGGATCGCCTTCCGGGTGGGCAAGCATCCGGCGGTGGAGCCCCTGGTGCTCGCGGCCTGGGCCCGCCAGCTCGACCGCGCCCCCCGCAGCGGCCATGCCGCCCTGGGCCTGGTGGCCCCCTGCCCGATCCTGCATGGCCTACGCCTGCTTAAGGGTCCCGAGGAGCTGGAGCGCCTGCGCGAGGCGGCGCGGATCTCGGCCGAGGCCCATGAGCTGGCCCGCCGGGTGGCCCGGCCCGGCCTCAATGAGCGTCAGGTGCAGGCGGTGATCGAGCAGCACTTTCTGGAGCAAGGGGCCCGCGGACCCGCCTACGGCTCGATCGTGGCCGGCGGTGACAACGCCTGCGTGCTGCACTACACCGCCAACAACGCTCAGCTGCGCGATGGCGACCTGCTGTTGATCGATGCAGGCTGCTCCCTGAGCGACTACTACAACGGGGACATCACCCGCACCTTTCCGGTGGGCGGTCGCTTCACGGCTGAGCAGCGGGCTCTCTACGAGCTGGTGTTGGCGGCCCAGGAGGCGGCCGTGGCCTCGGTGGCCCCCGGCTTCACAGCTGAGGGTGTGCACGGCACGGCCCTGCGGCTGCTGGTGGAGGGGCTGCTGGAGCTGGGCCTGTTGGCTGGCTCAGTGGATGGCGTGATCGAGCAGGGCGCCTACCGCCATCTCTACATGCACCGCACCGGCCACTGGCTGGGGCTGGATGTGCACGACGTGGGCGCCTATCGCCTGGGGGAGCATCACGTCTCTCTGGAGCCCGGCATGGTGCTCACGGTGGAGCCGGGCCTCTACGTGAGCGATCGGCTGCCGGTGCCCGAGGGCCAACCGGCGATCGACGAGCGCTGGAAGGGCATCGGCATCCGCATCGAGGACGATGTGGCCGTGACCGATCACGGCCACGAGAACCTCACGGCCGCGGCGCTCAAGGCCACCGCGGCGATGGAGCGCTGAGATCCCAGCCTGAGCAGCCTGCAGGCGTTCAACTGCAGAGCGCATCCAGCACCGCCGCGGTGCTGGTCAGCACCCGGTCGGCGCCGGCGTCGCGCAGACGGGCTTCGTAGGCGGCCCGGGCTGCCCCATCCCCGTGCAGATGGGGCGGCGCCACCGCCAGGGCCACAAAACGCTGCTCGGGGCAGTGGCGCCGGGCATTCACCACCGTGAGCACGTCGGCCACGGTGTCACCCAGGTAAGCGACTGCCGGAGCACCGCTGCCCAGTCCCCTGCCGCCCCGCTTGCGCAGCAGCTGGTCGGCCAGTGTCAGCAGGCCGGTGGGGTCCGGCTTGTCCGGCGCATCGCCCATGGCGATCAGGGGGGGCTGGCACAGCCCCAGCCGCTGCTCCAGCACATAGCGGGCCGAGGGGGGTTCTGCGCCGCTCACGAAGCCCCAGCTGATGCCAGCGGCCGTGAGCTGTGCAAAGAACGGCGCCTCCACCAGCAGGGGTTCGCTGCCGATGAAGCCGCTCCAGTGGGCGGGATCGCCTGCCGGGTCGCCACCGAAATAGAATCCGCTGAACACCTCCACCAGGGCAGCAAAGGCAGGCAGCGGCGGCTGGTTTGTCCCGCCGAGCCCGCGGCGGCGCAGCAGTTCGAGGCTGGCCTCCCAGTCGTTGTTCCAGCGGCCCTCGGCCTTGAGGCTGTCGATGGTGGCCACGTCGGGCCGCCAGCCGCTGTAGTGATGCACCGTTTCGGCCAGGGCCCGGCGATAGCTGGCCCCCACGTCCCGGATCACCCCGTCGATGTCGAACAGCACCACCGCTGCAGCCGTCTCCAGCAGGGGAGAGGTGGATGGAGCGAGGTCCACAAGCTGCACGGAGAGATCGATGCCCCAAGCCTGCCAGCAATGGGCTCCGTTCCATGTGAGGGGGGAGGGCGGCTGGTAGGTTGGTTGTTTGATTTGTTGTCTTGAGCGCCGATACCATGACAGCCAGCGACCCCGGCTCATTGAGCGCAGCGCCCGAGGACGTGTCCATCGCCGCTGCTGAGCCCACGGAGGGTCGTCCGGTGATGCGTGGTGGCAGTGCTGCTCTGGCCACTGCCACCATCGATGAGGACGGGGTGCCTTCCGGCTACACCCCGAAGGCCGATGAGGGCCGCTTCCTGCTGAAGATCCTCTGGCTGCCAGACAACGTGGCCCTGGCGGTGGATCAGATTGTGGGTGGCGGCCCCAGCCCGCTCACGGCTTACTTCTTCTGGCCGCGGGAAGATGCCTGGGAAACGCTGAAAACGGAGCTTGAAGGCAAGAGCTGGATCACCGACAACGAGCGGGTGGAGATCCTCAACAAGGCCACCGAGGTGATCAACTACTGGCAGGAGGAGGGCAAGGGCAAGAGCCTCGATGAGGCCAAGGCCAAGTTCCCCGACGTGACGTTCTGCGGCACCGCCTGAGTACCGGGCCCGATCCAAGCGATCAACTCCACTGCACCCAGCGCCCTGCCAAGGGCGCTTTTTGATGTCGTGGTGGCTGAGCCCGGGTTTGCCCGATCGTTGGGCCGTTACCATCAAAAAAGCCCGTCCAGGGGACGGGCTTCACCATGAGCCGGGGGATCAGCCCCAGCTCAGATTCTCAGCTGGGGTTCTGGCTGGCCTGAAGCCAGGCCCGGGCCTGGAGCAAACTCTGCTGGGCCTTGAGTTTCTCGGTGCTGGGCGGTTTGCCCTCGTACACCTCGGCTGCCTGCTTGGCGGTTTCATAGGCGGTTTCAGCAGCCGTGGAATCAATGCTGCTGCCCAGCTGGGCGCCATTGACAAGCACAGTCACCTCGTCGGCCTCGACTTCGGCAAAGCCGCCCAGCAGGGCAATGGCTTTCCATTGATTGCCCTCCTTCAGGCGCATCACCCCGGTTTCCAGGGCCGCCAGCATGGTCACGTGGCCGGGAAGAATGCCGACCTGGCCGGTGGTGCTGGGCAGGATCACCTCTTCGGCAGTGCCATCAAAAACGCTCTGGTCAGGGGCCAGAACTCGCAGGGTGAGACTCATTGGGTTAGCTCCTCAGGGTGTGATCGGGTTTGATCAGCCCTTGGCTTCGGACAGGATCTTTTCGGCCTTGGCCTTCACTTCGTCGATGTTCCCCACCAGGTAGAAGGCTGCTTCGGGAAGCTCGTCGAGTTCGCCGGCGAGGATCATGTTGAAGCCCTTGATGGTTTCTTCGAGCTTCACGTATTTGCCGGGCATGCCGGTGAAGATCTCAGCCACGAAGAACGGCTGGGAGAGGAACTTCTCGATCTTGCGGGCCCGGTCCACCGTGCGGCGGTCGTCCTCGGAGAGTTCGTCGAGGCCCAGAATGGCGATGATGTCCTGGAGCTCTTTGTAGCGCTGCAGGGTGCTCTGTACGGCCCGGGCAGTGCGGTAGTGCTCATCGCCCACCACAGCCGGCTGCAGCATGGTGCTCGTGGAATCCAGGGGATCCACGGCGGGATAGATGCCCTTGGAGGCCAGGCCGCGGCTGAGCACGGTGGTGGCGTCCAGGTGGGCGAAGGTGGTGGCGGGAGCCGGGTCGGTGAGGTCGTCGGCCGGTACGTACACGGCCTGGATCGACGTGATCGAGCCCTCCAGGGTGGAGGTGATGCGCTCCTGCAGCATGCCCACGTCGGTGCCGAGGGTGGGCTGATAGCCCACGGCTGAGGGCATGCGACCCAGCAGGGCGCTCACCTCGGAGCCGGCCTGCACGAAACGGAAGATGTTGTCGACGAACAGCAGCACGTCCTGCTTGTTGGCGTCGCGGAAATGCTCGGCCATGGTGAGCGCCGAAAGACCCACGCGCATGCGGGCGCCCGGGGGCTCGTTCATCTGGCCGTAGCAGAGGGCCACCTTCGACTTGGAGAGGTCGTCGGGGTTGATCACACCCGACTCCTTGAATTCCTCGTAGAGGTCGTTGCCCTCACGGGTGCGCTCACCCACGCCGGCGAACACGGACACCCCGCCATGCTCCTTGGCGATGTTGTTGATCAGTTCCTGGATCAACACCGTCTTGCCCACGCCGGCGCCGCCGAAGAGACCCACCTTGCCGCCCTGGCGGTAAGGGGCCAGCAGGTCGATCACCTTGATGCCGGTTTCAAACACCTTCGGCTTGGTCTCAAGCTCCGTCAGGCTGGGGGCTGCCCGGTGAATGGAAGCGGTCTGGGTGGTGTTCACCGGGCCCTGCTCATCGACGGGCTCGCCGAGCACGTTGAAGATGCGGCCCAGGGTGGCCTCACCCACTGGCACGGAGATGGGAGCGCCGGTATCGACGGCCTCCATGCCGCGCACGAGGCCATCGGTGCTGCTCATGGCGACGGCGCGCACACGGTGGTCGCCCAGCAGTTGCTGCACTTCCGCGGTGAGGGCCACGTCCTGGCCGGCGGAGTTCTTCGCCTCGATGCGCAGGGCGTTGTAGATCTTGGGCAGCTTGCCGGCCGGAAATTCAACGTCGAGCACTGGACCAATCACTTGGCGCACGATGCCTTTGGTGCCGGTGGCGGTAGCAGCAGCCATATGTAAGGGAGTGGCGGAGGGCGCTGGGCTGGGCTGAGGCCGAACGGAAATCGACCCCTCGCCCACCCGTGCTAAGCGGCGCAACGTTACCACTCGCCAGGCTGCCCACCCGGCTGCGTCGGCCCGGTTCGGTCAACCGCACAGCCGCCCGCTGGCCGGCGACGCCCTGTGGCGCATAGGTTGGCACTCGAGAGCTCCGAGTGCCAACCGAGCGCTTTTCAAGTTGCCGGCTCGCACTCAGGGCTGTCCTGTGGCGTATCCATCGCCATGTTGTCGCTTTTGCATTGATCCATGGCAGCTGTTTCCCTCAGCGTCTCCACCGTCAAGCCCCTCGGAGATCGCATTTTTATCAAGGTCTCTGAATCTGAAGAGAAAACCGCCGGCGGCATCCTGCTGCCTGACACCGCCAAGGAGAAGCCCCAGGTGGGCGAAGTGGTGCAGGTGGGCCCTGGCAAGCGCAACGACGACGGCTCCCGCCAGGCCCCTGAGGTGAGCGTGGGTGACAAGGTTCTCTACAGCAAGTATGCCGGCACCGACATCAAGCTCGGCTCCGACGAGTACGTGCTGCTGTCCGAGAAGGACATCCTCGCCGTTGTGAACTGAATGTGACGTCCTCAGAGGACAGCAACGTTCAGATTTCCTGATTCAACTTTCGTTCACTTCCGAGTTTTTCGCCTTCCATGGCTAAGCGCATCATCTACAACGAGCAGGCCCGCCGCGCCCTCGAAAAAGGCATCGACATTCTCGCCGAGTCGGTTGCCGTCACCCTCGGCCCCAAGGGCCGCAACGTGGTGCTGGAGAAGAAGTTCGGTGCTCCCCAGATCATCAACGATGGCGTCACCATCGCCAAGGAGATCGAGCTGGAGGATCACATTGAGAACACCGGTGTGGCTCTGATCCGTCAGGCCGCCTCCAAGACCAACGACGCCGCCGGCGACGGCACCACCACCGCCACCGTGCTGGCCCACGCCATGGTGAAGGCCGGCCTGCGCAACGTGGCCGCCGGCGCCAACGCCATCACCCTCAAGAAGGGCATCGACAAGGCCTCCGACTTCCTGGTGAAGAAGATCGAGGAGCACGCCAAGCCGATCTCCGACTCCAACGCCATCGCCCAGGTGGGCACCATCTCCGCCGGCAACGACG
>JBIIXY010000182.1:0-3062 GCA_044347105.1 Prochlorococcaceae cyanobacterium
TTTTTTCTTCTTGTCATTGCTGTCGCTTTCGGCCAGCAACAGGCCGCTCTCTGCGCTGAGCATCGGATTGGCTGGCCCGTGCTGCAGTCGGGGCAGGGCTGCCAAGGCCGGCAGCGTGCTGGTGCTGGTGAGCAGGACTGCGGCCGCCAGGGCGCCCAGGGATTGTCCGCTTGATTGGAACCTGGCCATGGAGAAAATTCAGTGGGGCCTCTAGGCCCAGACAATTTGATTCAGGCTAGATAACTCGGAAACGGCGGGAAACCGTCCCTTGCGAACCTGTTGTGTGCTGCAGATGGGAGGTTGTTCAGAGCAGTTGGCCCGCCATCACGGCCGCCACCGCCGAAAAGAGGGTGATGCCCAGGGCGGTGAGGGGATTCTGTCCCTGGGCCACGGCCAGGCTGGTGACCACGCCGGCACCGATGCAGGCCACGGCCAGCTGGTTCACCAGGTCGCCGTGATCGCGGGGGGTTGGGCTGGGGGTCACGGATGGGGCTGCGGTTGATCTGGACCGTAGGGGTGGTGAGCGATGACGCCATGGCCCGGCCCCGCCCTTGTTACGCCCCGTCGGAGTTCGTCATACCCCGCAACCTCGAGGCCGGTCGCGCGCGGCCACCCTGGGCCCAGGCCTGCAGCTGCTCCAGTTGCTCCCGGGCCGTGCGCGACAGCGGCACCACCTGGCTGGCGGCGGCCACCAGGTCGGCTTCACTGAAGTCGCGGCCCTCGGCGAACGCCAGGTGCATGGCCTCGATCACGGTCTGCTCCAGTTCGGCGCCGGAGAAGCCCATGGTGCGGTCCACCAGCACACCCAGAGGGATCTGGTGTTGGGGTCGCCGTCTGCGCAGTTGCAGGTCGAGGATGGCGCGGCGCTCATCGGGGCTGGGCAGGTCGAGCAGGAAGATCTCATCGAAGCGGCCTTTGCGCAGCAGCTCCCCTGGCAGCCGCTCCACCGCGTTGGCCGTGGCCACCACGAACACGGCGCTGGTCTTCTCCGCCATCCAGGTGAGCACCGTGCCCAGCACCCGCTGGCTGGTGCCGCCATCACTCCGGGCATCCCCGCCGAAGCCCTTGTCGATCTCATCGATCCAGAGCACACAGGGGGCCATCGCTTCGGCCCGCTGGATCATCTCGCGGGTGCGGGCCTCGCTGGCCCCCACCAGACCGGCGAACAGGCGACCCACATCCAGGCGCAGCAGGGGCATGCCCCAGCTATGGGCGATCGCCTTGGCGGTGAGCGATTTGCCTGTGCCCTGGGGGCCCACCAGCAGCACGCCTCTGGGCAGCGGCAGCCCGTAGCGGCGGGCCTCCTCGCTGAAGGCCAGGCGCCGCTGCTCCAGCCAGTGCTTGAGGGCATCCAGACCGCCGATATCCGCGGGCGTCGCCTCCGTGGGGCAGTACTCCAGCAGTTCGGTCTTGGCGATGGCCTGGCGCTTCTCCTCCAGCACCTCGGCCAGGTCGTCGGCGCTCAGCCGGCCGCGGCGGGCCAGGGCGCGGGCGGCCAGCTGGCGCACGCGCTGGGCGCTGAGTCCATGGCAGGCGCCGCTGAGCTGATCCAGCACGGCGGGCTCCAGGGGCTCACCGCAGGCCTGGGCGATCGAGCTGAGGAGCTGGCTGATCTCTGCGGCATCCGGCAGGGGCAGTTCCAGCACGGTGATGCTGTCGTCCAGCTCCGGAGGGAGCTGCCAGTTGGGCGCGGTGATCACCAGGGTGCGGGCCGCCTGTCGCAGCGCGGCGGCGAGGTTGCGCAGGCGGCGGCAGATGCCGGCGTCTTCGCAGTAGCGGTGGAAGTCGCGCAGCAGCAGGATCGCCTCCTGCCCGGCCGGCAGGGGATCGAGGGCCGCCAGCGCCGCCATCGGGTTGCGGGCTGCCTCCCCCTCGCGGTTCGGGGCCCCGCGCAGGCCATCCACAAAGTCCCAGCGCAGCAGGGGACGGTTGCCAAGCCGTTGAGCGGCCTGCTCCAGCAGGCATTCCACCCGCTCCTCTTCCAGGCTGCGGATCCAGAGGATCGGCGTGCGCGAGCGGATCAGCAGATCGAGCTGGTCGGTCCAGCTGCCGGCGACGCTCATGGGCTCCCTGAATCCTCGCGCTGCAGGGCCTGCAGCGCGGCCCAACGGGGATCGATGCCTGAATCGGCGCTGCCCCAGCTCGCCGGGCCCGGGCAATCGGGCCCGCAGCGGTTCACGGCCGGCAGCTGCAGGCTGAGCTGCTCGAAGGTCCAGTGTCCGGGATCGAAGCTGCCCTGGGGATCAAGGCTTTCGCTGAGGGCATCGGGGTCGAGATCCAGCACGCTTTCACCCCCCTCGATCAGGCTGGTCTCCAGGCCCTGCTGGCGGGCCTGCTCCCCCAGCCAGAGCAGTTCTCGCGTGTGAAAGCTGAGGGGGTGGTTGAAGTGCTGCAGGCAGCGGTCGCAGCAGAGGGTCACGATCGTGGCGGCCTCCCCTTCCACTTCCAGCACGTTGCCGCGGTGGGTGGCCTGCACCTGGCCACGCACGGGGGTGAGGCTGGCCAGGTCGGGGAGCAGCTGATCAATCTGCCAGCTGCGGCCTTCAGCCAGGCCGCTGAGCTCCTGGATGGAAACCGGCCGCAGCGGGTTCACTTCTTCCCCTTGGGTTCGAAGGGCAGCCGATCGCCGCCGGCGCTGGCGCTCACCGTGACGGCCTGCTGGGCCATCTGCTGGTCGAGGATCTTCTGGAGGTTCTCCGGCAGGGCCTCGCGGCTGAGCAGGAAGGTTTGCAGGGCCTGGAAGATGTTGGCCACCACCATGTACAGCAGCACACCGGCCGGCAGCGGGAAGAAGAGGAACATCGCCGTGATCATCACCGGCGTGATCTTGTTGGCGGTGGACTGCTGGGGATTGGCGGGCATGCCCATGCCCGAGAGGATCTGGGAGATGAACAGGCTGGCGCCGAAGGCGGCCACCAGGATGGCGATATCCCAGTTCACGCCACTGTCACCCATGAAGCCCACCTGGCCGAGGGCCTGGATGAACAGGAAGCCGGTGCGGGCGGCCAGGCCGGGCACCTTGGCCTCCACCGTGGCGTCGCCCGCAGCCAGGGCTGTGATGG
>JBIIXY010000183.1:0-3019 GCA_044347105.1 Prochlorococcaceae cyanobacterium
CCGCCCACAGCGCCCGCCTGGCCGACGTGGTGTCCCAGGCCCGCAGCAATCCCCTCTGGACACCGCTGGAAACCGTCCTGGCTGCCCAGCCACCCACCCCTCACGGCCCGCTGGATCCTGCCCTGCGCGATTACATCCTGCTGATCACGATCCTGGTGGCGTTTCTGGAGGCCACCGCCCAGCAGCTCCGGCCCTTCCAGCCGCCGGTGGTGATGAGCTTCTCGGGCGTCACGGTGGGCTGAGCAACGCCGCAAGCTCGCGTTGACCGCGGGCCTTGATCCGCAGCACGCAGAAACCGCTGCTCGCGTTGTGGAAGGTGACGCGCTTGATCGTGCCCGCCAGCACCTCAGTCGGTTGCTCGGTCATGGCCATCGGCCCGTTCCCCTGCGCCGCTCAGCTCCTCGATCCGGTAATACTCCCGCTCATCCGAGCAGCACAGGTCGGCGTAATAGCGCTCCAGCACGGCATGGGCCGCGTCGTAGGAGTCGAACACCTGGCCCGCGATGGCATCGTTGCAGCCGTCGTCGCGAACGATGCGGAATCGGCTCATCGCGGCTGAAGCGCTCGGCGGCATAAGTGTCTCAGCCCCTGGCATCGACTCTGCATGAGCCAGCGGAGGGGGACTTGATCGCCAGCAGATCAGTCCAGCACTAATGGCCACAGGGTGTAGGAACACTGTGCAGGCTTTTTCGGTGCGACAGCTCAAGAGCAACCCCTCCACAGTGCTGCGCGCCGCAGAGGCGGATGCGATGGCTCTGGTCACCAGCCATCAGCAGCCCACGGCCCTGGTGGTGGCGCTCGATCGTCTGGGCCTGCCGGATACCGCCGCTGTGCGTTCCGGCCTGGGCCTGTCACTGTTTCAGGCTGGTTCCCAGTCGGTGGCCTCCGCAGCCCAGGTGGCCGGTCTGCCGTTGCCACGCTTCCTTGAAATTCTCTCTGCGCTGAGGATCCCGGTGGTGCAGACCTCAGCCGAGGACCTGCAGGACGACCTGGCGACCGCCCGCCGCTGGCTCAAGCAGTCCCGCTGATCGGCCTGGCACGGATCCACCAGCTCTCCCTGCTCCGCCAGCTGTTCGAGCAGGTCAAGATCACCCCGTTGATTGCCGGGGAGGTGGGTCTGGCAGCCGACGGTGACGAGCAGGATCGTCCTGCGGGAGCGGCTGTGTTGGCGCAGGCCATCGCCGATGGCTGGCTGCAGATCAGGCCCGCCGGTGCTGCTGAGGGGTATCAGCCGCTCAACCCGGGTGTGGATGCCGGGGAAGCCAGCGCCATTGCCCTGGCTTTGCAGCACCAGAGTCAGACTCCAGGCTTGGTGTCGCTGCTGCGGCCGAGCTGAGAAGGGCCCTTGTCCCCATCCCGGGACGGTCAACCGCTGGGCCACTTGCTGAACAGAACCGGCGGCGCGCGCCAGCTTGCTCCAGCAATCTGTTCGCTCTGGACAGCAGCCCAGCACAACCGGCTGTCAGAACCGTGGGGAGCACCCACGTCTCTGTCGCGCAACCTTGATGGGTGACCCCAGCGACGGGCCTGATCGCAGCGATCCTGTGGCTGCGCTTACCCCAGAGGCGCGTCCTGCGGCGGTGCTGCGTTGGCTGCAGCAGGGCCATCAGCGTTTTCTGGCCGGACAGTCACTCCATCCCCACAGCACGCGGGAACGCATGCAGGCGGTGGAGGAAGGCCAGCATCCCCTGGCGGCCGTGCTCGGTTGTGCCGACTCGCGGGTGCCGGTGGAACTGCTGTTCGACGGCGGTTTCGGGGATCTGTTCGTCGTCCGCAATGCCGGCACGATGAGCACCACCGCTGCGATCGCTTCGCTGGAGTATGCGGTGGGGCATCTGGATGTACCGCTGATCGTGGTGCTCGGTCACGAGGGCTGTGGTGCTGTCTCGGCGGCGTTGCATCCCGAGCTGGTGCTCACGCCGAGCCTGGCCCAGGTGGTGGGCCAGCTGCGCATGGAACTGCTGCAGTACGGCGACCAGCTGTCCCTGGAGGAGTCGTGCCGGCGGCACACACTCAGCGCCGCCGGCAATCTGGTGCACTCCAGCGTTCTGCTCACCGACCGGCTGCGGGCCAAGCAGCTCACCGTGGTGGCGGGGTACTACGACCTGCACCGCTGCTCGATCGAGTGGATGGGAGAAGTGGAGCCCATCCAGTACCGCAGTGCCCTGGCTGCGGATGGTTGACCGCTGCACGGAGCGACTGATGGAGATCCAGCCGCTGGTGGCTGGATAGGCCAATCGGTCCAGAGAGGCTCCCGCCTGGTGTGGCCTGGCGGCTGGAGAGCAAGCGCTCCGCAGGTTGCCCCGCAGCTGCTCGCCCTGAGGGTCGATGCCGCTTGGGGCGCAGTCGTCGCGTCCTGCCTGCCACACCGCCATGGCCACCACACCCGTTGCCCCGGCCTGCCCGATCCGCCTCGTCTCCTTCCGTCTGGCTGCCAGGGGCAGCACGGAAGCGCGCCGCCTGTTCCTCGATGGCGAGGGGCACATCAGCGCCGATCCCCACTGGCTGCCGCGCGAGCAGGCCCTGCTGTTGGCGCACAATCAGCAGCTGATCTGGGGGGCAGCCGCCCGGGTGATCGTTCTCTGAGCACCCCAGGGTCAGCGGGTTTGGGATCGCTGGCCTCACCATGGCTCGCACCACGGCCAAGAACGACCTCTACAGCTTTTCGGATGGAGACGAGGTCAGCGCTGGCTGAACGGACAACCCGGTTGCGCATCACCACTTGTTTCACTTATTACTGTTACCTGCAGTGACGAGGTGCTCCGTGGTCGCAACGCCCCTGGTGCCTGGCACCATCACGCCCGACTCGATGCCGCCGGAGCAGCTGGAGGAGCTGCTCACCCTGTTCCAGGCGGGAGAAGCGCGTCTGGTTGGTCCCCAGGGAGAACAGCACCTGGTGCCGGCCCCGCTCTACGGGCTGCTGCGAGGACTGCTCGACAACCTCAAGCGTGGTGAGGCGGTCACGGTGCTGCCCCATGACGCCCTGCTCACCACCCAACAGGCCGCCCAGATCCTCAAC
>JBIIXY010000020.1:0-30522 GCA_044347105.1 Prochlorococcaceae cyanobacterium
CGTCGGCTCTCGCCTTGGCTTCATCCCGTAAGCCGCGCTCAGCTCTCGCTGCGCGCAGTCCAAAACCATAACACCTCAACACCGCAAGGCGCAATCAGGTCATGGTGGGCGCGTTCCAGCAACCCAGAGCTGCAACGCCCTTGTAGTGGCTGAGCACGTTCAAGGTGGCGGTGTCGAGCAGGAAGCGCCGGCCCTCACTGGGGGGCAGCTCCAGCCAACGGGCCACCAGCACGCGCAGCAGGTGGCCATGGGCAAACAACAGAGCAGGCCCCTGCTCAGCTCGCACTCTGGCCAGCAGCCGATCCACCCGCGCAGCCACCTGCCCGGGGCTCTCGCCAGCAGGGCAGCCATCGCTGAACACCAGCCAGCCAGGCGCCTGAGCCTGAATCTCAGAACTGGTGAGCCCCTCGTAGGCCCCGTAGTTCCACTCCACCAGATCGGCATCCAGGCGCAGCCGTCCGGAAAACCCGGCAAGCTCAGCGGTGCGGCGCGCCCGCTGCAGCGGACTGGAGAGCACCTGGGCAAACCCCACACCGGCCAGCAGAGGCTCCAGCCGCGCCGCGGCGGCTTCCCCAGCGGGGGTGAGTGGGATGTCGGTACTGCCGGTGTGATGACCAGAGCGGCTCCACGCGGTTTCCCCGTGGCGCACCACCACCACATCGGTGGGATGGAGCTGGCGCAGGTGAGCTGTCATGGCCGGACCGATCACCAGCCAGTGTGGAGCAAGCCCTCAGCTGAGGGCTGTGGTGCCAGACACCAGACGCCGGAAGGTCTTCTTGCCCAATTGCAGCACCTTGCCCTCCAGCTCCTGGGAGCTGGCGAACACCTGATTGGGATCGCTCAGCTTCTCGCCGTCGAGCTTCACTCCGCCCCCCTGGATCTGGCGCCGGGCCTCACTGCTGGTGACGCCGATGCCCACAGCTCCGATCAGATAAAAGGCCTTGGCCGGGAAATTCACGGTTGCCAGGGAGGCCTCCGGTACCTCCGCTCCGGCCGCACCGGCTCCCGCCGCGCCGCCAACCAAGGTGCCGGCATCCATCTGAGCCTGGCGGGCACTCGCCTCGCCATGGCGCTGGCGCGTGATCTCCAGGGCCATCGCCTTCTGGCGCTCGCGGGGATTACCGGGAAGGGCCGTCAGATCGAGGTCGGTGAGCAGGGTGAGGTAGTCGTCCACCACCACATCGGGCACCTTCTCGAGCTTGGAATACATCGAGAGCGGATCCTCGGCGAGGCCCACGGTGTTGCCCAGGCTCTTGCTCATCTTCTGCACCCCATCGAGGCCGGGCAGGATCGGCAGCAGCAGGCCGAACTGAGGCCGCTGGCCGAAATGGCGCTGCAGGTCGCGGCCCATGGCCACGTTGAACTTCTGATCGGTGCCGCCCAGCTCCACATCGGCCTGCACCGCCGCCGAGTCGTAACCCTGCAGCAGGGGATAGAGGAATTCGTGCAGGGAAATCGGCGTGCCGGAGCCGTAGCGGTTGGCGAAATCCTCCTTGGCCAGCATCTGGCCCACGGTGCTGGTGCCGAGCAGGTCGATCACCTGGGGCAGATCCAGCCCGGCCAGCCACTCGCTGTTGCGGCGCACCTCCAGGCGGCCGGGGGTTGTGAAATCGAGCAGGGAACGCTGCGGGTTCTGCCCCAGGCCGAGCTGCACCAGATAGGTTTCAGCATTGGCCTCCACCTCAGCAGCACTGAGCTGCACCCGGGTGGCGCTTTTGCCGGTGGGATCGCCGATGCGGGCGGTGAAGTCGCCGATGATCAGCACGGCCGTGTGGCCGGCGTCCTGGAAGGCCCGCAGCTTGCGGAACAGGATCGAGTGGCCGAGGTGGATGTCGGCGCCGGTGGGGTCGATGCCCAGCTTGATGCGCAGGGGCCGGCCGGCGGCATCAGCCTCGGCCAGGCGGGCGGCCAGGGCCTGATCGGGGTCGGCGTCACCGGCGGGGAAGAGGTCGGCCAGACCCCGCTGCAACCAGGACGGCAAAGCGGCGATCATCGGCTCGCAACGGGACGCGGACGGAACGGCCGGATCGTAGACAGCAGGGGGGCCCTGGCCGCTCAGCTGGCCAGGTCGAGCTGTGCCTTCATCCGCTCCAGGGTCTGGTGCATCTGGGAGAACATCGTGTCCGGGGTGAGGCCGAACTGCCCGAGCTGGGTGCGCAACTGCTCCACCGTGAGCTTGGCCTGGAAGTCCTCCGAGAGCTCAAAGCGCTTCATGAACACCCGGTAGCGCTCCATCACATCCTCCATGCGCTCGATGTAGAGCTTTTTGCCCTCGCGGTCGAACTTGCCGTACTCGCTGCCCAGCTGCATCAGCTGTTGGTAGTCGCCGAACAGGCGCTTGGCCTCGTCCTGAACGATGTCGGAATCGAAGAACGCCATCCGCGAGAGGCCGGAATCCGCAATGGGTTGATTCTGGCCAGCAGCCGGGAGGCTGGGGAGTGTGGAAAAACGTAAAGGGCTGTGGGGATCCGCCCATCAACAACGGCCGGAACACTGACAGCCGAGGCTCCGGCGCCGACCATCCAGGAATGAGACCGGCGCGACCCGCATGAACTACACACCCCTGCTCCCCCGGCTGCAGGAGTTCCACACGGAGAGCCAGAACCTGCTGCGCCAGGCCCGGGTGGTGCTCTGCCTGGGGGATCGGGCCCTGCTCTGCCTGCTCGCCGCCCGAGCGATGGAGAGCGCCACCGTGCTGGCAGCGGTGACCACGGCAGATGAATGCCGGCTGGCGCTGCAGCGGCATCGCCCAACCCTGGTGCTGCTCTCCGATCAGCTGGAGCGGGGCTGCGCCATCAGCCTGGTGGAGGAGATCAAGAGCCAGCAGCCCGGGATCCACGTGTTCCTGTTGGTGAGCCAGACGGCGCGCCGGCAGGCCATTGAGCGGGCCATCAAGGCCCACTGCGACGGCGTGGTGCTCCGGTCCCGCCTGGGCAGCGGCGCGATGGCGGCGGCCCTGCGGGCGGTGAGCGGGGGCGGCGCCTACGTGGACCGCAGCCTGCGGGAGATCTTCCACAGCTGCCCGGATGGCCGCGGGCCCTTGGAGCCGCTCACGGAGCGGGAATGCCAGGTGCTGCAGCGGGCGGCCATGGGAGACAGCAACCAGGAGATCGGCCGCAGCCTGTTCCTCTCCCCCGACACGGTGAAGACCCACATCGCCCGGATCCTGCGCAAACTGCCCGCCCGCGACCGCACCCACGCCGCCCTGCGCGGCGTGCGCTGTGGGCTGATCGACTGGCCCGACGAGCTGGAGGGCGGCTAGCTTCAGTCGCACGCAGGCTCGCTCGCGCTTCCGATGGCCCGGCGCCACTGGCTGGATCCCCTGGCCCGCCAGCTGCTGCGGGCCACAGGCCAGTTGCCGCAACCCGCCAGCGCGCCCGTGGCCCCCACTGCCGCCCCAGCCGCCTCAGCGGACGACGACCGGGCGAACAGCGTGGAGCGGGAATTGCTGCTGCTCAGGCTGCGCCACGATCCCGGCTGTGCCCTGCGCACGGGCGAGGAGGTGGCCCAGGCCGCGGCCCTGGGCTGGCGCCTGGATGTGAACCGGGCCAGCGCCGGTGATTGGCGGCGGCTGCCTGGAATCGCACCCGCCCAGGTGGATCTGCTGTTGCGACTGCAGGCCGGAGGGGTGCAGCTGAGCGGAGCGGAGGATCTGCAACGGCTGCTGGAGCTCAGCGACGCCCAGCTGGAGCTGTGGCTGCCAGTGCTCGCCTTCCGCTGGTACGGCGAACCGGCGACAGCGGCGGCGGCAGCGGCGCGGCTCGACCTCAACCGGGCAGCGGCCGAGCAGCTGCAGGAGCTCGGGCTCAGTGCCGAACGCCAGCAGCGGCTGCTGCGCGAGCGGAGCCGCCAACCGTTCAGGGATCTGGCTGACCTCCAGCAGCGCCTCGCCCTGCCCGCGAGCCTGGTGGAGGGCTGGATCGGCAAGGTGTGCTTCGGCAGCGCACCCCAGGGCCCGGTGCTGCCCCCCGGGCCGAAACGGCGATGAACCCGACCCCCTCCCCGCGTCAGGGCAGCCTCTTTGCCAAAGCCCTGGCGGACACCGGCGTCTTCCCCCTCCCCGAGTTGCGGCTGGCCAGGGCGCAACTGCGTGATTGGCAGCAGGCCCTGGCCCGTTATCAGGCCCCCCTGTTCGCCGGCAGCCAGCAGGCGGCCCAACAGGGCGAGCTGTTCGGCGGAGCCAGCGATCCCGCCGCGGCGATCAATCCCCTGGAGCTGCGGGCCCAGACACTGCACTTCTGGCGCTGGCCGGAAGCGCCCCAGCAGGGGGCCGCCCTCTATTTCGTGCTCGACGCTCCTGCGGGGGAGCGGGAGCCCCTGCTGCTCTATGTGGGCGAGACCGGCCGGGCCGACCAGCGCTGGAAAGGAGAGCACGACTGCAAGCAGTACCTGGCGGCCTACAGCGAGGCGGTGGCACGGGCGGAGCTCTCCTGCCAGCTCAGCATCCGGTTCTGGCTGGATGTACCGCAGGCCGTGCGCGCCCGCCGCCAGCTGGAGCAGGCCCTGATCCGCCACTGGCAGCCCCCGTTCAACAAGGAAACCCGCCAGCGCTGGGCCACCCCCTTCACGGCCGACGCGGGCTGAGCGGCCAGCTCAGCAGAGCTGGCTACGATCGCGAGCCACTGGGGCTGGCTGGCTGATGGATTACCGCTGCATGGTGCAAGGGCTGGGCGAAGCGCTCGACACCTGGGATGGCGACACCCTGGCGGTGGGCCTGTTCGCCACCGACCCTGAAGCCGCGGCCCATCCCCAGCGCCAGGAGCTCGGCAGCCGCTTCGGCCCGGCCCTGGCGGAGCAGCTGGACCAGCGGGGCTTCAAGGGCAAACCCGGCGAATGCCTGAGTTTTGCCCGGCTGGAGGGCCGCCCGGCCAACCTGATCGTGGTGGGGCTGGGGGAGCCCGCCGGTTTCGATCTCACTGCCCTGCGCAGCGCTGCCGCCGCTGCCGCCGCTGCCGCCGCCAAGGTGCGCTGCCGCCACCTCGGCCTGGCCGTGCCCTGCGAGGGCCTCGATGGGGCGGAGGCCGCCGGCGCGATGGCCGAAGCGGTGCGGCTGAGCTTCTACCGGGATCAGCGCTTCCGCAGCGAACCCGACGACCAGCCGTCCCCCGAATGTCTGAGCCTGCTCGGCCTGGCGGACGGGGCCGAGGCGGGCCTGGCCGGGGTGTCGGCCCGCTGCGCTGGCGTGGAACTGGCCCGCCAGCTGGTGGCCGCCCCGCCCAACGTGGCCACCCCCGCCCACCTGGCCGACACGGCGGCGGCAATCGCCCGCGACTTCAACATTGAGCTCAAGGTGCTCGAGCGCAGTGACTGCGAGGCCCTGGGCATGGGCGCCTACCTGGGCGTGGCCCAGGGCTCCGACCTGCCGCCGAAGTTCATCCACCTCACCTATCGGCCGGACGGCGCCGTGCAGCGGCGGGTGGCCCTGGTGGGCAAGGGGCTCACCTTTGATTCCGGCGGCTACAACCTCAAGACCGGCGGCTCCCAGATCGAGATGATGAAATACGACATGGGCGGCAGCGCAGCGGTGCTGGGGGCGGCCCGGGCGATCGCCGAGCTCAGGCCTGCCGGAGTAGAGGTGCACGTGATCGTGGCCTCTTGCGAAAACATGATCAACGGCAGCGCGGTGCACCCCGGCGACATCCTCACCGCCTCCAACGGCAAGACGATCGAGATCAACAACACCGATGCCGAGGGGCGCCTCACCCTGGCCGATGCCCTGGTGTACGCCTGCCGCCTCGAGCCGGATGCGGTGGTGGATCTGGCGACGCTCACCGGCGCCTGCGTGATCGCCCTGGGCGAGGAGATGGCCGGGCTGTGGTCGCCCTGCGATGGCCTGGCAGCAGCTCTCGACCAGGCCTCGATCCGGGCGGGGGAAGCCCTCTGGCGCATGCCCCTGCGCCCCTCCTACAAAGCCGGGCTGAAGAGTCCGGTGGCCGACATGAAGAACACCGGGCCCCGGCCCGGAGGTTCGATCACGGCCGCCCTGTTCCTGCAGGACTTCGTGAGCAACGGGGTGGCCTGGGCCCACCTGGACATCGCCGGCACCGTGTGGAGCGACAAGGGGCGGAGCGACAATCCCGCCGGGGCCACCGGCTACGGCGTGCGCACCCTGGTGAACTGGGTGATGGGCGGAGCCCCGCTGGAGGCCGCCTAGGTTGGCCCCCAGCCGCTGACGCCCCGCTCGCCATGGCCGTGAAAAAGATCCGCTGGTATGTGAAGGCCCAGCTGGGAGTGCTGTTGCTGCCGGCGGGGCTGTGCCTGTTCGGCGAGGCGGTGATCCGCAAGGGGATTGAGGAACTCGCCAAACGGGTGGAACTGGCGAGCAGCGCCGGCGAGGGGCTGCCGATCAAGCTGCTGCAGGCCCCTGGGCCCTGGTTCTGGTACGGAACCTTCGGGCTGATCCTGATCAATGCCGGCGTGGGCCTCATGATCGAGAGCGGCCTGCTGCGCGGCTATCCCCGGCAAAGCTGATCAGGGGATTGCGGTCTGGACTGGTGGAGGGTGCCGCTCAGGCGGCTGCCTCCAGGAACGGGGCGAGCGCGGAGGGTGCGAGCGCGGAGGGTGCGAGCGCGGAGGGTGCCGCCTCCAGTTCGTGGATCTGCCAGCGGGCCCGCTCACCACAGCTGCTCAGCAGGCACTCGAGATCATCAGCCGCCTGCTTCGGGCTTGCGTACGGACCGATATGGCGGGTGTGCAGTCCGTCACGGATGGTGAGCAGATACATATCCGAATCAACACAGCGCACTCAGCACACTAGTGAGATCAGCCGGGGCTGAACAGGGCAAAAACCAGACCACGCAAGCGATCCGCCAAAAAGTTTACCTTGAACATTTTATGATTTCCTCGGATTTGGGCCTGGTTGCCAGGGCTTGCCTGTGCGCGCCTGGCCGCGCCACAGGCCATCCAGGCGGCGATCGCGGCCGCAGGCCCAGCGGTAGTAGCGGTATTTGAGCTGCTCGCGACTGGCGTAGTCCTGGTGGTAGTCCTCAGCGATCCAGAACCTTTCGAGCGGTTGGATCCGCACCCGCAGATCGCTCTCTGGCCGCCCCAGCTCCCGGGCCGCAGCAGCCCGGCTGGCGATGGCCTGCTCGCGCTGGGCAGAGCCGGCCGTAAAGATCACCGGCTGGTAGGAGTCACCGCGATCACAGAACTGACCTTCGCCATCGAGGGGATCGATGTTGCGCCAGTAGGAGCGCAGCAGGGAGGCATAGCTGAGCCGCTGGGGATCAAAGAACACCCGCACGCTCTCCTGGTGGCCGGTCCCTCCGGCGGAGACCTGCCGATAGGTGGGACGCGCCAGGCGGCCGCCGCTGTAACCACTCTCCACACGGATCACCCCGGGCAGGGCTTCCAGGTCGTGTTCCAGGCACCAGAAGCAGCCTCCGGCCAGCACGGCCTGCTCGCTGGCGGCGGCGGCTGGCGCTGGCGGCAGCAGCAGCACCAGCAGCAAGGCCAGCGCCAGCAGCGCTGCTGCCCGCCGCAGAACACCACCAATCACCGATCCGATCCCGGTTGCCACTGCGTGCCTTGCCTGACAGCCCTCAGGATGCCTGAGGGGCCCCAGCGCCTGCGTTCAGCTGGTCGAGAATTGCCGAGGCCGCCCGGTCGGTGACCCCGGGCTCACCCAACGCGCGCGTGAGCCGACCATAGCCATCCAGCATCGCCTCCCGCTCCGGGCTGGCGGCATCCAGCAGGGGCAGGGCGCAGCGCACGATCGCCTCCGGCCGCAGATCCTCCTGCAGCAATTCCGGCACCAGCCGCTCCCCCAGCACCAGATTCACCGGTGAGATGTGGGGCACACTGAAACGCAGCAGGTGGCGGGCCACAAAGGCCGTGAGCCAGCTCACCCGATACACCACCACCTGGGGGACGCCGCGCAGGGCCAGCTCCAGGTTCACGGTGCCGGACTTGGCCAGGGCCAGATCGGCGGCCGCGCAGAGGGCAGGCTTGAGCCGATCCGCATCCGCGGCGGGAATCACCCTGGCGCGCACCCCGGCCTGGCGCAACTGCTGGGCCAGGTTGCCCTCGAATCCCGTGAGCCCGGCGGGCACCACCACCTGCAGGCTGGGGTGCTGACGCTGCAACGCGGCGGCAGCCGTCACGATGTGGGGCAGCATGTAGCGCAGTTCCTGCCGGCGGGACGCCGGCATCAGCAGCAGCACCGGCTGCTGTTCATCGAGCCCGAGCTGGCGGCGCGCCGACCGGCGATCGGGGGCATCACCCACGGTGTCCAGCAGGGGATGCCCCACATAGGTGACGTCCGCGCCGCGGCAGCGGTAGTAGCGGGCCTCCTCCTGGAAGATGGCAAGAATCTGGTTGGTGAAACGGATCAGGTTGGTGCGCCCCTCCGTGCCGAATTTGAATGCCCACTCCTGGGGAGCGATGTAATAGGTGATCGGCACCTGGGGATAGCGGCGCTTGAGGTTCAGGCCCAGGTTCACGTTGGGGCCCATGTAGTCGATCAACACCACCCCGTCGGGCACCTGCTGGGCAAACCAGCGCCGCAGGCGCCGCTGCAGTCGCAGGGTGGGCAGCAGGAAGGGGAGGGCTTCCCACAGGCCGATGGCGCCCATGCGCGTGGTGTTGGCCAGCAGGCGGGCACCAGCGCGCTGCATGCGCTCACCCCCCAGCGCCACGATCTCCAGGTGGAGGCCGCGCCGCCGGGCCTCCCGCCTGAGGGCCTCCACCAGCAGGGCCCCCTGCAGGTCGCCGGACACCTCACCAGTGCTCACCAGCAGGCGGAGCATCAGTGCGCTCCCGGGATCGGTCCTCGGCGGGACGGCGCGGAGGATGCCTCCAGGAAGGCCACCAGGGTTTCAGAGGCTTCACTGAGCGCAGCGGTCCTGAGCTGGGCGAGCACCAGGGCGAGGGGCTGGCGCTGGCGGTAGATCGCCGTCCAGGTGCGCCGGAGGTCGGCCAGCTGCTGACCACCATCCAGCTCGCCCAGGCCACTGCGCTGCAGTCCGATGCGGTTGAGGGTCCGCACCCGCGAGGGGTGCCCCTCCACGATGCAGTACGGGGGCACGTCCCGCTCAATGCGGCTCATGCCACCCACCATCGCCAGGGTGCCGATGTGCACGAACTGATGGATGCCGAGCACGCCACCGATCACGGCCCGGTCGCCGATCACCACGTGGCCGGCCACCGCCACGCCATTGGCGATCACGATGCGATCGCCCAGCTCACAGTTGTGGCCCAGATGGGAATAGGCCATCAGCAGGTTGCCCTGGCCGATCCGGGTGTTCTCCTCGCCATGGGTGGCCCGGTTCACGGTCACGTATTCCCGGATCGTGTTGTTGTCACCGATCACCACACCGGTGGGATCGCCGGTGTACTTGAGGTCCTGGGGCTCCAGCCCGATGCAGGCCCCGGGGAACAGGCGGTTGCCGCGGCCCATGCGCACCCGGCCATCCAGCACCACATGGGCACCGATGCTGCAATCCGGGCCAATCTGCACATCCGGCCCGATCACCGCGTAGGGCCCCACCTGCACGCCCGCCGCCAGCTCAGCGCGGGGATCAATCACGGCGGTGGGATGGATCAAGGGCATCAGGCTCAATCCACCAGGGAGAACAGCAGCTCACCCGAACACACCAGCTGCCCGTCCACCGTGGCTTCGGCCTGCACCTTGCCGAAACGCTTGCGCTTGAGGCTGAGCAGATCACAGGTGATCAGCAGCTGGTCGCCCGGCACCACAGGGCGACGAAAGCGCACACCATCAATGCCGGCGAACACAAACAGGCCCTTCGGCAGATCCGGCATCTGGCTCACGATCAGGCCGCCAACCTGGGCCATCGCCTCCACGATCAACACCCCGGGCATCAGCGGGCGGCCAGGGAAATGGCCCTGGAAGTGGGGTTCATTGAAGGTGACGTTCTTGATGGCCACCGCCCGTTTCCCCGGCTCATGCTCCAGCACCCGATCCACCAGCGCGAAGGGGTAGCGGTGGGGCAACAGGCCTTGGATCTGTTCCGCATTCAGCAGCACAGGGGAGGAAGACGGATCAGGCAAGGGAAATTCAGGCAGGGATCAGGGAGAGCTCCTGCTCCAGGGCCGCCGCGAGGTCGGTGTGGAGACGGTGGGAGCCCCGGTAGGCAAACACCTGGACCTGGGGCAGGCCAACCAGGGCCAGATCCCCAAGCAGGTCGAGAATCTTATGGCGCACCGGCTCGTCGGCAAATCGCAGCGGCGGGTTGAGCCAGCGCTCCCCATCGCACACCAGGGCGTTGTCCAGGGCGCCTCCCTGAATCAGGCCGGCAGCCTGCAACTGCTCCACCTGGGAGAGCAGGCCGAACGTGCGCGCCGGGGCAATCTCCTCCACGAATGCGCGGGGGGTCAGGGCCAGGGCCAGCATCTGCCGGCCGATCGCCGGCTGGTCGAAGTCGATGGCGGCGCCGAGATGGAGGCCGTTGGCGGGCAGCGCCGTGGCGAAACTGCTGCCGTCCTGCAGGGTGAGTGGACGCTGCAGGCTTGCTGCCGCAGGGCGCGGGCCCAGGTTCTGCAACCCCGCTTCAGCGATCAGATTCACCCAGGGCAGGGCGGAGCCATCCAGCAGGGGCAACTCCGGGCCATCCACCCAGATGGCCGCCTGGGTAACACCCGTGCCCGCCAGCGCGGCCAGCAGATGTTCCACCGTCGCCAGTCGCCTCCCGCCCAGATCGAGGGCGGTGCACAGCGTGGTTTCACACACCTGCTGCGGCGCCAGGCGCTGCAACGGGATGTCAGCAGCATCGAGCCAACCCACCCAGAACCCCGGGCTGGAAGCGGGTGCCAGGCGCACCCGGGACAAGGCTCCGCTGTGCAGGCCCACCCCCTCGATCTCCACACTCCCCGCCAGCGTCCAGCGGGCGCTGTAGTCGGCAGGCCAGTCGATCACTAGAACTTCCAGCCGACGCCGAGGTTGAAGCGCCACTCGGAGGTGAAATCCTGGGTTGCCACCTCCAGGCGCAACGGTCCCACCGGCGTGGTGACAATCAGGCCGATACCAGGCGAGAAGCCCTCACCCTTTTTGCCGAGCAGGCCTCCGGGATTACCAGGGATATCGGCTTGGGTGCCGAAGGTGGTACCCACATCAAAGAAGACTTCGCCGCTGATAATGCTGAAGATGGGGAACCGATACTCAATCGTGAATTCACCAAAGCTCTTGCCCACACCCAGGTCGCAGTTGGCATAACCACGCACCGAGTTTCCTCCCCCCAGACAGAAGGCTTCATAGGGGGGAATCTCATCGCCCAGCATGGTTCCAGCAGACACCTGGAAGGCCAGTGCCTGTTTACAATCCCTGGCCTCACCCGGACCCGGCCGGCAGCCTTTGTACACCTTCAGCCAGTCCACAGGAATGAAGTGGGTGAAACTGGCCCGCACCCGGTTGAAGGTGGGCGAGTCCTTGCCAACCGAGAAGAACTGCTCGGTGCCAACGCTCAGAAAGTTGCCGCTGGTGGGGTTACGGGGGTCGTCCAGGGTGCTGTAAGTGGCGCCGAGCCGGGCACTCAACAGCTGGTTCTCGTCGGCGCAGTTGTAGGCCAGGCAGATCACCTGGCGGCTGGGTACCACATCCGGCGACTTATTGGCACCCACCACAGCCTGTGAGAACTTTGAGCCCGAAAAGTTCATCGGCGTCACTTCCTGACCGCCAAAAGCAAGGATCAGCCGCCAGGGGGTTTTGCGGAAGGGATCACCGCCATTCAGCGGCCGCACGAACTGCACGTTCGCACCCAAGCGCTGAATCGCCACGGTGTCGAAGTTGGTGCGCACCAACAAATCGTCGCCACCGACGCTGCGGGGCTTGTTAGTGACGACATCAAAGTCTGCGCCGTTGAAACTCTGCAGGTTGGTTTCAAAGAGGGTGTTCTCGCTCTGGAAGATCTGGGGCACCTCCCGGCTGAAGAACATCCGGGCACGGAACGAGGTGCGGTACCGATCACCCTTGATCCAGGGATCGGTGAAGGTGATGTCACCGAGGCCGCCGAACTGGCCGTAGGAGAAGTTGGTGCCCAGATCCCAGGCCCTGCCCAAAAGATTGCTGTCCTGCAGCTGAATCTGCCCGAACACACCCTGGGCCTGGCTATAGCCCACACCACCGGAAATGGACCCGCTCGACTGCTCGACGATCCCCAGCACCACCACCACTTCACCGGGTTGGGCTGGCACAGGTCTCAGGGTGACCTTCACATCACTGAACAGGCCAGTGCCGTAGATGCGCTTGATGTCCTCCTCCAGCTGGCGGCGGTTGAACACATCGCCCGCCTTGAGCGATACCTCACGGGTGATCACCCAGGGTTTGGTCTTGCCGCGGATGAGCTCGCCCTTGTCGTTGGTGGTTTCGCCGTCCTTGTCGATGAACTGCACCTCCACGCCCTGCACGGTGCCTTCGCGCACGAGCAGGTCGACCACCCCCTCAGGGCTCACCCGGGTGGGGCCGCTCACCCGCGCCAGGGAATAACCCTCATCGGCATACCACTTCTGCAGCGCCTGCATGCGGGTCTGCAAGGTGTTGAGGTTGAGGGTTTTGCCATAGTCGGTGGCGAAGGTCTCGCTCACCACCTGCTCGGGCAGCTTGATCTCGCCTGCGGGTTGCAGCCGGACGCTCTGCAGCACCGGGTTGGGAACCACCGTCACGATCAGGCGGACGCCCAGGGGGCCATCCACCGGCTGGATGCGCACATCGGAAAACCAGCCGGTGGCGTAGATGGCGGCCAGATCCGTCTCCAGTTCGCTGCGGCTGATGCGGGTACCGGGGTTCACCCGCATGGCGGCATAGGCGGCCAGCTCCAGCCGCTCGCGCTCTGGATGGCCGTCCAGGCCCTCGATCACCACCTCGGCGATCTGCACCCTCGGCTCGGCCGGTGCCCGGGCAGGAGCGGGGAAGGGGCCCGGTCCATCGACCTGCTGGGAGGCAGGGATCTCGAAGGCCGGCGGGGAGCTGGAGGGATCGCCTGGCCTGGGCTGCTCCTGGGCTGGAGGTTGCGAGCCTGCAGGGGCCGACTCGGCGGCGGGCTGCTCCTGAGCCCGCACGACAGGGGCGGCCAGCACCACGGATCCCAGCAGGGGCAGCAAGGCCCTGAGCGGCAGAACTGCCCTGGAACCCAGCAAGCCAGCCATAACGTCCCGTTCAGCGCGGCTGGGCCGCAAATTGGCTCAAACCTTACCGGTAGACCCTGGGTTGGGGACAGACCCCCTGGAGCCGTTTGAGAACCTCCCCATAGGCCTCCACAACGCCGCCGAGATCCTGGCGGAAACGATCCTTGTCGAGGATCCGGTCCTGGCTGTCGCTCACGGCCTCATCCCAGAGACGACAAGTGTCGGGGCTGATCTCGTCGGCCACCAGCATCCGGCCGTCCGCCGCCAGCCCCAGCTCGATCTTGAAATCCACCAGACGCAGGCCCACGCTATGGAACAGGGGCCCCAGCACGGCGTTCACCCGTAGCGCCAGCTGCTCGAGCTGCAGACGCTGCTCAGGGGTGAGCACTCCCAGGCGCTCCAGGCGGGCATCGGTGAGCAGGGGATCCCCGTAGGCATCATCCTTGTAATAGAGGTCGAGCAGGGGGGGGGCTAGGGGGGTGCCCGGCTCCACAGGCAACTGCTTGCAGAGGCTGCCCGCCGCCACATTGCGGATCACCACCTCCACCGGAATCACCCGCACGGCCCGGGCCAGCATCCAGGTGCCGGCCGGCTCCGCCGCCGCCAGGCCCAGGTAATGGGTGGCCACTCCCGCCTGCTCCAGGGCCTCGAAGAGCAGCGCAGAAATCTGGCAATTATGAGAACCCTTGCCGGCCAGGCTGGCCTTCTTCAGCGCGTTGAACGCCGTGGCGTCGTCCTTGTACTCGACCGCCACCACCTCGGGCTGATCGGTGGCATGGACCCGTTTGGCCTTCCCCTCGTAGAGGAGCGGTCCGAGCTGATAGGCAGTGCTGGTGGTCATGGCTGCGGGAGAGGGGTGGTCGAGGGGGAGGCGTGGCCGCCGTCCTGGCGGGGCGATCGCAACTGATCCTCCAGGACGAGCACCCGGGAGTCCTGGGCCGGATCCTCCAGGCGGCGGCGCTGCAGCCATTCACCGTAGGCATCGTCGATCCGCTCACTCAGACGCAGCCGCCGTTCCAGGGCACGGCGCGCGGCCTCATCGCTCACACCCTCGGCGAGCTGCTGGTCGAGCAGGGCGGCCACCAGCCCCCAGGCCTCAGCGGCCGCAGCCTGCTCGAGAGCCCGTTCGATGATCGCGTCGCGCTGCTGCGGCGGCAGGTGGCTGGCCAGCAGGGCCGCGCGACCCCAACGGGACGCCGTGGCCGCGCCCGGTTCCCGGCTGGCCAGCAGCACCTCCGCCGCCTGACGGTGGGCCTCCAGACTCACCAGATGGTCGGCCAGCAGATCCAGCGCCACCCGCTGGCGCGGGGGCCGCTCGGCCCGGTTCTGTTCAGCCACGGACAGCTGCAGGGTCTCCAGGCGGCTGAGATCACCGTTGGCGAGCAGGGCCAGCACCTCCGCGGCCCGGGCATGATTGAGCCCGGCATGGGCGGCGCGCCATTGCAGCAGCAGCCAGCTCTCCCGCTCGTCCGGCGCGGCCGGAGGATTGCGCTCCAGCACCTCCAGGGCCGCCTGGGCCGCGCCGCAGCCCAGCAGGGCTTCTGAGGTGGCCAGCACCTCCGCCTGGCCGGCCGAGGCCTTGAGCCCCTGCTGCAGGCGGCGATGCTGCTCACGCAGCGCCGTGAGATCCCCCTGCTGGCGCAGGGCCCGGCAGCGCTCGACCGCTGACTCAGCCAGCACGGGACGCTCGGCCAGCGGGCTCAGCAGCAGCGCGGCCAGCAGCGGGTTGAGCAGCCGGAACCAGTGCCAGAGCGGCGGTTGCCGTAGTGGGGAGGGAAGATGGACCACGGTGCCCTGTCCTTCATCGCCCTCCATCATCCCGGTCTCCCTACCGGCCACCATTCCCCAGATCCATGTCCGCAGCCCCCTCCATGACTCCTGAGGCGATCGGTGCGCCGCCCCGTGTGCTGGTGGTGGGCGGCGGTGGCAGGGAGAACGCCCTCGCCTGGGCCCTGGCCCGCTGCCCGGAGGTGGAGCAGGTGTGGGTGGCGCCCGGAAACGGCGGCACCCCTGAAATCCTGGGCTGCCAACAGCTGGCGATTGCCGAACAGGACCATGACGGCCTGCTGGCAGCCTGCCAGGAGCTGGGCATCGCGCTGGTGGTGGTGGGGCCGGAGGCCCCGTTGGCCGCCGGACTGGCCGATCGGTTGCGGGCCGCCGGCCTGGCGGTGTTCGGCCCCGGAGCGGATGGCGCCCAACTGGAGGCCAGCAAACGCTGGGCCAAGACCCTGATGCAGGACGCGGGGGTGCCCACCTCGGGCTTCTGGGCAGCCAGCAGCGAGGCGCAGGCCCTGGAGCTGCTGGCGGAGCTCACCCAACCGCCGGTGGTGAAGGCCGACGGTCTGGCGGCGGGCAAGGGGGTGACCGTGGCCGAGAGCTTCGACGAGGCCCGCACGGCCATCGGCGAGATTTTCGCGGGGCGCTTCGGCGGCGATGGCGAAGCCTCCCTGGTGCTGGAGGAGCGCACCTACGGGCCTGAGGTGTCCGTGTTCGCGCTCTGTGATGGCGAGCGGCTGGTGCTGCTGCCGCCGGCCCAGGACCACAAGCGGATCGGTGAGGGCGACACCGGCCCCAACACCGGCGGCATGGGGGCCTACGCCCCCGCCCCCCTGCTGGATGCTGCGGGGCTGGAGGACGTGCGGCGCTCCGTGCTGGAGCCCACCCTGGCCGCCCTGCGTGCCCGCGGCATCGACTACCGGGGGGTGATCTATGCCGGGCTGATGCTCACCGAGGCCGGAGCGAGCGTGATCGAGTTCAACTGCCGCTTCGGCGATCCGGAATGCGAAACGCTGATGCCCCTGCTGGGACCTGAGCTGGCGACTGTGTTGCTGGCCTGTGCTCAGGGGCGACTGGATCTGGCACCGGCGCTCAGCATTGCGCCCGGCTGCAGCGCCTGCGTGATCGCCGCGGCCCAGGGCTACCCGGGCGAGATCCGCAAGGACGATCCCATCAGCAGCCAGCTCCAAACCAGCGACACCCTGCAGCTGTTCCACGCCGGCAGCCGCCGCGACGCCGAGGGCCGCTGCCTCAGCAACGGTGGCCGGGTGCTGGCGGTGGTGGCCCAGGCCGACAACTTCGACAGCGCTTTCGAGCGGGCCTACGCCGGCCTGGCCGAGGTGCACTTCGAGGGGATGACCTTCCGCCGCGACATCGGCCACCAGGTGCGCAGCCGATGACCAGCAGCAGCGAAGCGATCCGCGGCAACGCCGCCCTCGGCGGCCAGCTGCCCCGCTGGCGCCGGGCCCTGAGCCAGTGGTGGGCCGAGTTCAGCCTGCAGACCAAGCTGCTAGCGGTGGCCACCCTGGTGGTGAGCCTGCTGATGACCGGCATCACCTTCGTGGCCCTGAACGGCATCCAGCGCGATGCCCGCATGAGCGACACCCGCTACGCCCGCGACCTGGGGCTGCTGCTCTCCGCCAACGTGACCCCGCTGGTGGCCGAGGGCAACGACCGGGAGCTGGCCTCGGTGGCCGACCGCTTCTGGCGCTCCAGTCGCAGCCTGCGCTACATCTTCTTCGCCGATCCGGACGGGGTGATCTACCTCGGCATTCCGATCGGCTCCAACAACGGCAGCAGCGAACTGCTGCTGAGCCGCCGCCTGGAACTTCCCGGCGACATCCAGAACCGGCCCGACAATCCGCTGGTGCGCCAGCACCTCACCCCGGATGGCCAGGTCACCGATGTGTTCGTGCCGATGGTGAGCGATGGGCGCTTCCTGGGAGTGCTGGCCCTGGGGATCAATCCCAATGAAACCGTGCTGGCCAGCGCCGCTCTTACCCGCGAGGTGACCGTGGCGGTGTTCATTTCGATCTGGGTGCTGGTGATCCTGGGCTCGGTGTTCAACGCCCTCACCATCACCCAGCCCGTGAAGGAACTGCTGCGGGGTGTGCGCCAGATCGCCGGCGGCAATTTCGAGGCCCGGATCGCCCTGCCGGTAGGAGGCGAGCTGGGCGAACTGCTGCAGGGCTTCAACACGATGGCCGCCCAGCTGGAGGTGTACAAGGCCGCGAACATCGAAGAGCTGACAGCGGCCAAGGTGAAGCAGGAGTCGCTGATCGCCACCATGGCGGATGGCGCCGTGCTGCTCGATGACGACGGGGCGATCGTGCTCGCCAATCCCACGGCACGCCGGCTCTTCCGCTGGGAGGGCCGCAATCTGGAAGGCAACGGCCTGATCGAGGAACTGCCCGAGCGGCTGGCGATGGAGCTGCAGTCGGCGCTCGACAACGTGACCAGCGGCGAACGGGACGACGCCGATGTGCGCTGCAGCGTGGGAGAACCAGCGCGCACGCTGCGCATCGTGCTCCAGGCGGTTCGCGATGCCAGTGGCGAAACCCTCAAGGGGATCGCCATGACGGTGCAGGACCTGACCCGTGAGGTGGAACTGAATGCCGCCCAGAGCCGCTTCATCAGCAACGTGTCCCACGAGCTGCGCACGCCCCTGTTCAACATCAAGAGCTACGTGGAAACCCTCCACGACCTGGGCGACCAGCTCAGCGACGAGGAAAAACAGGAGTTTCTCGGCATCGCCAACGCTGAAACCGATCGCCTCACCCGGCTGGTGAACGATGTGTTGGATCTTTCAAGGCTGGAATCGGAACGGCAATGGCAGTTCGAACCCCTTGAGCTGGCCCCGGCGATCGAGCAAACCCTGCGCACCTACCGGCTCAACGCCGAGGAGAAAGGAGTGACCCTGGGTTTTGAAGCCGATCCCCAGCTGCCGCGGGTGCTGGGCAACTGGGATCTGCTGCTGCAGGTGTTCGACAACCTGGTGGGCAATGGGCTCAAGTTCACCCCTGCCGGCGGCCGGCTGATGCTGCGGGCCTACCCATGGCCGGATCTGTGTACCATCACGCCCGAGGCGGCCGGTGCGACCGGGAGCCCCAGCTGCACCATCACCTCGCCGCTGCCGCGCTTGCGCATCGAAGTGGCGGACACCGGTTGTGGCATCTCCCAGGCCGACCAGGAGCGCATCTTCGAGCGCTTCTACAGGGTTGAGAATGCCGTGCACACCGAGGCCGGCACCGGCCTGGGGCTGTCCATCGTGCGCGGCATCCTCGACAAGCACGGCACCAGAATCCAGATGGCCAGTGAATCCAGCGTGGGCACCACGTTCTGGTTCGACCTACCGCTGGAGCATTCCGACAGCGACGAGTTGAAGCTGATGGCGGAGCGCAGGCGCTACGACAGCGGCATCTGCGCTCCCGTCTAGGGCATCAACAGCCAGCGATCGCCTAAGCAACCGCCGGTAGCGGAGGGAATCGTTCAGACGTCATCAGCCACACCGCGCACAATCCGGGCCAGCTCACTGCGTTCGTCGGTGGTGACCCGATGGGGTACCCCGGAAATAATGCGCTCAAAATTAGAAAACGAATCTTTGATTTCAGGGCCATTGCCGGTGATCACGAATTCGCGGATGCCCTTGTCATGCCAAGACCCCCGCATCTTGAACACATTGAGAGCCCGGGCCATCTCACCACGAATTTCCACATACTGGAGCAACAGAATCGTATCTGTGATCGTGGAAATATGGGAATCGGTAATCGAGTGGCTGCCCATGAACTCTTCAGAAGTGTTCGTAAAGAAGCCCGCTATCTCCTCT
The DNA here is from genome assembly GCA_044347105.1 of Prochlorococcaceae cyanobacterium. GTDB lineage: Bacteria > Cyanobacteriota > Cyanobacteriia > PCC-6307 > Cyanobiaceae > NIES-981. The sequence goes on from JBIIXY010000020.1 coordinate 18,683, forward strand.
TGCTTGGCATAGCCTGTAACCCCAATCACAAACTGCCTGAAGGCATTGTGACTCACTCCCCTGGCAAGAGCGGAGAGTGAATCAATGGCCATCCTCGATGGCTTGAACTGACTGATCTCCGTTTTGATGATCTGCAGGTGATCTTCCAGACCGGTGGATTCCGGATAAGCGCAGATGATCTTGAGCAAACCATCCTGCTCCATCTGCTCAAAGTCAATCCCCCAGCTGGTGGCATTGCGCAACAGCTGGGCCCTGGATTCCTCATAAGCAAACAGGATGGCACGCTCCTTGCTGCGGCAGGCATCTTCGATGAACTTCGACACCAGCAGGGTCTTGCCGGTACCGGTGGCGCCGGTGGCCAGGATGATCGAATCCTTGAAGAAACCACCGCCGCACATCTCGTCCAGCTTCGGCACACCAGAGCTGAGGCGCACATTGGAACTGCGCTGGGTGAGGCGCATCGCTCCCAACGGAAACACGCTCATGCCATGGCTGCCGAGAGTGAAGGGAAATTCCCCTTTCATGTGGGTGGTCCCACGTAACTTGAGGATTTCCACCGTGCGCCGGCGGCGCTCACCCTCCAGCACGTTGCGCAGAATCACGACGTTGTCAGACACAAATTCCTCAACGCCATAGCGGGCAATCGGCCCATATTCGTCAATGCGCTCAGTGGTCATCACCGTGGTGACGCCAATCTCCTTGAGCCGGGCGATCAGGCGGAAGATCTCCCGACGCACCACGGAAACGGCGTCGTATTGCTGAAAAACCGCAGTGATCGAGTCAATCGCCACGCGCCTGGCTTTGTATTTACGAATCGCATAATTGATGCGCTCAATCAAGCCTGACAGATCGAAACTGCCGGCAACATCCTGACCCTCCGGGTCTGGCGATGCATCCAGGATAAACAGCTTATCCTGCTCCACCATCTCCTGCAGATTCCAGCCAAAGCTGGCGGCATTACGCAGGATATCAAGTGGCGACTCTTCAAAAGTAACAAAGATACCGGGCTCATTATACTGGCGGATTCCGTTGTAGAGGAAATTCAACGAAAACACCGTCTTGCCGGTGCCCGATGTTCCCGAGACCAGCGTGGAACGCCCGATTGGCAAACCACCATGACAGACGTCGTCGAATCCCTCGATGCCGGTGGGCAGCTTCTGCACCTGCAGCATCGCAAAGGGTTGTGGACTGAAATCGGTCATCGCAGGAAGAGAGCAGGATGGATGGCTTCGGATCGGCGGAAGGAGGAGCAGCTTCGGAGCATCAGGAACCCTGCCCACCGGTCGATGGCGTTATCGCATCAAGCCCATCATCAGCCAACAGGGAATCCTCAGATAATTCGTCATAGAGAAGATCGAGGCCAATCAGCACCCGTTCGCGGTCGCTGAGATCACCAATGATGCGCCGCACCGGTGGCGGCAGGATTTTGGCAAGGGTGGGGGTAGCGAGGATCTTGTCCTCCTCAGCCAGCTGGGGATTCTTAAGAACATCAATAACTTTCAGAGCATAGACACCCTGGAACTCGGTCTCGAGAATATTTCGCAATGTTTTCAGCGCCCGCATCGAGTTGGGCGTGTTGCCGGCCACGTAGAGCTTGAGGATGTAGGTCTTGCGGGGGGACATGACAGGGATGCTCCGTGAATCACCGAAGTGTCGAGGCTGGTGAATGAATGAACAGGCTTCGAGGCGGATCTCTCCTCAACGTAGGCACCGATCAGCCTCCCTGCATAGCCGGGGCCAGGGGGACGCCAGCAGGGATAGAGCGGCGATACATCTCACAGAGGTGCGCCATCACATCAAGGAGGGCGAGGCGGTAATCCTGCAGAAAATCACTCTTGTGACCCTCCAGTCTAAGTTGCTTGGAAAAAGAATCAATCAAGTCCATGTGAATCTCAACAGTCTTGGTGATCGGCAGATCACTGAAGAAAGCGGTATTCACAAAACTCTCCAACGCCTGATTCGCAGCCGCAGGATCCTTGAAGTAACTCAGCAACAGGTCCCGGTAGGTGCGCTGGAGTGAGGACAGCAGAATCTCGGCGTCCTTGGGGTCGAGATTGCGCAGAAAGCGCGACGGATCCCGCTTGTAGAACACCCCGAGCAATCCCAGCCGGGACTGCAACCGGTTGGCCAGTCGCCAACGTTCCGGCATCGGCTCATCCCGCCCCTGCTCGGGATCGCCCGGCGACACCGCCATCGCCCGGCTCAGGGAGCGGGCGATGGCCGCGTCGAGGCTGTAGGTGAGCTGCTCCAGCTGATCGGGCGGGAGATGAATCTCATCCGGGTGGTAGTCGACCCGGCCCAGCACCCGGCCGATCACCACAGCGGGCAACACCAGGCCCCGCGCCTGCAGCGACTGGGCCGCATCCGGAGCCAGCTCGCCCTGCTGCAGGAGCAGGGCATCGCAGCTGTCCCGGAGTCGCTCCAGTTCTGCCACGGGGTCCACGTCCGGGGTGCAGGACACCAGGCGATAGCGCTGCTGTCCATCGAGCCAGCGGCTGACGGCGGCCTCTAGGCCGAGATCACGGATCAGAGAAACGATGGTAAGGGCCGATTCAGGCATGGAGGGCCGCAGGCGACGGGAAACCCGCCGAGGCTTGAGCCAATGTTGACGAAAGGAGCTGCCGGAAGGGAGAATTTATGTTTGTCTTCCAAAACGTGCGCCAGGCCCCAATGGACCTGGAACGCCTGCAAGCTCGAACATCAAGCCGATCCATCTCCTGCCATCCCTTCCCTGTGGCAGGGCAGATCTTCGCCTGAAGCCTCTGGACTGATGGTTCTCGGCTGATTGGCTCTCGACTGATGCAAGGTCGCTGACAGCACTGCTTTCCAGGCTGTGCTCCCACACCCCTGCAAAGCGTCCCCGTGATCCAGATCTGCGGAGGCGGCCCCATCCCGCTCAAGCCGCCAGTCCTGATCGGACAAACCCCGAGCAACAGAGCCCGACCAACGGGACAGCAGCGTTTCAATCCAGCCTGGCCACGCCCTGCCGCCATGACCCAATCACCCGCAACCTCCACCAGTCCGGCCCATGCCCAGGCTGACCAGCCCGGGCCCTACGCCATCGTGGAGAGCTCAGGCCAGCAGTTCTGGCTCCAGCCGAACCGCTACTACGACATCGACCGCCTGGCGGCCGACGTGGACAGCACCGTGAATTTGGACACTGTGCTGCTGGTGAACGACGGCAAGGCCGCAACCCTGGGCCAGCCCTACGTGGCCGGCGCCTCAGTGGAGCTCAAAGTGCTGGCCCATCGCCGCGGGCAGAAAGTGATCGTGTACAAAATGCGGCCCAAGAAGAAAACCCGCCGCAAGAACGGACATCGCCAGGAATTGACGCGCGTGATGGTGCAGTCGATCAAGGTGGCCGGCAAGCCCCTCAGCTGAGCGCTCCGTTCTCTCTTCGTCCCAACCCCTCAACCCTCTCCCCTTCACCCCATGGCCCATAAGAAAGGCACGGGTTCCACCCGCAACGGCCGCGACTCCAATTCCAAGCGCCTGGGCGTCAAGGCCTACGGCGGCGAGGCGGTTTCCGCTGGCTCCATCCTCATCCGCCAGCGCGGCACCTCCGTGCTGCCCGGCAGCAACGTGGGCCGCGGCTCCGACGACACCCTGTTCGCCCTGGTGGACGGCGTGGTGAGCTTCGACACCATCAAGCGCGGCCTGCGCAGCCGCAAGCGCATCAACGTGGCTGTGGGCTAAACGCGAAAGCGCCCCGCCGCGACACACCCTCTTGCAGCCCGCCGGCGGCTCAACCGCCGGCTTTTTGCTGGCAGCATCCACCCAATGCTGCTCAGCCCAGGAGGCGATAGGCCCGGGTGGTGATCAGGTAGGGGTGAAACACCTCCAGGAAGCGCGTCTGCAACGTGCGGAAGAAGGTTTCCACCTGGGCCGGATCATCGAGGTGAAAGGGATACTCCCCCTGGAAGCCCTGGAAGAAATACCAGTTCAGCAAGGCGATCGCGCTTCCATCCATGCGTAGCGCGAACTGCTCCAGCTGGGCGGCGGGATCGGGCAGATGCTCGAGCACGTCAAGGCACACGAGCGTGTCGAACTGGCTCGGCAGAGCCGGATCGTCCAGGTCGCGGAAGCAGGCCAGTTTGGCGCTGAGGCCCAGCGCCCGGGCCCGGGACTCCACGAATGCGCGGTTGTGGGGGTTGAGATCCACGAACCACACCCGCTCCACCTCCGGCAGAGCCGCGGCCGCGAGGGCGTGACTGCCGATGCCGCCGCCGAAATCGAGCACCTGGCCGCGGGCGAAGCGCTGCTGCAGCCTCAGGGTGTCGGCGATGTAGTCGGAGCTGCCGAGATGCCAGGCCGCCAGTTCCAGCAGATGCCCCGTGCCCACGGTGGCCTCGTAGAAGCTGCTCACCTGCTCGGGGTCGAAGCTGCCGGGATGCAGGGCCGCAAGCTCAGCGGTACTGGCGGGCAGGCGCCGTTCCAGCTCGGCTGGCTCAAGCTGCAGATAGCGGGCGAGCTGGGCGCGCAGGTCGAAGCCGTCGGCAAGGAAGCGCTCCACACCGAGAGCCTGATCGAACGCCGTGGCCATGACCGATGCGAATCTGCTGCAGCGCCAACCTACGGGGCAGCCTGGGACCGCCATCAATCCGCCAGCTCCGCTCCCAGTCCGGGCACGGCCAGCCAGCGGCGCAACCAGCCCACCAGCAGGTAGAAGGGCAGGGTGTCCAACAGGGCGGCCACCGCCTTGAACAGGTAGCCGCTGGCGATGAACCCGGCCAGCTGGGGCAGCACCGGCTCACCGCTGCGCACCGGCAGCACGTGGTTGGCGTAATGGCTGATCAGCACCACGGCTGTGGTGTCCACCAGCTGGCTCACCAGGGTGGAGCCGTTGTTGCGCAGCCACAGGGCCTTGCCGCCGCTGAAGCGCTTCCAGAAATGGAACAGGCGAACATCGGTGAACTGGGCTGCCAGGTAGGCCACCATCGAGGCGCCCACCGCCCCGAAAGCCAGGCGACGCACGTCAAAGAACGTGGATTCAGGGGCGCCGGCCAGGCCGGGCAGAACGCCGCCCAGCCAGAGGATCAGCACGATCCAGCCATTGAGCAGCAGCCCCACCCACACCAGCTGGGAAGCTTTCTGCTCGCCCCACAGTTCACTGATCAGGTCGGTGCACAGGAAGGTGACGGGATAGGGCAGGGCACCCACCGCCACCACAATCGGCCAGGAGCCGATGCTGCCCAGCTGCAGAAAGCGGGTGAGCCCCAGGATGTTGAGCATGCCCATCGTGCCCAGAAACAGGCCCGCCAACACGAGAAAGGCCAGGTCGCGGCGCTGCTTGATGGTCATCGCCCAACGGGATGAGACCCTGTCAGCCTGGCAGCGATACCGCACGATGGCAGCTGTGGCGATGCGGGATGGCTGACCAGCCCTGTGGATTTCTGGTGCTGGATAAACCGGCAGGGCTGAGCTCCCACGCCTGCGTGGCCCGGGTCCGCCGCGCCTATGGACTCAAGCGTGTGGGCCACGGTGGCACCCTGGATCCGGCCGTGACCGGCGTGTTGCCGATCGCCCTGGGCCCCGCCACCCGGCTACTGCCCTACCTGGGCGGCGACAAGGCCTACCGGGGCGTGGTGCAGCTGGGCGTGACCACCAGCACCGACGACCTGGAGGGCGAAGTGCTGGAGCAGCGCCCCGTACCGGCCCTGAGCGTCGCCGACCTGGCGGCGGCCCTGGCCCCCTTCCTCGGGGCCAGCGCGCAGGTGCCGCCCCAGGTGTCGGCGGTGCATGTGGATGGCGTGCGGGCCTACGCCCGGGTGCGGCGTGGCGAGAGCCTGGAGCTGGCGGCCCGGCCGGTGATGATCCACAGCCTGGAGCTGCTGGGCTGGGATCCGGCCAGCGGTCGGCTGGAGCTGGAGCTGCGCTGCTCAGCCGGCACCTACGTGCGCGCCCTGGCCCGCGACCTGGGGGAGTCCCTGGGCTGCGGCGGCGCGCTGGCACAGCTGCGGCGCACCGAGGCCCTGGGCTTCACGCTGGCGCAGGCGCTGCCGCTGGAGGCGCTCGATGCTGCCCGGGAGCACGCTGCCCCACCACCGCCGCTGCTGGATCCCCTGGCACCCCTGGCCCACTTGCCGCACCACCGGCTCAACCCCGAGGAGCAGGCCGGCTGGCGCTGCGGCCGCGCGCCCCAGCTGCCGGCCGCCCTGGCGGAGCTGGCCCCGGACACGGCGGTGGTGATGCTCGATTCGGATGGCAACCTGGCCGGCATGGCGCGCGCCGGCGAAGGCGTGCTGCAGCCGAAGCTGGTGCTCGACGCCGCCGGCTGAGCCGCCCCGACGGCCGTGCGCCCTTCCCTGCCGTTCACTTCCACGCACCCCGATGGCCGGCCACAGCAAGTGGGCCCAGATCAAGCGCACCAAGGCGGTGGTCGACGCCAAGCGCGGCGCCCTGTTCACCAAGCTGGGCCGGGACATCATGGTGGCCGCCCGCAGCGGCGCCGACCCGGCCGGCAACTTCCAGCTGCGCACGGCGATCGAGAAGGGCAAGGCCGCCGGCCTGCCCAACACCAACATCGAGCGGGCGATCGCCAAGGGCGCCGGCCAGCTGGCGGGCGAAGGCTCCACCTTTGAAGACGTGCGCTACGAGGGCTACGGCCCGGGCGGCGTGGCCGTGCTGGTGGAGGCCTTCACCGACAACCGCAACCGCACCGCCGCCGACCTGCGCCTGGCCTTCAGCAAGCACGGCGGCAACCTGGGCGAAACCGGCTGCGTGGGCTATCTGTTCGAGCAGCGCAGCGTGGTGCGGCTGGCCAGCAGCGGCAGTGCAGGCAGCTCTGGCGCTGCGGAGGCCCTGGCGGAAGAGCCGCTGCTGGAAGCACTCCTGGCCCTGGAGGAAGCCGGTGGCCCGGCGGTGCTGGGCTACGAGCTGCTGGATGAAGGCGACGGGGCCGGCGCCGAGGTGTTGGCCGCCTTCGCCGACCTGGAGGCCCTGCAGGACGGCCTGCGCCGCCAGGGCCTGAGCGTGACCGGCTGGGAACACCGCTGGATCCCCCAGACCGCCTGCCCCCTCAGCGATCCCGAGGCCCTGCGCCGCTGCCTGCGCATGCTCGATGCCCTCGACGACCTCGACGACGTGCGCAGCGTGACCAGCAACCTGGAGGCGGATGAGGCCCTGATCGAAGCGGTGCTGGAAAGCTGAGGGGCCTAACGCGGCCCATCCAGGACTGAGCTCCTCACCCACGTCATTCCCCCAGCGCCGCTCGGTCCACCAACAGCGTCACCGCCGTGTGCCGGCGGAGCCAGCTGGCGGGCAGATCTTCACTGGGCTCCTCCCGCAACAGCCGGGCCAGCACCGCTGCCTTGGCCGCTCCCGTCACCACCAGCAGGATCCGCCGTGCCGCCAGGATCTCTGCCAGACCCACGGTGATCGCCTGAGCGGGCACGGCGGCCGGATCGCCTCCGAAAGCGGTAGCGTTCTGGCGGCGGGTGGTGGGACAGAGCTCCACCACCCGGGTGGAGACCTCAGCAGCGCAGGGCGGCTCATTGAAGCCCACGTGACCGTTCAGCCCCAGGCCCAGGAGCTGCAAGCCGATGCCGCCCGCTGCCGCCAGCTCCCGGCCGAAGCGGAGGGCTTCAGCGGCGGGATCAGGCGCCAGACCATCGGGCAGCCGCACCTGGGCCGGATCCAGCACCAGGGGCTCCACCAGATGGCGGGCCATGAAGGCGGCGAAAGAACGCGCATCCCCTGGTGCGAGGCCGACGTACTCATCGAGGTTGAAACTGAACCACTGCTCACGCAGACACAGCTGCTGCGGCGGGCTGAGCGCAGCCACGCCAGCGGCCAGAGCGGCATACACCGCCTCCATCGTGCGGCCGGTGGCCAGACCCAGGGGCCAACCCGAGCCCGCGCGCATCTCGGCCAACAGCTCCGCAGCCACGTGCTGGGCCACATCGCGCTCAGTGGGCAAAACCAGCAGCGATCCCGCCCATCCCGCTGGCCCTGGCGGCTCAGGGCTGTGGGGGATATGGACGCAGGGCGGTTCCCCGGTAGTAATGCTGGAGGATTCGCTCATAGGTGTCGCCCTGCTGGGCCATCGCCAGCGCCCCCCACTGGCTCATGCCCACACCATGGCCGAAGCCGCGGCCGATGGCCAGCAGGGAAGGCGGGGGCAGCTGCATGGGGGCAGGGGAAGGCGCCTGGGAGGGTGCTTGACCGGGGTCGCCATCCGGACTGGCTTCAGCGGACTGGTCGCCCGCCGGCAGCGGCGGAGCAGGCGGGGGCACCATGGCCACTTCCGGTGCAATCACCTCGAAACGCACCTGGGTGCTGCGCAGGCGCAGGCGGGAGCGGAGCTCGGCACCGGTCACCACCCGCGTGCCGGTGGGTCCGAGCACCCGCGCCTGGCGCACCCGGCCGGAGCCGGTGGTGCTGAGCACGTCGATGCGGCTGACGCCACCGATCTCGGCAAACGCCTCGCGCAGCTGGGAGGGCTCAAGGCGCTGCTCCCAGCTGTGCACGGGACTGCCCTGGTCGAAGTCCGGCACGCTCACCAGATAGGGGAGCTGCTGGGTCCAGAGATCGCCGCTGTTCTCCGTGCGGCCGCCGCTGCTGCTGTGGAACACGGTGTTGGCCAGGCTGGCGCCGTACATCAGCACCTGGCCCCGGGTGCTGGCCACGGCGGCCCGGGTGGAGGCGGTCTCGGCCTCCAGGCCCTTGTACACCTGGCTCGTGACGGTGGCGCTCACATCGAAGGCGGCACTGGGCTTGCGCTGGCGCAGGGCATAGGTGCGGGCCGCCACCGCCTGGGCCCGCAGGGCCTCCTGCGGCCAGCTCGCCGGCATCTCACTGCCCACCACGCTGGGCAGATAGCTCTCCAGCGGCACGTGGTTGATCGCCTGCAGGCGGCCGCCACTCACCAGCACCTGCAACCGGCCCCGGTAGCGCCGCTGACCCAGCTGGAACACCCCATCCGGAGACGAGCCGGCCGAGGAGCGCGGGGCCAGCCAGAAGCTGCTGGCCAGGGGCAGCGGGGTCGGTGGCAAGCCGCCTGCACTCTGGTTGTCGAGCCTCAGCTGCAACCGGCCGTTCTCCAGCACCAGGCTGGCGGAGCGGGAGGGGGCAAGCTCCACGCCCCCGGGCTGGATCACCAGGGGCTGGTTGAGCGCCTGCAGCTGCAGACTGCCGGCCTCAGCCAGCAGCACCCGCACCTCCGGCTCGCCGCTGCGGGCCTGGAGGCCGCCCTGCCGGTCGGCACCCACCACCAGAGCAGGCATGGCCACCAGGGCGGCCAGGGGCAGCAGGGGAGCCCAGGTGCGCAGGCGGAGGGTCACGGTCGCGGCCGGGTGAAAAGCGATCCATTGTGACGGCCATGGCAACATGTGCCAGAGGCTTCAGCGGCTTGCAGGTCACCTTTCTCGGCACCAGTTCGGGGGTGCCCACCCGCGGCCGCAATGTGTCTGCCGTGGCCCTGCGCCTGCCTCAGCGGGCGGAGCTGTGGCTGTTCGACTGCGGCGAGGGCACCCAGCACCAGTTCCTGCGCAGTGAGCTGCGGGTGAGCCAGCTGCGGCGGGTGTTCGTGACCCACATGCACGGCGACCACGTGTTCGGCCTGCCGGGCCTGCTGGCCAGCCTGGGCCTGGCAGGCCGCTGCCCGGGCATCGACCTCTACGGCCCGGACCGGCTGCGCGACTACCTGGAAGGGGTGCTGCACACCAGCTCCACCCGCATCGGTTATCCGCTGCGCTTTCACCGCAGCGGCCCCGCCGCCGCCAGCGGCGCCACCTTGCTGGAGGATGGCGACATCTCCGTGCGCTGCGCACCGCTCACCCACCGGGTGCCGGCCTGCGCCTATCGGGTGGACCAGAAACCGCTGCCAGGGCGGTTTGACGTGGAACGGGCCCGGGCCCTGGACATCCCGCCGGGGCCGGTGTATGCCCAGCTCAAACAGGGGCGAAGCGTCACCCTCGAGGACGGGCGGATCATCAACGGCGCCAGCCTCTGCGGCCCGGAGCGGCCGGGCGCCAGCGTGGTGTACTGCACTGACACCGTGTTCTGTGAGGCTGCTGTGGAGCTTGCCCGGGGCGCCGATCTGCTGATCCACGAGAGCACCTTCGCCCACGCCGAGGCCGAGCTGGCCTTCGCCCGCCAGCACTCCACCAGCACCATGGCGGCCCAGACCGCGCTGGCCGCCGGGGTGAAGCAGCTGGCCCTCACCCACCTGAGCCCGCGTTATGTGGCGGGCAACCCGGTGAGCCCGGACGACCTGCTGGCCGAAGCACGGGCGATCTTCGCCAACACGGTGATGGCCAGAGACTTCCTCAGCATTGACGTGCTGCCGGAGAGCGCTGCGGACGAGCCGGCGCCGGCGCAGTGAGCTGCAACAGTTCACCCGAAACCGGCCCGCTGCCCCCTCCCCCCGTGATACAAGGTCTCCGATGCGGTTAGCCCCGCCACACCTCCGGCTTCTCCCCATGGCCTCAACCCCACTGGCCTCCGCCACCCTCTCCCTGCGCAGAGGGCTCCGGGCCGCCGCCCGCAGCCTGCTGGCCCTCCCCCTGGCTCTGTTGCTCTGTTTCGGCTTCGGTGGTGAGGCCATGGCCGCCCTGTGGACCAGTGAGCAGCTCACCGTGCCCGCCGACCCCGCCGGCGTGAGCGTGACCTTCACCGACCAGGAGATCAAGGCCGGCCGCAAGCTGTTCAACAACAGCTGCGGTGAGTGCCACGCCGGCGGCATCACCAAGACCAATCACAACGTGGGGCTCGACCCCGAAACCCTGGCCCTGGCCACCCCGCCCCGCGACAACGTGGAGGCCCTGGTGGACTACATGAAAGATCCCACCAGCTACGACGGCGAATACTCCATCGCCGACGTGCACCCCAGCATCCGCAGCAGCGACATCTTCGTGAAGATGCGCGATCTCGACGACGACGACCTGCGTCTGATGGCCGGTTACATCCTCACGGCCCCCAAGGTGCAGGGCATGCAATGGGGTGGCGGCAAGATCTACTTCTGATCCCGGGCTGCCGCGGCCCTGCGGCCTCCGGCCGGTGCCTGCGGGCACCGGCTTTCTTCATGCCTGCTCAGGCGGCTGGTGGTTGGTGGGATCGCAGGAGGCCGGCTGGCGGCTGTACCACCACTCCTGCATGGCTGGAGCAAGCCGCACGGGGAAAAGGGTCAGCACCGTGGCGGAGGAGGAGGAGCGAGCACCGGGCTGGAGCAGCTCCACGGCATAGGAGGGGCAGCGGCGTGCGGCCAGATCAGCCACGAAACGGCGGCCGATGCGCCGCCAGCTGGGCTCCTTGCTGCGCCAGGCGAGGCGGCAGCAGGGCCAGGGCAGCTCCTCCCGGTCGAACAACCTGCAACAGGCCCCCAGCACGCGAAAGCTGTACTGGCCACCAGGGCTGGCGTGCACACTGCCGGGCACCAGCAGGGCAGCGCCGGCCGAGGCCATCGGAAGGCTGGAGGAATAGGCAGGACCAGCGGGAGTGGAATTCAGCGGAACGGCCATGAAAAAACCACCCCGAAGGGTGGCGGGAAGCAAACAGAGAATCAAGCCAGAAGGCTGATTCAGACCCTGAACCTGAAGCTCAGTAGAGCTGTTCTTCGGCGTGGGTGGTGATGGTGCAGTCGCTGGTGGGGTAGGCCACGCAGGTGAGCACGAAGCCAGCCTCGATCTGGTCATCGTCCAGGAAGCTCTGATCGCTCTGGTCCACGGTGCCAGCGGTGATCTTGCCGGCGCAGGTGCTGCAGGCACCAGCACGGCAGGAGTAGGGGAGGTCGATGCCCTGCTCTTCAGCGGCGTCGAGGATGTACTGGTCGTCAGGAACCTCGATGGTCTTGTCGAGGCCTTCGCTCCTGTTGATGAGGGTGACCTTGTAGGAAGCCATGG
>JBIIXY010000088.1:0-9874 GCA_044347105.1 Prochlorococcaceae cyanobacterium
AGCACATCCAGCTCCCGCTGCTGCAGCACGCGCCGCAGCTGGTCGCGCCGGGCCCGCAGGTTGGCCACCAGAGGGCTGTCACTGCGGTATGTGGCCTGCACCTGGGCCAGTTCCTGCTCCACCCCATCCAACTCGCTGCGCAGCTGGGGAGCCACGTCCGTGACCAGTTCCTTGGTGTCGAACTGCTGGCCCAACAGCCTGCCGCCCTGCACCGCTGAGATCAGGTTCTGCAGCTGGGCGCGCTTCTGCAGGAGCTGCTGCTCCGAATCCTGCAGGCCAGAGCGCTGCAGGTCGATCTGCTCAGCCCTGCTGGTGGGATTGAGAAAGCTGTTGGCCCTGCGGAAGGCCGCCAGCTCCGCGTCGATCTGGTTCACGCTGCGCTGCAGCTCCGGGGCCTGTTGGTCGAGAAACGCCAGACCCTGCTGGAGCCGTTCCTGGCGCTGGCGCAGGGAATAGCGAAGATATTCCCGGGCAATGGCCTCCAGCACCCGCTGTCCCTGCTCGGGATCGGGCCATTGCAAGCTCACCGTGAGCACGCCAGGATTGTTTTCTTCCGAATTCACCAGGGAGAGCCCTTGGGCGATGGCCCCGGCGTCGAGCTGGAGCTTCTCCGCAAGCGGCTGCAACAGCAACTGGCTGCGCAGCACCTGCACCAGCACGCCGGTGTTCACACTGCCAACGCCGCGCACCGCCAGTGACTGCAGTCCGGCGCCCTCGGAACCGCCCGCACCTTGCACACTGTCACTGATCGGGTCGGTGAGCTGCAGCTGGAAACTGCCCTGGAAGATCGGGTTGAGCAAGCGCTGACGCAGGGTGAGCAACCCGCCCAGCACAAAAATCAGGGTCGCCACGGTGAGGGCGAGCCGGCTGCGACGCCGCAGCACAGAAACCACCTGGCTCAGGTCGATCTCATCGTCGTCCTTCTGCTCCGCCGGCAGCATCGCCGGCACTGGGGTCGCGGGCTGGACACCGTCCATCCGGTCGTGGGCCAACTCAGCGCCCGGGGCACCAGGCAAAAAAACAGTGGACGATTTGGGGGACTGCACCTGGGAAGACAACCTGGAAGGGACTCGTTCAGATCCTGGGTGGAGAGATCAACGCCGGATGAGCCCGGTCAAAGGACGATGAAGTGAACAGATTGAGGAACATCGAGACTAATTTGGATGTTGAACGTTTCGCTTTGCATTCGATAAGCAATGAAACTGAGTCCTCTTCAGTTCTGACTAGCCAGGCTTGATCAGCCTATCCCAGGAGTCCTGAAAGCGAAAGCACATCTTTGCCAAGCCATGCTGAAATGGACCTCTGCTCCGGTGCATCCCCCGACGACACCGATGTCACCACGCCCCAGCATCCTGCCCCAGCCCTTCAGCTGGATCCGCAGCGGCCGCCTGGCCATCGGTGCCTTCCCCAGCCAGCCCCACCACTGGAGTGCCCTGGAAACCTGCGGCATTCAGCGGGTGTTCAGTTGCTGCCACTCCAGCGAGGGCGCCTGGGAGCCGCCGCCCCACTGGCAGAGCCGCCAACTGCCTCTGCCCGACCACCGCAGCACGGAAGCCCTGAACGAAACCCAGCTGCGCCAGGCGATCCACCAGCTCACCGAGCTCTACGCCCAGCCCCAGGGCTCCCTCTATCTGCATTGCTGGGCAGGCCAGGAGCGCTCGCCACTGCTGGCTGTGGCCCTGCTCTGCCGCAGCGAAAGCATGCACGTGCTCGAGGCCCTGGCCCTGGTGCGCCGCTGCCACCCCCAGGCGCAGCCGATCATGGCCCAGCTGGCCCTGCTCGAGGAGGTACTGGGCTGAGCCGGGCTTCAGAATGCAGCGGCCGTGGGACCGCCGCAGCCACGGGCAGCGGTTCGGCGGCGATCACCACCGCCTGCCGCTGGCCCTCCTGGGCCGGTTGCTGACGGCGGGCCCAAGCCTCAACCGCGGCACGCACCTGGGGCTGGCGGGGCAGGTTCAGCGCTTCAGCGCCGCCCGCGGCGTCGATCAGCACTGCCACCTCCTCAGGCTCCTGCAGCTGCTGCACCGGCACCCGCACCAGCTGGGCTCGCTGGATCGGCGGTCCGCCCGCGAGCTCCTGCTTCAAGCGCTCCTGCCAGTGCAGCGGCAGTGGCGCCAGCGGGTTGCCCGAACGCTGCCAACGCAGCTGCTGGGCCCGCGCCGCCGGCAGCATGCGGGGCTCGTTCAGGCTGGCCAGGGTGATCTCCCCGCCCAGGGCGTCCGCCCCGCTGAGCTGCTGGGCCGCCAGGGGGGCCGTGGGGCCCGCGGCCATCTCCACCGGCTCCACCGCCGCTGAAGGTGCCGCAGCCCATGCGACTCGCGCTGGCTGCCCCGGCCAGGCCGCCAGGGTGGCCGCAACGCCAGGAGGGGCCTGCCCGGGCTGGGGAGGGCCCGCCTGGCGTTGCGGATCAGGCTTGAGCAGATCCAGCGCCGGTGCCCCCGCAGGCAGGGACGGCGGCGGCACCGGGGTGCTGACCTGCCTGGCGGGCTGGAGCCTCTGCAGCAGGGCCTCGCCAGCGAACAGCCCGCCCCAGAACAGCCCGTTGATCAGCAGGGTCCACAGCAGCGGACTGCCCGGCGGCGGCGAGGGGCGGGGAGCCATGAACGCGAATGGTACCCGCGGCAGATTAGGCGCAAGAACGCTGATTCGCCGGTGTCGTGGCGGCCGGTGAGGGCTGTATGGGTTGGCGGAAGCAGACTGGGCGTCAGTTGTCCTGGATCAACCGAACCAGGCCCCACACGCTCACCAGGCCCGAGACCGGAGCCGTCACAGCACCGAGAGCATCAGTGGCCACCGCGAAGGCGCTGCGGTTCACCACCACCGTGTCGCCGTCGCGCAGGGGTGGGTTGCGCAGGCTGCTCACCCCCTGGCTGTAGTCGATCGTGATCAGCTGGCGGGTTGCCGTGCCGTTGCGGTTGATCCGCACCAGCTCCACATCACTGCGCTTGCCGCGCCAGTTCTTCGGGCCTCCGGCCGCCAGCACCGCCTGCACCACGGGTGTGTTCGCCGCCAGGCTCAGCCGCCCAGGTGTCACCACCTCGCCCACCACCGTCACAGTGATCTGTTGCGGCGAGAGGTTGGCCGCCGCCAGCTCAATCGCCTCCCGGTCGGGCGTGGGGGCCGTGCCGATCATGATCGTGTCGCCGTCGAACAGGAACGGGTTCTGGGCCTTGTCGCCGGAGCGCAACAGGCTGATCAGGTTCAGCTGGGTTTCACGCACCTGGCTGGCATCACCGGGGATGCGCCGCTGCAGGCGCACGTCCGCCAGGTTGGCGTTGAGGGTGAGCCCGCCCGCCTTCTGGATGGCCGTCACCAGCGTGGGCAGACCGCTCAGTCGCACCCCACCGCCGCCTCCAGCTGCGCCAGCCGCAAGCCCCTCCACCAGGGCTGTCTCACCGCTGGTGAGCGTGTAAAGCCCGGGTGCAACCACCTCGCCCACCACCGACACCTGCAGTGGGCGGGGATTCAGCACCGTGATATTCAGGGCCGGACGGAGCAGGTGGCTCGCATACAGCGACTGCAGCCACAGCTGGGCCTGGTTGAGGGTGAGGCCCGAGAGCACCACCGAACCGAGCAGGGCAAACGAGGCACTGCCGTCGTTGAGGATGTCGAAGGTGCCGTTGAGGTCCTTGGCGCCCGGATCCAGCACCGTGAGCTGCACCCGGTCGCCGGGGCCGAGAATGTAGGCGTCCTGCAAGTACAGCGCCGGATCGATCGTGGGTGCTGGGGCTGGTTCGCTTGCAGGGTTGGCGGTGGCGGGTTGGCCCGGCTGCTGCTCCGGGACCTGGGCCGAAACCACCAGCGGCTGCAAGGGATGACCCACCATCAGAACACCGCACGCCAGGGGCAACCAACTTGCGCGCCAGCGGATGGGGCGGAGCGGCCAGGAAGGGGTGGGAGCGTGCATCGGCTGGCTGCCGCTTGATCTCAACAAACTTACCGATGCCAGACCAGCGCCATTCTCAGGCCTGCACCGAAGGCTGGCGACGCCGCTGCCCCTGGGCCGTGCGCATCAGCGTGGCGCGCACATCACCCAGAAAGCTCTCCAGCCGCCGGCGCTTCGAGCGCGAACGCGGCAGCAGATCGGAGAACGCTCCAGCGTGGCAGAGGTCCACCAGCAGCCCAACCTCCTCCGAGGACAGGCAGAGCAGGTGCTCGTCGCCGTGGTGGGTCACCTTCATGGGGCTTGCACAGAGCTGGATACACCATGGGGCTGATCGCTGCTGCCTGTTGAATCAGCGCTGGTGTGAAGACCGTCAAACAGGTCGCAGAGCAGGGCGGCCAGATCGGCGGGAAGCTGGACGCCCGGCACCGATTCAGCCGCCAGCACCACCATCGCACAGGCATCCATCAGCCGTGAGGCCTCCTGGCAACTGAGGGCCACCAACACTTCGTGGTCACATGGCGTGATTCGCACGGGTCTGCGCTCAGACACAACCACCCTAGAACTACGCAGACCCGGCGGTCGTGCCTTTTTTCGCTTTTGCATTGTTTTCTGGCGCTGCTGGCCCCGAGGCGTGATGCTCAGCGGCCGCACCTCGTCTGGTCTGATCTGGTGAGCAGCGCCAGACCCAGCAGGCCGATACCCAGCAGGGGCAGCTCGCCCCAGCGGCCATAGGGCGTCAGCCCCGTGAGCGCCGGCACCGTGGCCTGGCCGGTGGCCGGCACGCCCGCCGGCAGACGGCGCCTCACCTGGCCCCGAGGGTCGATCAGCTGGCTGGGGCCGGTGTTGGCCACGCTCACCAGCCAGCGGCCGCTCTCGATCGCCCGCAGCTGCGCCAGCGCCGTGAACTGCCGCTGCAGCAGCGGCGGGTAGGGGTCGAGGTTGGCGCTGGCCAGCAGCCAGCCCGCCCCGGCGCGCACCGCCCGGCGCAGCGCCGTGCCGTCGGCGATCTCGTAGCAGATCGCCCCCGCCAGCGCCCCACCCGGCCGGGCCAGCAGCCGCGAGGGTGATCCCGGCTCCAAGCCGCCCACGGCCGAGAGGCCGCTCCAGCGCACCAGGCCGCTGAACGGCACCCACTCCCCCAGCGGTACCAGTCGGTACTTGTCGAGCGCGCTGCTGAAGCGGCGTTCACCGGCCGCAAAGCGCAGCAGGGCGCTGCGCTGCTCCTGCGCGCCCCCGCTCGCCGCCCCAGCCCAGCGGAAACCGCCGCTGATCAGCTCCACCGGCGCCGGCGCCGCCAGCAGCGGCTCCAGCCCCAACGCCCCCTCCGGCAGCAGCACCAGGTCGGCCCCAGACGCCTCCGCCTCCGCCAGGGCAGCCCTCAGCTGGCGCTCGAGCCACCGCCGCGCCGTCCACTGCTGCTTCTCGCGGGTGGGGATGGCCGGCTGCACCAGCAGCAGCCGCTCGCTGGCGGCGGCTACACCCGCCTGCAGCTGCAGCGCCCCCAGCCCGTGCAGGCCCAGCAGCAGCACCAGCGCCGCACCCCACCAGGCCCCCGCTCCGGCACCACGCTCCAGCAGCCGCCACAGCCCCCAGCCGATCAGCAGCTGCAGCGCCGCCAGCAATCCCGAGCCGCCCCATGCCGCCAGCCCCGCCAACGCCGGATCACCCGTTGGAGCGGCCGCCCCCAGCCCGAACCAGAACAGCGGCCCGCGCGCCAGCAGCACCTCCGCCACACCCCAGCATGCCGCCAGCAGCAGGGCAGCGCCCGGCCGCCGCGGCCCCAGCCGCTGGGCCAGCGCGCTCCAGGTGAGCAGCAACACAGCCGCCAATCCGCCGCAGGCCAGCAGCAGCAACCAGCAGAGCGGCAGGCTGAGGGGGAGGGGCACACCAATCCAGTCGAGCGGGTGCAGCGCCAGCAGCCAGCGGTGGCTCAGCCCAATCGCCAGAGCGCCCCACAGCGCCGAAAGCCGTCCGGCGGCAGGCCTCTCCTGCAGCCGCCACAACAGCGCCACGCCAAGCCACAGCAGCGGCACCGCCACCACCGCCAGCAGCGGCCCGGCCGGCGGAGCCAGCCCCCATCCGGCCAGCACGCCCCCCAGCAGTGCCTGCAACCAGCAACGCGGAGAGGGTGAATCGCCCATGGCCGCTGAGCCTAGAAAGCACCCGGCCAGCAGCCGAATCGCCGCGCTTCGGTTTCCCCCATGGCCAGCGGCCCCGCGAGGCGCCAGGGTTGGAAGGCACCCCATCCGCCCGGCCCATGGACGCCAACAACCCTCTGCAACAGCTGCTGCTGCGCGGTCTGGGCACAGGCTCGCTGGTGGCGGAGCGGCTGCGCTACGTGAGCCAGGAGTGGGTGCGCAGCGGCAAGCTCGACCCCAGCCACGCCTCGGTGCTGGTGGAGGACGTGCTGCGCGCCCTGCGCGGCGAAACCCCCGGCCTCGAGGAGCAGGCCAGCCGCCAGCTGGAGCGCAACCGCGACCAGCTGCTGCAGGACCTCGGCCTGCCCCAGCAGCGCGAACTCGACGAACTGCGCGGCCGCATCGACCGGCTGGAGCAGGCCCTGCGCCAACGCCAGGCCAGCGACACCGGCTCCGGCACCCCCACTAGCGGCGTCTGAGCAACGGTCTGAGCAAGAATCGTTCGCAGTTGCAGCCCAGCCATGCGAGACATCCTGATCAGCACGGGCGTGTGCCTGGCCTGCCTGCTGCTGGCCCTGATCAGCCAGCTGGTGAGCCCCACCACGGTGGCGGCCGCCTCTCCCCCCGCCACAAGCGAGGCCTTCGCCGCCGGCCGGGCCGCCGCCGCCCAGCCCGCCGCCGCCCGGGCCGCCTTTGAACTCGATCCCGAAGACCCCAACCCAACTCTGTTCACCATGGCCAGCGACAGCACCAGCAACACCGCCGCAAGCGACCAGGGCAGCGGCGACCTGGCCCAGGCCGGCGCCCTCGGCGGCGAGCTGGTGGCCGCCAAGGAGCGCATCACCGAGAGCGGCCTGCGCATCACCGACCTGGTGGTCGGCGATGGCCCCGAGGCCCGCGCCGGCCAAACGGTGGCGGTGAACTACCGCGGCACCCTCCAGAGCGGCAAGGAGTTCGACAGCAGCTACGGCCGCGGCCCCTTCTCCTTCCCCCTCGGAGCCGGCCGCGTGATCAAGGGCTGGGATGAGGGCGTGGCCGGCATGCAGGTGGGCGGCAAGCGCAAGCTGGTGATCCCCCCCGACCTGGCCTACGGCGAGCGCGGCGCCGGCGGCGTCATCCCCCCCAACGCCACCCTGATCTTCGAGGTGGAACTGCTCGAGATCCGCGGCTGATCAGCCCGCCCCCGCCGGATACCCCCACCCCGGCGGGAATTTCGAAACCTGTAGCGATCGTTAGGATGCCGCGGCCGACGGGCACCCCGGCCGGCAACAAAAAGCACCCGATCCCGTCCCATGGCTCACACGCTGCCCGCGCTGCCCTACCCCCTCGACGCGCTCGAGCCCCACATCTCCCGCGGCACCCTCGAGTTCCACCACGGCAAGCACCACAACGCCTACGTCACCAACCTCAACAACCTGGTGGCCGGCACCGACCTGGAGGGCAAGAGCCTCGAAGACACCATCACAGCCGTGGCCGGTGATGCCGCCAAGGCCGGCGTGTTCAACAACGCCGCCCAGGTGTGGAACCACAGCTTCTACTGGCAGTGCATGAAGCCCGGCGGCGGCGGCCAGCCCAGCGGCGCCCTGGCCGAGAAGATCAACGCCGATTTCGGCAGCTTCGAAGCCTTCGTGGAGCAGTTCAAGACCGCCGGCGCCACCCAGTTCGGCAGCGGCTGGGCCTGGCTGGTGCTCGATGGCGGCACCCTCAAGGTCACCAAGACCGCCAACGCCGACCTGCCCCTCGCCCACGGGCAGACCGCCCTGCTCACCATGGACGTGTGGGAGCACGCCTACTACCTCGACTACCAGAACCGCCGGCCCGACTACATCACCACCTACCTCGAGAAGCTGGTGAACTGGGACTTCGTGGCCGCCAACCTGGCCGCTGCCTGAACCCCGCTCGCCAAGCGCCCCGCGCCCCCAGCCCCCGCGCCAGCTCGCCGGGGGCTTTTTGCTGTCCACCCCAGCCACGCCGCAACAACGCCGGATCCCAATTGTTTGCAAAGGGAGCTGGTCTGGTCTAGCCAAGCTCATCAACGCAACATCCGCCCCGCTCCCCTCCGATCAGCACAACGTCAGCTCCCGCCATCGAACCAAGCTCGCAGCCCCATTCCCAGGTAGCCGCGCCACCCTTGAGCCGCCCTGGCCCTTGATGGATCGGCCAGCCGGCACCCGACGGCCCGCAGCTTGGTCTGGTCTAGCCAGCTCAACCGGCGCAACAACACCCGCCAGACAAACTTCGTCTGGTCTGGTCAAGCGCAGACCAACCCGATGATGGCCAGCCCTGTGCCCGTGCCGCGACAGGTGAACATGCTCGAGGCCAAGACCCAGCTGTCCAGGCTCGTGGAAGCCATCGAAACAGGCGAGCACAGCGAAATCGTGATCGCCCGCCATGGTCGCCCGGTGGCGCGTCTCACCACCCTTGCCCCCACCCGGCGCCAACGGCTACTGGGGGTGGCCCACGGCGCCTTCACCCTGACCGACTCGATCGACAGCGCCAACCCGCAGATCGCCGCACTGTTCGAGCCGGGTGGGTGATGCAAGCTTCGATGAGCGTGCTGCTGGACACGCACACCTTTCTCTGGACCATCAGCGACGACCCCCGTCTCGGCCCGCTCTGCAGGGAACTGATCCAGTTTCAGGCGCCCCGCGTGCTGCTCAGCCACGCCTCGCTCTGGGAGATCAGCATCAAGCACGGCCGCGAGGG
Organism: Prochlorococcaceae cyanobacterium; assembly: GCA_044347105.1. Taxonomy (GTDB): domain Bacteria; phylum Cyanobacteriota; class Cyanobacteriia; order PCC-6307; family Cyanobiaceae; genus NIES-981. Next base: position 8,731 of record JBIIXY010000088.1, read on the forward strand.
TGGGGGAATGCCCCTCTCCACGGCTCAGGCCATCCAGTGGTGCGAAGCGTCCGGTTTCGAGCTGCCCCAGCACCACAACGATCCCTTTGATCGCCTGCTGGTGGCCCAGTCGGTGAGCGACAGCATCATGGTGCTCACGCCAAAGCCGATGGTGCGGGCGTATGGCTGCCTTCAGCTGGACGCGCACCGCTGAGCACCGCCTCCGGCGCGATCCACATGGCATCGCCGTAGGAGAAGAAGCGGTACTCACGCTCGATCGCCTCGCCGTACAGGGCCAGCAGGCGCTCGCGGCCGATCAGGGCACTCACCAGCAGCAGCAGGGAGCTCTTCGGCAGGTGGAAGTTGGTGAGCAGACCCTGCACCACCGCGAAGCGGTAGCCGGGCTGGATCACCAGGCTCACCGGGCCCGTGTGGGGCCGCAACGCGCCGCCGTTCAGCTGGGCCACCGCCTCCAGGCTGCGCACCGAGGTGGTGCCCACGGCGATCACCCGCCCGCCCCGGGCACGGCAGGCGGCCACCGCCTCCACCAGCGCCGGCGTCACCTCCACCCACTCGCTGTGCAGCTGCAGCTGGCGCAGGTCCTCCGTTTCCACGGGCCGGAAGGTGCCCAGGCCCACGTGCAGAGTGGTGGTGGCCAGCTCCACGCCCCGGGCGCGGATCGCCGCCAGCAGCGCATCGCTGAGGTGCAGTCCGGCCGTGGGCGCGGCCACCGCCCCCGGGCGGGCGGCGTAGCAGGTCTGGTAGCGCTCGTTGTCGGCGGCGTCGTGCTCGTGGATGTAAGGCGGCAGGGGGATGGCGCCGTAGCGCACCAGCAGCGGCTCCAGGGCTGCGGCATCCACGCAGCCGGCCGGGAACTGCACGATCCGCCCGCCGGTTTCAGGATCGCTGCCCAGCACCTGCACCGCCAGCGGCGGCTGGCCATCGGCCACCACCTCGATCCAGTCGCCCGCCCTGAGCTTCTTGGCCGGCTTGGCCAGGCACAGCCAACGCCCCGGCCCGGCCGCTACCCCGCCAGTGCCGGCGTGGGCGGGCGGTTGCCACGGCTCCAGCACCAGCAGCTCCACCGCTCCCCCCGTCGGGCGCCTCGCCTCCAGCCGCGCCCGCAGCACCCGCGTGTCGTTCACCACCAGCAGATCGCCCGGCA